>DATLCA010000413.1:0-8291 GCA_035526605.1 Pyrinomonadaceae bacterium | reverse complement strand
TTTGCCTCTCTGTGAATTGCCACCGGCATCTTGGTCGTTACCGAATCGACAAGTCGTACCCCCAAAGGCACCAGCGTGACGAGCATCAACTGCCGCGCAAAGTTGCATGCGTCGTGTCGGAGATGCTGATTCGACGCGGAGATGCCGAGCGCTGATGTGTAATCGTACGCACCGAAATGTGCGGAAGTGCAGCGCCCTGCCGCGGCCTCGACAAGCGGCGCGATCCCGATCCGGCCTTTCTCATCGATGATGGCCCGCGGCGTTTCGATCATTATCTCGACGCCGATCGAGTTCGGCGCCAGTCGATTGTCGCTTTCGATCCTGGTCAGCCGGCGGCAAAGCTCGGCGACCTCTCTCGGGTCCGAGATCTTCGGGAGGGTGACGACAAAATTTCGGGGTAGTCGGCTCTTCGTTTTCTTAAGAAAAGTTTCGAGAAATAAATTCAGCGTCCGCACCGCGCGGGTGTGCGTTTCCGGCGCAAATGATTTTATTCGAAAGCCGCAGAACGGCGTGATCGAGTTCGAAAGAAACGCTTTTGCTAATTCATTGGAAGAGTGGACCGCGTCGGCGTTTTCTTCCTCGTCCGGACGAAATCCGTAGCCATCTTCAAAATCGATGCGGAAATCTTCGACGGCCTCGCGTTCGAGCTTCTCGGTCGTCTTCTTGTAGACGGCCTGGAGAAACTTCTTGTCCCCGCTCAATTCCATCGCATCCGCGAACGATGCGACGTCCGGCGCATAAGCTTGCAAAGACCGGAGCGCGATCTTGCCGAGCTTCGACGGCGTGTCGGATTTGAAAAGATTCGCTCCGCCGTAGACGACGTGAACCGGTGAACGGTTAGAAGATGTGGCCATACTAAGTTTTCGGCGGTTGCGGCGGGCGGATCCCCGTGTACTGCGACGAAGCGATCTTCCACGTTCCGTTCTCACGCCGACAAACAAAAGTCCCGCGCATGCCCCGTGGGGGAACGGTCGGTGCGACTGTATATGTGAGCTTCGCGATCACGATCGCAAACTTCCCGTAATTGCGGATCGACACTTCTGAAACGTCGATCGCCGGGATCGTACGCGCCCCGGGCTTGGCTTCCGCCTTGTAGAATCCGAGAACCTTTTCACGTGGGTCGAATTCACCCGCAGGTGAGATCTCGATGTAATCGGATGTGAAAATCTTGTCGAGGCCGGCCGGGTCGAATGTAACCTGGTACGTCGCCATCTGCCGGACGAGGGACGTCAGCGCGGCATCGTCTTTCGAACTCGTCTGCGCCGATGCGCCGATAGCAAAAGATAGAAGGAAAACGGTGACTGCTATTTGAAAATTCTTCATAAGACAAATTCGGGAGCGATCTCGGGCGGAAGGACTTTGGTGTCTTCGATGTAGCCGGTGTCTGGTTCGCCCAACCACGAAACAAAGACGGCGAGAGCCGGAACGCCTTCAGAACAATTCGTCGAGGGCTTCTTCCAGATTCTTCACGCCGACGACCCGTGTGCCGAGCAGCTTCTCGAGCCCAACCTTGTTCGACGCCGGCACGATCAGTTTCTTGAATCCCAAAGTCTGCGCCTCACGCGCCCGCGCCTGCGCCTGGAGGACGCCGCGAACTTCGCCGGTCAGTCCGACTTCCCCAAAGACCGCGGTCTCGGGCGGGATTTGCAGATTTCGAAAGCTCGACGCTATTGCGGCAACGACGCCGAGATCGGCAGCCGGCTCATCGACTTCCAATCCGCCGGCGATATTTATGAATACGTCGTCGCCCGCAAGCTGGAACCCGAGACGCTTCTCTAGAACCGCTATCAAGAGTGACGTGCGATTGTAATCGAAACCCTGTGCCATCCGTCGCCCGGATGCCGACTTGGTCCCGCTGACCAGCGCCTGCACTTCGACGAGCATCGGACGCGTACCTTCCATGCAGACCGTGACGACGGACCCGCTCGCGCCTTCCGGGCGTTCCTGCAGGAAAAGCTCGGAAGGATTTCCGACCGCCGTCAGTCCGGCGTTCGTCATTTCGAAAACTCCGATCTCGTTCGCCGCGCCGAAACGATTTTTCGTCGCCCTGATGATGCGGTGATTATGATGACGATCGCCTTCGAAATATAGAACCGTATCGACGATATGCTCGAGCGTTTTGGGTCCCGCGATGGAGCCTTCCTTTGTGACGTGTCCGGTTAGGAAAACAGGCGTGCCGGTTTGTTTCGCGATCATCATGAACTGGCCCGCGACATCATGAACCTGCGAAACGCTCCCGGGCGCAGATTCGATCTTGTCGGAGAAAATGGTTTGTATGGAATCAACTATGACGACGTCCGGACGAAGCTTTTCAGTTTCCGCGACGATGCTCTGGAGATTTGTTTCGGGAAGTATAAAGAGGTTATCGGCCGCCAGTCCGAGGCGTTCGCCCCGCATTTTTATCTGTCGCTCGGATTCTTCGCCGGAGACGTATAGCACCTTAACGTTATTCCGCCCGAGATGGTCGGCCATCTGAATAACGATCGTCGACTTTCCGATTCCCGGGGCTCCCCCGATCAAAACAAGCGATCCTGCCACGATCCCGCCGCCGAGGACACGATCAAGCTCTTCAATGCCGGAGGTAAAACGGGAATCGTCTTGCGACTCGATATCGGAAAAGGCGACGGGCGCGGTCTGCTGCGTGAAGCGGGCTCCAAAACCGGCGCCCGCGGCGGCGGCTTGGGCGGTCGCACGGAACCGTTCTTCAACCATCGTGTTCCATTCGCCGCAATCCGGGCACTGCCCGACCCACTTGCGTGACTGATTACCGCAGTTCTGACAAACGAAGATGGTCGCGGGCTGTTTCGCCATAAACATTCAGGGCTTAGTTTTAAGATGATACATCCAACCGGGTGTATTTTGTACGCGGGGGGGAGGGGGCTGAATTCATTCACCGGAAGGTGGGCTGGAGCGGCACAGTGATTGTATAACCCAGGGTAACTGAACCCTTATGGTACGGGGACGGAATTATATCAAGGGGGAAAATATTTATGCCGAATAATAAAGATAACGCGCAGAGGGAAGCGGGAAGCTCAAATGGAAATTCGCCGATGGGCAATATGTCCGGGGCTGAATCGGAAGGTCAGGACCAAAATCAACTTTCGGGTCGCAGCACCCAGGACTTACAGAGTTCCGGCGGTTATGGAAAAGATACCGGTGATCAAGGGAACATGGACGAATCCGGCCCGAGCACCGCAGGCGGGCGCGAGGGGCATTTTTCGGACAAGAACCGCGGCAGCCAGGGCCAGTGGAGCCCGGGCGCCAGCGGCGGGCCGTCAGACGAATAATACCGTTTAGCGCGATTCGAGATACAGAAAGACGTGGGCAAGTTTTCCGACTTGGCCGCGTCTTTCTGTTTGGATTGCCGAAAATGCCGAATTCGCGGGATGAAAAGAACATTCTCTGGGATGAGCCGTATTTTCGTTCTTTTCTGTAAATGTTTCGTGCTAAAATTGCTGGCGATGAAATGGGACGTCCTCATTATCAGGTTATTTTTCGTTGCAATGCTTGCGGCTGTGGGTTACTTGCTTAACCCCCTCGCGCAGACGACCCACCTCTCCAGTGCCTTCCGCGAACGTCAGTTTATTTCCGCAGTTGTGGGGGCAATGGTCGCATTGTGCATAATCGCGTTCGAGATGCGTGCACGGCAGGCAAGCCTTCGGACATTGATCGGAGCGGCGACCGGCTCGATCCTCGGCATCATCGGCGCATACCTGATCGGGATGCTCATCAGCGCCCAAGACATCAACACCGTACCCGGCGAGATGCGGACATTTCTGACGATCATTCTCGCCTGCTTCATGGGCTACATCGGGCTGATGGTCGGTGCGGCAAAGGGCGACTATCTCGATCTCTCGGCGCTCGGCGGAATTTTCAGCGACAAGAACGTAAAGCGCGACTACAAGATCCTCGATACGTCGGTGATCATCGACGGGCGTATCGCCGATGTCTCAGAAACCGGGTTTCTCGGTGGTACCCTCATCATCCCGAATTTCATCCTTGCGGAATTGCAGCAGGTAGCGGACTCGGCGGATTCGTCGAAGCGGCAACGCGGCCGTCGCGGGCTGGATATGCTGCAGCGCCTTCGCAACAACAGCAAGCTCGATATCCAGATCGTGGAAACGGATTTTCCGGCGGTCAAGGAAGTCGATCTCAAGCTCATCGAGCTCGGAAAACAGCTTGACGCCGTGATCGTCACCAACGATTTTAATCTCAACAAAGTTTCCCAGCTCCGCGGCGTTTCGGTTCTGAACATCAACGAGCTCGCGAACGCTTTGAAACCGGTAGTCCTCCCCGGCGAAGCGATGCGCGTGTTCGTGCTCAAGGAAGGGAAGGAATATAACCAGGGCGTCGCGTACCTCGACGACGGAACGATGGTCGTGGTGGACAACGCCCGCCGCCTGATCGGCAAGACGGCCGACATCGCCGTCACGAGCGTCTTGCAAACGACGGCCGGGAAGATGATCTTTGGTCGCCTTTGGGAAGACAAAGACGAACATCACGAGTCCAACGTCGGCATCCACGATTCGCGTTCGCTTGGGTTCAAGAAAGCCACCCGCGAGCTTCGCCAGACGACCATCATCGAAGAGCTTAAATAGACACCCGCGTGAAGACAACAGCGATAATCGTCGCCGCCGGTTCGGGCTCACGCTTCAATTCCGAAACCCCAAAACAATTCGTGGAAATAGCCGGCAAGCCCGTCGTTGTTTATGCGATCGAGCGGTTTGCGGCGGCCCCGGCGGTCGACGATTTGATCGTCGTGGTTGCGTCGGAGCATGTCGCCCGCCTGGGCGGTGTGCATATCTCGAAGCCTCTTCGGGTTGTCACCGGTGGGGTGACGAGGGCCGAGTCGGTCTTCAAAGGACTTGCGGCGGTCGAAAGCGACGTCGGGGTGGTTGCGGTCCACGACGGAGCGCGGCCATTCGTAACGGACGACGAGATCGAACGGACTATCGCCAAGGCTAAAGAGATGGGTGCGGCCTGTTTGGTCGGTCCGGTGACGGATACTATAAAAACCGTTCACGGTGATGAAATATTAGGTACGCTGGATCGCAGCAAGCTGCGCCGGGCTCTGACACCTCAGGCGTTTAAGGTCGAAGTTCTAAGGCGAGCATTCGAGATCGGCGGTGTCACCGAGTCGGTCACCGATGAATGCTACCTAGTCGAGAAACTTGGCCATCCGATCGAGTTCGTCGAGGGCAGTTCGCGTAATATCAAGATTACACATCCGGAGGATCTGATATTGGCAGCGGCGATCGCCGGCAGTTTTGCATAGACCGTAAATTCTACATGTTTGCGGCAAGGGCTTAGATCTGAAATTTCAAATTTGAAATTTAATAGATGAATCTTAGGCCGAAATCTGAAAGCTAGATCTATTCAAAAGCAAAACGATTATGTTTCGAGTGGGTTTCGGAAACGACATACATAGATTGGTTTCCGGACGTCCGCTGATCCTCGGCGGTGTGGAGATCGAGTCTGATCTCGGCGCGGAGGGTCACTCCGACGCCGATGCGCTGACGCACGCGGTCACCGATGCGATACTTGGAGCACTCGCACTCGGCGACATCGGTTCGCATTTCCCAAACACCGACGAGCGATGGGCGAATGCGGAGAGCTTTGTGTTTTTGCGGTTCGCCGTTGGTCTTATGAAACAGCACGGGTACGTGGTCGGCAACGTGGATGCGACCGTCGAGCTCGAACGACCCAGACTTCGGCCGTACGTCGAACAGATCGTCCACGGCCTGGGCCAGGTTTTGGAAACGGAGGCCGGGTGCATTAGCGTGAAGGCGAAAACGAATGAGGGGGTGGACGCGGTCGGAGAGCGAAAAGCGCTTCGGGCGACCGCGGTGGTCGTGCTCAGAAAAGTCGAGTAAGAAGTGTTCATGAAGCTGAAGGAATTCATTTTGTTGACCGCGATGTTGTTTGCGATTTCGAGTTCCGTGCTCGGGCAAAAACGAAGTGAGATTAAGCCGCTGCCGGAAAACGCGTCGCTCGCCGAAACGCAGCAGTGGCTTGCCGATGCTCTCGGCAAACACGCTTCGTACAAAACTCGGTTTGACGCGGTGACGCTGTCGAATATAAAGATCAGTGGATGTACCGTCGCCTTTACGGAGACCGATAAGAGAAACCGGGTGTCGACCGCGACGATGGGGACGACGAGGACGACGAACGTTTCGAAGAACGACATCATCATCGATCTCGCGAAAGTGCGTGCCGACGGGATCTCTCTCGAAGATCATATCTACCCTGAGCTGCAGTCGATCAAAATTTGGTATGCGGGCTTTGATTTAGCAAAAGGATCGACCGCCGGGCGTATCTACTACATCGTCGCGAAGCTTGAGGCGGCGGGCGCGATCAAGACCGCTTTGGTGCAAATTCAGCGACAGTGTAAATCTCCGAAATGATTCTTTGAAGGCATTCGAACTTTGGACTTTGTTGCTGGCCATATGCGAAACTTCGGCCAGTTTTTCTTTTCCTAAATACAAGATGCGGCCTCAGGAGATCATCGAAAAAAAACGTGACGGGCTCGAGCTTTCAAGCGACGAGATCGCGGAATTTATCCGCGGCGTCTGCGATAAGACTTGGGCCGATTATCAGATCGCGACGCTGCTGATGGCGATGTACATCCGCGGACTTACCGACTCCGAAGGTGAAGTGCTCACGCGCGAGATGCTCTACTCCGGCGACGTTCTCGACTTCTCCGACATCGAAATGCCGAAGGCGGATAAGCATTCGACAGGCGGTGTCGGTGACAAAACGTCCCTTCTTATCGCGCCGATCGTCGCCGCATGCGGGGTCGCGGTTCCGATGATCTCCGGGCGCGGGCTGGGCCATACCGGGGGAACGCTCGACAAGCTCGAGTCGATCGCGGGGTATAACGTGAACCTTTCGACCGACGAATTTCGAAAGATCGTAAAGTCCTGCGGATTCGCGATGACGGGGCAGACCGATCAAATTGCCCCGGCCGACAAAAAGATCTACGCGCTTCGCGACGCCACCGCGACCGTTCCTTACATTCCTTTGATCGTCGCTTCGATAATGTCGAAGAAGCTCGCCGAAGGTCTCGACGCGCTCGTTCTCGACGTAAAGACGGGCTCGGGCGCGTTCATGCAGAGCCTCGAAGATTCAAAAACGCTTTCCCGCGCGCTTGTGGAAACGGGCGTGAAATTCGGCATCAAAGCCGAAGCTGTCGTGTCCGATATGAATCAGCCGCTCGGCCAATTTGTCGGAAACGCGCACGAGATATACGAATGTATAAAAATCCTCCGAGGCGAAGCCGACGAGCGTGCGGGCTCGACGGCGGAGTTGTCTTTCGAGCTTTCCGCAAGAATGCTTCTGCTGTCGGGCGTCGCGGACTCGATCGAGTCGGCTCGTGCTTCGGTTGAATCTAAGATTTCCAACGGTGAAGCGCTCGAACGCTTCCGAAAAAATGTCGGATGCCAGGGCGGCGATCAAGCGGTATGCGACGATCCCGAAAAATTATTCGACCCAAAAATTCAGAAACACGAGATCAAGGCGTCGCGGTCAGGCTTTGTTGGAGCCATCGATACGCTTGCTCTCGGTAACGCACTTTCGGAGATCGGTGGCGGCCGCGTTCGCGCCGAGGATGAGATCGATAACGCGGTCGGTTATGAGTGCGTTGCTTTACTGGGTGAAAGGGTAGCCGCCGGCGCACCTATCGGCATCCTGTTCTGTCGCTCCGAGGCCCACCTTGAAAGCGCTGGAAGGAAAATTGCCGACGCCTACGACATTCAGGAAAACGCTCCGTCGGAAACACCGCCGCTCATTCACGAAATAATTTCCCCGTAAAACTTTTTTCTGCAAGAACCTTGTCGGCAAGGCGTTCGGTAAATATCGGCCATGCCCTTACGGGCAAATATTTACCACTTAGGAGCGTTTGTATGAAAAAGGTAGTTGGAATATTTCTCTTCCTGTCCCTCGTCGTTGTCTCTCAGTCCTTCATTTCTTTCGCACAAAAACCCGTCACCAAATCCGCGTCAAAACCAAAGCCGGTTATAGACAACCGCGACACGCTCGAGATGGTGTTCGTGCTCGACACGACCGGATCGATGGGCGGACTGATCGACGGCGCCAAGCAGCGCATCTGGGGGATCATCAACGACGTCATGCAGAAGCCTTCGAAGCCGCGGGTTCGTGTCGGCCTCGTCGCATATCGCGACAACGGGGACGAATACGTCACCAAGCTGCTCCCGATCACCGAGGATCTGGACAAGGTTTACACGACGCTTATGGATTACCGCGCCGACGGTGGCGGGGATACGCCGGAGAAT
>DATLCA010000412.1:0-4455 GCA_035526605.1 Pyrinomonadaceae bacterium | reverse complement strand
GTCTGTCCGCCGTTGTTGGCAAGTGTGTGGAGTTGCGGATTGACTATAGAATTGGCCGATCCGACGATGTCGCCGTTAACGTTTGGATTACCCGCCGGAAATGCCGTGCTAATACCCACATTCTTGCCGACGAGGTTGTTGCCTAACGAGACTATCGTCCCGCTCATGTCGGCCAGCGACGGATTTACCGCGCGGACTATCGTGTTGCGCAAGTAAGCCGTCCCGGATGAAACACGGACCGCCTCGCCATCATTGTCAGCGATGGTCGCGTTGTTCAGTTTTAGGATTCCGCTGTTCGTGACATGAATACCGGCCACCGGCAACGCGCTGCCGATACTGTTGTTCTTGATCGTGGAGTTGGCGATATTTGTGGTCCCGCCGTCGAGGTAGATCGCCGCACCTAGAGAAGCCGTAGTGATGGTCGATCGGATCATGTTCAATGTGCCACGGCTCCAGATTGCTGCGCCGCTTACCGATCGGCAGAGCTCCAACTGCACGTCGGTGAGATTTAGCGTGATGTCGGTGAAGATCTGGATGCAGCCTCCCGCTTCGGCGTCGAAAGAATTGGCGATCTTTACGTTGCGGATATTCACGGTGGCCGCACCGTCCATCCGGAACGCGCGATGCAGTCCCGTTCCCGAGATGGTCAGCAACCGAGCTCCCGGCCCGGCGATCGTTAGACTCTTTGCAAAAAGCAATTGATCGGTCAATGCGATCGTTTGAGCCGTACTGAACAATAAGCTGAAAGCGATCGTGTCGCCCGAAGCGGCTGCGCCTATCGCTTCTCGGAGCGAGCAATCACCATTGCATACGGCGTCGTTGGTATCGGCGGTTTTGGTGACGGTTAGAGTTGCCGCGTCCGCGCCGACGGCGGCGATCCAGATTGCAGCGGCGAGGAATGCGGCTCGGAAAATGATTTCCCGATTCAAGCACAAGGCGATGACTGAATTGTTTTTCGAATTGATTGTTCTTCTCGTTCTCGACATGAAAGCTCCTCAAAGATTGAATATTTAAAAGCATTTCGGCCCTACTTCTTTAACGGTTCTTGTTCCGCTATTCCGGGTCGCCTCCGTGAGCGACTGGCCGCATATCAGCAGGTGTCCCTCGGTCGTCTGCGATGAATGGACTTCCCCGGTCGCTGCAAATCGGCAGAGCTCGACCAATGAAAATTCGCTGACCACACATGCGTCCGCGATGCTGAGCCACACAGACGAGGTCCCGCAGCGACCGCAGCTTAAATGTGCCGCCGCGCCAAATGTGCCGCGGATGACGATCTGCTCGACGGTCTCGGTCCTTATTGCTGTGAGTTTTTTTCGCCGCATGTTTTGGCCTCGCATCTGCGCGTTTGACGCGTCCGAATCCTCTTGCGCCAGCGTCGAGACCTGTTTTATCCTTTGCGAACCCACTAAGTCCTGCGGAAGTTGTGAAAGAGTTGTGAAGATTCTGTGATCTGACCGTATGCCTCACGAAAGCGGCAATTTCTTTGAGTTTGGAGAATTTCGGTTCGACCCGAAAAGGCGTGTTCTGTGGCGCGGGGTCGAAATGATCCCGCTTTCACCCAAGGCCGTTGACGTCTTGGCGATGTTGGTCGCCGAGCGGGGAAACCTTGTGGAACGGCAGGCATTGATCGACCGGGTCTGGAGCGGGACATTTGTCGAAGAGGGAAATCTCAACCACGCCGTCTCCGCGCTCCGCAAGGTCCTGGGAAACGATTCGATACAAACCGTTCCCCGCCGCGGTTATCGTTTTACCGCGGAGGTTATCGAGAGGCGGCCGGACGTAGCTTCCGAGATCGTCGTCCAAAAACGTACTATCTCGAACACCTTAATCGCCGAGCAGGAAGAATTTGACGACCGCATCCCACTCGTGCCGATGATTAAAGGACGCTCGGCGCGACCGACTTACCTCGCGCCGGTGGCCGGACTGCTGATGGTCCTGCTCGCGGCCGGCGCCGCTTGGTTTCTCTTCGGGGCCCGCAGCAAGGCGGACGCGCGTTCCTCAATTCACACCCTCGCCGTTCTCCCGCTGAAATCATTCTCTGCGGTCGGGGACGATGAAGAGCTCAGGCTTCGCCTGACCGACGCGCTGATCACCACTCTCGGCCGCAATGACACGCTTGTCGTACGCCCGACAAATTCCGTGATCCGCTTCGCCGAAGACAAGGATGCCGTCGCGGTCGGAAAGGCTCTAAGCGTCGACGCGGTACTGGACGGACGGGTTCAGGAGGAAGGCAGCCGTCTCCGCGTGACGCTGCAGCTGGTCGCGGTAGCGACCGGGGAACAACTGTGGTCAGAGCAATTCGACGGGCATGTGGGGGAGATCCTTGCCCTGCAGGACTCGATAGCGAGTCGGTTGCAAGGCGATCTCGCTCTTGGCAATGGACAGCGGCAGGGACGGAGTCCGGCGATCAACAGCGAGTCGTACGAAGCATATTTGAAAGGACGATACCTTTGGAACCAACGTCGGAAAGCGTCCTATTACAAGGCCTTGGACTACTTCCAAAAATCGGTCGAGCTGGATCCGGATTTTGCGCTTGGGTATACGGGAATCGCCGACACATATCACTTGCTACAGCAGCGCAATGTTCTTCCGGTGAAGGAAGCGTTCGAGATCGCAGAGCCGGCGGCAAAGCGTGCATTCGAGCTCGATCCCAATCTTCCTGAAACGAACACCTCGATGGGCGTCGTCAGTCACATTCGCTATGGGCGGTTCGGGGAAGCGGAAACTTATTTTCGGCGGGCGATTCAATTAAATCCCAACCTCGCCGAACCCTACGCAAGGCTTGGGATGCTCTACAACAGTTGGGGACGCTTTGACGAAGCCCACGAAGTTCTGACAAAGGCGGTCGAGCTCGATCCGACATCCGTGAACAATGCCGTCTATCTCGGGGCACACTATTATTTCTCGAAACAGTACGACCGCGCCGCCGAGCAGTTCAATCGGGTACTGGAATTCGCGCCGGGCACCGAGCGAGCGCACTTTTTTCTGACCCGAATCTACGAATTAAATGGACGCTATGACGAGGCGGTAGATCAGGCGTTAAAGGAACGGGCCATTTATCGACCCGAGTCCGTCGAGCCCCTTCGACAGGCGTACGCCACCGGCGGCATACGTGCGTTCTGGATGAAGCAAATTGAACTTTTGCAGGAGGAATTGAAGGAAATGTACGGGTTGGAAAATCACATTGCTTCCCGATACATTTTGCTCGGCGATCTGGAACGGGCCTGTGACTTTGCCGAAATCAACCTGAAGAATTTCGGTGCTATGCAAAATTACGGGTTGGTGGATCCGTTATTCGAACCCTTGCGAAAATATCCGAGATACATGCACGCGATGAAAGAGGCAGCCCCTCAATATTAGGATCGATGGAAATTCAACGCGGGTGCATCGGTTCGCCGCCCGCTTCTCTTATCAGCTCCGGAATCAAGACGGCTTCAGGAAGAGTCGGCCAGTGTCGTACCGGCAGCTCTTTCTTCATGGCTTTCGTCTTCAGTCGAAACGGATTGAAGATCGAGCGGTAATACATCAGCCAAAAATCTTCAAACTCGTCAGCCAACGGCCCAGCCCCTTTTTCGACGGCGTCACTAAAGATCAAACTATCGCGGTCCCAGTGCGCGCATCCCTTCGGCGTTAATATCGAAAAATTCATCGATCCAAACCGGCGAGCGAAAAACGGCGTCGCAACTTCTACCGTAAAATGATGAGGCTCATGCCAGGCGACAAAAATTTCCTTGCCTTCAATTTCCGTCCGTCGAAATCGGACGAACGCGTGAAATTTATGGATGTCGCGCTTTACAGCTTTTGCCATTAACTGTAACCGGCGCACGTCGGGGTCAGATTCGATCGAAAGCAGATTTCGATTTTCAGAAACCAAACGGACCAGGATTCTGTAGAGCAGATCCCAGCGAGTAGCATCGTCGAAGCAGGCGGCCAGTTCTGCCAGAGCAAAAAACGCCGACGGAACGCGCGGGCCTTGACCTGATTGCCCGGCGCTCGTGGTCGGAGCGAACAGCGAACCTTGTTTTCCCGTCATCCAGATAACGTCGTCCGGCGAAGTGCCCGATCGAAGAAGGTCGCGCGCCGCATCCCGCCAGCCGGTGAATGTATTGTCGAAGAAAACGTTGATCATCAGAGTTCGCCCGTCACTACCGACAGCGGTGGTGTCACCGGTTCGAAAAGCGACGGCTGAATTTCTCGCCGCTTGAAAACATCGGGAAGATTCTTTTGGTCCAAACGAAAAACATCCGGATTGTGATCACCTGTCACGACAAACCACTTCGCACGTGACAGCGTTACATTGAGCCGCATAAGATCTTCGAGTCTTATGCGATGGAAGCGGCGGATGTTGAGAATGCGCTGGACGTTTCGAACTCCGATGCCCGGGATCCGAAGCAAAAGGCTTTTCGAAGCGCGGTTCACATCCACCGGAAACAAATGTCGATGCCTGATCGCCCA
>DATLCA010000411.1:0-3226 GCA_035526605.1 Pyrinomonadaceae bacterium | reverse complement strand
TTTTCGAATTCTCGAGCTGAAAAGAATGCTCGCGTTGGTCACGCAAGAAACAGTACTCTTCAACGACACCATTCGATACAACATTTCTTACGGCAGGCCGGACGCCACCGACGAAGAGCTCGCCCATGCCGCTCAGGTCGCTTACGCGGCGGATTTCATCGATGAGCTTCCGGAGAAGTTCGACACCATCGTCGGGGAGCGAGGAATATTTTTGTCGGGCGGCCAGCGCCAGCGTATCGCGATCGCCCGGGCCGTGCTCGTCGACGCTCCGGTTCTAATACTCGACGAAGCGACCTCCGCGCTCGACGCCGAGTCCGAGCTTCTCGTCCAGAAAGCGCTCGGGAATCTGATGCAGAACAAAACCTCGATCGTCATCGCACACCGGCTGTCGACGGTGCGGAAGGCGGACAAGATCGTGGTCATGGAAAAAGGCCGGATAGTGGAGACGGGCACGCACAAAGAATTACTCGAGAAGAGCGGCAAGTACAAACGACTATACGAGCTGCAGTTCGCGGAGGAAGAGTTCGGGGTTCCTGCCCTGGCCGGCTCGGAGCGAAGCGCGGGCTGAGGCCGGGACTGTAAACTTAATTTTATGAAATCAATGACAGGATTTGGCCGGGGGGCCGTCACGGGTAAAGACTTTTCCGTCACCGTCGACTTGAAGACGGTAAACAACCGTTTCCTCGACGTCAGCCTTCGACTCTCGAATGAAATGCAATCGGTCGAAGCGGAGATCAAACGGATTATTTCGAGCCGCCTGTCGCGCGGGCGCGTCGATGTGAATCTGCAGTACGAGCGCTCCGAAGAAATTAATTACGAGCTCAACCGTCCGATGATCACCGGCTACCTCGCGGCGATGAAAAAGATGCATGACGAGTTTGGCCTCGCCGGGGAACCCGACATCAATGTGATCGCGAAACTTCCGAACGTGATGGTATCGAAGAAAGATGATCTTAGTGACACGTTCGCGTCCGGCGTCGCGGCCGCCCTCGCGAGCGCCCTGGACGATCTTGAAAAAATGCGATCCAGCGAAGGCGAGATGCTGAAGATTGAACTCAGCTCGAGACTCGATGCCATCGAACATCATCTGGCACCGATCGAGAGCGAAGCCGAATCGATAGGTGAGGAGTACCGCGAGCGACTAACCCGTCGGATCGGCGACCTCCTTGCGAAAAGCGAAACACAGATCGAGCTGGATCAAGGGAGGCTCGCACAGGAAATCGCGTACATCGCCGACCGGGCAGATATTTCGGAAGAGATCACGCGCCTGAAGACCCACATCGAACATTTTCGAGCGATCATGGACGAAGAAAAAGAGGTGGGAAAACGTCTGGACTTTCTGACGCAGGAGCTTAACCGCGAAGCGAACACGATCACGTCCAAAACCAACAACATGGTCGTCAAAGAACACGCGCTTGCGTTGAAGAGCGAAATTGAAAAGATCCGAGAACAGATTCAGAATATCGAATAATTTTATCCATGCTTAAGGGAAATTTGATCATCATCAGCTCGCCGTCGGGCGGGGGCAAGGGCACACTGATCCGCGAAGTTATCGGGATGATCCCCGACGTCGGGTACTCGGTCTCCCTGACGACTCGCTCTCCGCGTTTCGGCGAAGAAAACGGAAAGCACTACCACTTCGTTTCGAAAGAAGAGTTCGAGGCCTACAAGGCGAAGGGCGGATTTCTTGAATCTGCGGAGGTCCACGGCAACTTTTACGGAACGTCGTTGGATCAGACGAAAAAGTTTACCGAGGCGGGCCGCGACGTCATTCTCGAAATCGACGTACAAGGCGCAGCGACGGTTCTCGATATGATGCCGGAGGCCGTAAGCATATTCATTCTTCCTCCGTCTTTCGAAGTTCTGAAAGCGAGACTCACGGCTCGTGCGACCGAGGGAATGGACGATCTTGAGCTTCGCCTCACGAATTCGATGAGCGAGGTGATGGAGTTTTCCCGCTTCGGTTACGTGATCATCAACGACGAGATCGGAGCCGCCGCACGCAAGATTGCGGCAGTCATACTGGCCGAAAGACAGCGTCCGCATAGACAAGGTGAGCTCATTCACGCTATTCTAAGTAGTTTTGAAAGGGCAAAACTTTAGAATCCGGAGTAGAGAACGATAAATATGGCTAAGAAAGAAGCAGTGGTAGAGACGGAAGAAAATGATATTGACGTTGATGAGGTTATAAATCCGCCCGACATCGACTCGAAGTACAGAATGATCATCCTCGCTGCCCAGCGAAGCAAACAGCTTCAGCGCGGTGCCATTTCAAGGGTCGACATCGACACTCGCAAGAGTAAGCCGACGCGTGTCGCGATGAAGGAGATCGAGAACAAGAAAGTTAATTTCGAGATCCTCGAGCCCCAGAAGTAGAACAGCCTTCCAGCCTACTCGTTCGTGGGTTAGAGAAATAGAATTTAGAAAAAAGAGGCCGCCTGAAAAGGCCGCCTCTTTTTTATCTGACAAGCATGAAAATGTCGACCTACTTTAATCGTTGACCCGTTTGCCGGTGTCGCTTATCGCTTCGCCTACGGAATCGACCGCATTGGAAACACCGCGTTTGAATTTGCCCCAGGTTTCCTGAGCCTCTCCGCCCGCATTCTGGGCCTCGCCTTCAGCCTCAAGTCGGTCATTGCCGGTAACCTCACCGACCTTGTCTTTGACCGTACCCTTCGCCTGTTCCCATTTTCCTTCCGCTTCGTCGTTATTAAAAATTGCCATGACCCAACCTCCCTTGAAATTTTTGCGAGGCCGTACCGTTTCCGAACGCCTACGCTGGTGATTGGGAAATATGCAAGTGCTATTCCTTTTCTGAGCGTAATGAGAGTCGCTACGCGGTGTACTCCGGTAGGAGCGTCCCGTTCCCATTATCGCAGCACCGAAGCTGCGACCGTAATTTAGCCAGGGCGAAGCTCCTGGCGACGATCGGCGATCCGAAGCCGCAACGCGGCGAAGTGATCCGTGGACAAACGAGGCCGTGATTCACACTCCGCCGCGTTGCGGCTTAAATCTTTTATGCGCCGCGCCCCAGCGGCTTCACCTCTGGCTAAATTACGGCCGCATCTTTCGTGCTGCGAGGTCGGGCGGCGCTACATCCCTTTATAATTAGGACCGCCACCGCCCTCGGGTGTGACCCAGTTGATGATCTGATACGGGTCGGCGATGTCGCACGTCTTGCAGTGGACGCAATTCGAGAAATTCACTTTCAATTCGCGTCGGCCGG
>DATLCA010000410.1:0-3437 GCA_035526605.1 Pyrinomonadaceae bacterium | reverse complement strand
AAACGGGAACGTGGTGAAGATCAAAATTCGGGTAAAGTACACGAACTACAGCGTGGGAAGGACGGACATCAAGATCATTGATGGAGAAGAGGACGTGCCCGCGACCCCCGCACCGGCGAAGAAGCCGTAGTACGGGAAGAGTAGTGGTAAGTGGTAAGTGGTAAGTGGTAAGTTCGTGTCGAGACGAATCTACGCCGCGCACTTACCACTTACCACTTACCACTATTCTTCGCGCCCCAACTCCGCGGCTACCGCCGCTCTCGTTTCCCTCAAAACATCCATCACGTCCCGTCCGTTCGTTTCGATCGCGGGCAGCAGGATCATCTCGATCTCGCCGGGATACGCGACACCGGTTTTTTTTCCCATCATCCAATCCGAATTCCTTATCGCGACCGGGATGATCGGGGCGTCGGTTTGCATCGCGAGGTGGAACGCGCCTTTTTTGAATGGCAATAGCTCGCCGGGAAGCGCACGCGTTCCTTCCACAAAAACGCCGAACGAGTACCCGGCGTGCATCACCTCACGGGCTTTCTCCATTGAGGCGAGCGCACGTTCCGGATTCGACCGGTCGATCGCGATTATGTTTACGAAGCCCATTCCCTGACCGAGCACGGGGACCTTCAGCAACTCTTTCTTGGCGACCAGGCCGATACGTTTGCCTGTGTAACGGAACAGCGCCGCCGTGTCCAGGTACGATCGGTGATTCGACGCGAAAACGTATGTCCGGTCGGGCTCCAGGTTTTCCGATCCGATCACTTTCACTCTTGCCCCGCATGCGATAAGCCACGTTTCCGCTCCCCACAACGCGAGCGGGTACAGCCGCAGCCTCTGGTTGATGATCCAGAGAAACAGGACCGCCGGCGCTCCGACGAACAACAGTAAAGCCGAGGCGGCGAACCAGCACCACCAGTAATGAAGTTTTCCGCGCAGGCGCGATTTGTTAGACTTCTCGACAGAAAACGTCAGCTTCGTGTTTTCCCGTAAACCCTGATCGAGCTCACCGGCGGGGCGCGGAGACACGGAGATATTCTCGCTTATATCTTTGGACCTGGTGTCGTTCATGCTCGCGCTAATGAAAGAAATTTTGTTTGGAAAGTTCCCGGCGTCGCTGCGTCTTTGCGGTTTCATATTACTTCTTTCGTTTGGGATTGTCGCACAGCCCCTGGCGCCGCAAGCGGTGCTTGGGTTTCATCCGACGGACGACAAGACGATCGCGGATTGGACCCAGATCACGAATTACTTTTCGAAATTGGACGCATCAAGCGGACGTGTCGCGGTGAGGGAGATCGGGAAGTCGACCCTTGGTAAACCGCTCATAGTCGCCTTCATTTCGTCGCCCGAGAATATCAAGAATCTCGACCGGTATCGCCGGATCAGCGCGAAACTGGCCGACCCGCGAACTATAAAAGACGCGGCCGAGCTACAGGGCCTGATCAAGAACGGGAAGACGATAGTCTCCATTTCCTGTTCGATCCATTCGACCGAGATCGTCGCATCGCAGATGTCGATGAACCTCGCCTACGAGCTTGCGGCGGCGGACGACGATGAGACGAAGGAAATTCTGAACAACACGATCCTCCTGCTGATCCCGTCGTCCAATCCCGACGGGATCGACATCGTTGCGAATTGGTACCGAAAAACGCTCGGCTCGAAATCCGAAGGCACATCCCCGCCGGAGCTCTATCACCACTACGCCGGCCACGACGACAACCGCGATTGGTTCATGATGAATCTGGCCGAGACCCGGAGCATTACAAAATTATTTTGGCAGGAATGGTTTCCGCAGCTCGTCTACGATGTCCATCAGATGGGGCAAACGGGTGCGCGATTCGTGATCCCGCCGTTCTTCGATCCTCCCAATCCCCGCATCTCGCCGACGATACTTCGAGAGGTCGGGCTTGTCGGATACAAGATGGCTGCCGACCTGCAGGCGAAAAACATCGCCGGCGTCGCGACCAACACCACCTTCGATACCTGGTGGCATGGAGGCTTTCGATCCGCGCCGTATTTTCACAATTCCATCGGCATCCTGTCCGAGGCCGCGAGCGCGGATCTTATGTCGCCGGTGACGATCACGAAAGAACAGATGCAGCGAAACAGGCCGGCTCGGGGTTTGGAATCGCCCCTCGCGGTAAACACGGCGCACCCCGACGCGTGGGAGCCGGGCGTCTGGCGGCCGCGGGATGTTGCCGAGATCGAAATGACGGCGAGCCGCGCGCTTTTATCCTTGGCGGCGAAGTATCGTTCGCGCTACCTGCAGAACTTCTACGAACTGAGCAATCAAAATCTCAAACCTGATCCAAACGTCCCGCAGGCATACGTCGTCATGGCCGGCCAACCTCGATCAGAAACCGTGGCTCGCTTTCTCGAGATATTGATGTGGCAGGGAATCGAAGTGTACGAAATGCGCAACGAGCTGTACGTGAAGCACAGCAGGACTGAAGACTTTCACGAAATTCCAATCGGCAGCTTTCTGGTGTTTCTCAATCAGCCGCAGAAAAATAACGTGCTCTCGCTTTTTGAGCGGCAGGTATATCCGCATCGCGTGAACGAGAAGGGCGAGGCCGAAGTTCCGTATGACGTTGCGGGATGGACGCTCCCGCTGCAGATGGGTGTGGAGTCGTACGAGGTTTGGGACATTCGCGATCTCGATAAAAACCGGAACACCATAAAACGCGTCGAGTTTCCTAATCAGGCCCGGGCCGTTCTTAACCTAACGCAATCGGGCACCCCGTTCCCGAAACTTTCAAATCCACTGAAAACAAAGCCGAGCATCGGGCTTTACAAACCGTACACATCGTCGATGGACGAAGGCTGGACGCGATTCGTCTTCGACACGTATCAAATTCCCTACAGATCGATCTCGAACGAAGATTTCCGGACGGGCCGGCTCGATTACGATGTCATTGTTCTTGCGTCCGACAGTGAGAACACGATCATCAATGGTCTCAGCGAAGCGCGGTACCCGACGGAGTTCGCCGGCGGCATCGGCGAAGCCGGGGTGGAAAATTTGAAGAAGTTTGTCGAGCGAGGCGGCAAGCTTGTCTGTTTCGATGATTCATGCGAGCTAGCGATCAAACGTTTTGCGTTGCCGTTGCGAAACGTACTCACTGGACTAAAGCGAAACGAATTTTACAATCCGGGCTCAATCGTGAAACTGAAGGTCGACACGCGACACCCCTACGCGAAAGGCATGCTGGAGAAAACGCCGGCGTATTTCATCAGCAGCTCGGCGTTCGAGATCGCGGCCGATGCACGCGTCTCGCGGATCGCCTCATACTCAGAACAGGATGCTCTCATGTCCGGCTGGATGCTCGGCGAAAAGTATCTGAACGGGAAGACCGCACTCGCATCGGTCACTTATGGCAAGGGCGAAATCGTCCTCTTTGCGTTCCGCCCCCAACATCGAGGGCAAACGTTTGCGACCCTTCCGCTCA
>DATLCA010000409.1:0-23567 GCA_035526605.1 Pyrinomonadaceae bacterium | reverse complement strand
CGAGATCTCTATCCCGCGGTTCATCGGTCCGGGATGAAGAACGATCGCGTCTTTCTTTGCGAGGTCGAGTCGTTCATTCGTCAGTCCGTAATGGATCGCGTACTCGCGCAAGGTGGGAAAGTATGCGGAGTCCTGACGTTCCCGCTGGATGCGGAGGATCATGACGACGTCCGCTCCTTCGATCGCGTCTTCGATCTTCGGGACGACCGTCAA
Source organism: Pyrinomonadaceae bacterium (assembly GCA_035526605.1). GTDB lineage: Bacteria > Acidobacteriota > Blastocatellia > Pyrinomonadales > Pyrinomonadaceae > OLB17. Next base: position 23,354 of record DATLCA010000409.1, on the reverse strand, counting down.
ACTGTTTTCGACAAGATGTTGGAAGTCTACCGGCACCAACGTACCCGGTCCCGCAACGCGCACCTTCGCCCCGAGTTTCGTCAGCAGATGAATGTTCGATCGTGCGACACGACTGTGGAGGATGTCGCCGACGATCGCGACGTTCAGGCCTTTGATCTTTTTCTTGTGCTCGCGGATCGTCATCGCGTCGAGCAGCGCCTGCGTCGGATGTTCGTTCGCTCCGTCGCCCGCGTTCACGATCGCCGCCCGGCTAACTTTCGCGAGCTGATGCGGGACTCCTGCTGATCCGTGCCGCACGACGATACAGTCGGGCTGCATCGCGTCGAGATTGAGCGCCGTGTCGAGGAGCGTTTCGCCCTTCGTCACGCTCGAAGAAGAAACGCTGATGTTGACCGCATCAGCCGAGAGGCGCTTAGCGGCCAGCTCAAAGCTCGTCCGTGTCCGGGTGGAATTTTCGAAGAAAAGATTGATTACGGTTTTGCCGCGAAGTGTAGGAACTTTTTTGATCTCGCGGTTGGAGATCTCGCGGAAATTCTCCGCCGTGTCGAGAATTCCGGTGATATCGGCTTCGGAAAGATTCCGAATCCCCAAGAGGTCCCTTCTTCGATAAGGTTTTTCCATTACATTCAGGAGAACGAATCCTAGCCCTTTCAATTGCCCCGGCCTTTAGGCCGGAGCGGTTCTCCGTTTATCGGCTTTAGCCAAATACTCCTCGTAGCCCCAACTCGGATTTGGCTAAAGCCAAACTCTTCTCAGGCTAACCCCGACCTAAAAGTCGGGGCAATTGATAAGAAAGAGGCCACGCAAATGTGCTTACAAAAAAAGCAAGGCGTTTACCTTGCTTCAAAACTAATCACTCGGCTTTTCATAGATGCCGACGGCTTCGACATCGTCATACTCTTTGAGCATGACCTTTATTATCTCTGTCTGTTTGGTCGGTACCACCTTGCCAATGAAGTCAGCTTGGATCGGCAGCTCGCGATGCTCGCGGCCACGGTCGATCAACACGGCCAGCTGAACTTTTCGCGGGCGGCCGAAATCCATCAGCTGATCCAAAGCCGCGCGAATGGTCCGCCCCGTGTAAAGCACATCGTCCACGAGAACGATGTTCTTGCCTTCGATATCCGTATCGAGCTCGGTGCGGTTGACGATCGGGTTCGCACCAACGGTCGAAAGGTCATCGCGGTAAAGCGTGATGTCGATGATTCCGTACTGCGGACGTTCGCCTTCGATCGCCTCGATCTTGTCGACGATCCGCTCGGCGAGCGGCACGCCTCGACGTCTGATCCCGACAATGTACAGGTCTTTCGCACCTTGATTCTCCTCGACGATCTCGGAGGCGAGGCGCGACAAAGCCCGCTTCATTCTCGCGCTGTCCATGATTCGGGATTTTTCGACCAGGTGAATTTCGTCTGCCATTCGAGTGCAAATCGTAACAAAGCCGGAAGGGAAGTTCAAAGATTAAAGTCTTTAAGTTTCAATATCCAACAGCTTCATTTAACATCTACGATTTAGCGATGGCAGCCTTTTACGAGAACATTATTCGGCCGGTGATGTTCCGCCTTGACGCCGAGAGGGCGCACGAGATCGGACTTGAATCGCTGCGTGTCGGTCTCTCCACGGGCGTCGCCCAACGCATCGCGTCCGGGCAATTCGGCTCACCCGAATTTGAAGATCTGGAAAGGTTCGGATTGAAATTCACCAACCCCCTGGGTGTCGCCGCGGGCTTCGACAAGAACGGAGTCGTGGTGAATCAGCTTGCGGCGCTGGGGTTCGGCTTTGTTGAAGTCGGCACCGTAACTTTCCATCCGCAGAAGGGAAATGAGAAGCCGAGATTGTTTCGATTGCCCGAGCGAAAGGCACTGATAAATCGCCTGGGATTCAACAACGAGGGAGCGGTCGCCGTCGCTGGACGCGTAAAGAAACTAAACAGGCGATGCGTCGTCGGCGTGAACATCGGGCGGAACAAAGATGTTTCAAACGACGAAGCGGTCGAGAATTATCTCGCGAGCTTCGACTTGGTCCATGAAGTGGCGGACTACATCGCCATCAACATTTCCTCGCCGAACACACCGAATCTGCGCGAGCTGCAGCAGGGAGAAAATCTGGACGGATTGTTGAAAGCGTTGCAGGAAAGGAACCGCGCTCGGAGTTCCGCCGTGAGGCGGCCGGCCGCGGCTCAGGAGCTCCCTGAAGGCGGAACTGCGAACGCGGAGCCGGCTGAAGGCGTTACTCCCCGCTTGACGCCGCTTCTTGTCAAGATCGCGCCGGATCTGGGCGAGGGCGACATCGAGATGATTGTCGATACGTGTCTGCGTCACGGTATCGCGGGGATAATAGCGACGAACACGACGATCGGGCGGGAAAGGTTGACGGCTCCCGATATAGAAAAGCTCGGTGCCGGTGGGATGAGCGGCCTGCCGTTGGCGGGTCGCTCGAATCAAGTTGTGGCTTCCGTGTTCCGGCATTCAAAAGGGAGGATGCCCATCATCGGCGTCGGCGGAATATTTACCGCCGGGGACGCTTTTCAGAAGATCGCGTCGGGAGCTTCGCTGCTCCAGGCTTACACCGGTTTTGTTTATTCGGGCGCCGCCTTCGCACGTACCGTTAATGTCGGCCTGCTTGAAATCCTAAAGGCGAAAGGATTCTCTAAGCTTGACGAGGCCGTCGGGAGCGCTGTGAAATCCGGTAACAGTGGGGTTTGAATTCCGGTCGCCGGTTGAACCGGCGATTCCGCGACGGCCACGGAGCCCGTTGGGCCTTCCGGTTGTTCCACCGTATTCTCCGTGCATTCGGTGCATTCCGCGTATTCGCTGGTTCCCGATTTAAGACTTAACCACGGAATACATCGAGTATGGGGAATGCACACATGCACAAAGGGACACAGACCCTCGAAGTATCCCGATACTCCGAGACACGCCTAGACGCATCGGACTTCGATTCGTTTGACAGTGGAAAGTCAGCCGCTATAATTAAAAATTTGCTTTTCAGGGTTATTTGACACAGGATTTATCTATCTGATGATGATTATAGATCTGACCGAAATAGATAATTCGCCCCGCCCTCTGGACGTCAGCGTTCCGGCGGCGGAAATTGACCTTGAAGATAGTGACCTCAGGCTTACCGGCGACGTCCGGATCAAAGGCGAGATATTCAAACGATCCGCTCAGGTCGATCTGACGGGCACCGTGAGCGCGTCGGCCGAGGTCGACTGCACCCGATGCCTCGAACCGGTCCCGCAGGATTTGACGTTTGAGTTTGCTGCGAGCTTTGTCGCACCGGAGCACTTTGCCGCCGACAAAGAACGCGAGGTGGCGGCGGACGATCTGGATGTCGATGTGCTGGAAAGCGACCGCATCGATCTTCGCGAGGTCGCTCGTGAACAGATTCTCCTGAATTTGCCGGGGCAGGTATTCTGCAAGGCGGATTGCAAGGGTTTGTGTGAGAAATGCGGTGCAAACCGAAATTTGATAGATTGTAAATGTGGTTCTAACGAGACCGACCCGCGGTGGGCGGCCCTCAAAAACTTGAGATAGCGGAAATAGTAAATCGTGAATCGTTAATCAGGCGTGCTCGATTCAGCCCACTTAGCGATTTACGATTTACTATTTACGATTTAGGAAATAAAGATATGCCAAATCCAAAACGACGACATTCGAAATCGCGCACGCGCCAGCGTCGCGCTCATGATGCGCTGAAAACACCGCAGTTTTACCTCGATAAAGATTCGGGTGAGCCGAAGGTCCCGCACCGCGTCGACGCGAAGACCGGGATGTATAAAGGACGCCAGATTATCGAGGTAAAGGAAAGCGAATAGGTTTTTGAATTTTTAGCGCGTTTGAGTTCTAATTTTAATTCAATGACACAGCAGAACGCGGGCATCCTCGGGATGGGACACGCTTATCCTGAAGGCATTCTTACGAATGCCGATCTGGAGAAGTTGGTCGAGACCTCCGACGAATGGATAACCTCGCGTACCGGTATCAAGCAGCGTCATAAGGCGAGGCCGGACGAGTACACTTCGCAGTTCGGTTCGGCGGCGGCGAAGCAGGCGGTCGAGCGCTCGGGGATCGATGTTTCCGAAATCGACCTCATCATCTGTGCGACGACGACGCCCGATCAGATAATGCCGTCGACCGGGGCCCTCATCCAGGCACAGATCGGCGCGGTTAATGCTGCGGGCATGGATGTGTTTGCCGCGTGCTCCGGATTTCTTTACGGGATCACGATGGTGGAGTCGATGATCCGGACCGGCCAGATCAAATACGCACTGGTCATCGGAGCCGAAGTTCTGACGAAGTACGTCGACTACACCGATCGCGGCACCTGCGTGATTTTCGGCGACGGCGCCGGAGCTGCGGTGCTTGGGCCTGTCCCGGAAGGCCGGGGAATTCTCGCAACAAAGATCAAGTCCGACGGCCGCTACGAAGAGCAGCTGTATTCTCCCGGCGGCGGGACGAAGCTGGGCACTTCGCACGATACCATCGACAACGGGATGCACTTTTTTAAAATGAAAGGCAATGAGCTTTTCAAAGTTGCGGTGCGCTCGATGGCGGATATTTCCGCGGAGATGGTTGCCAAGGCGGGCTACTCCGTCGAGGATATCGACCTCGTGATCCCGCACCAGGCAAACCAACGCATAACGGATGCCGTCGCGTCCCGGCTGGGAGTGCCGGACGAAAAAGTTTATTCGAATATCGCCGAACTGGGGAACACCTCATCTGCTTCGATCCCGATCGCGATCGACGAATGCGTGCAGTCGGGCAAGATCAAGGAAGGCAGCCTCGTGCTGCTGACAGCGTTCGGCGGCGGCGTGACGTGGGGCGGAACGGTTATTAGATTTTAGATTTTCGATTTGCGATTTTCGATATCTTTCGAATTGAGGTTCGCAAACGACGATAGCAACGAAGCGATCGCAAATGGAAAATCGCAAATCGAAAATTGCGTATATTTTCCCCGGCCAGGGCTCACAGGCGGTCGGGATGGGGAAGGACCTGGCCGCGAACTTTCCCGCCGCGAAAGAGATCTTTGAAGAGGCCGACGAAGCGCTGGGGTTTTCACTTTCTGCGATGTGCTTCGACGGGAACGAGGACGATCTGCAGCTTACTGCGAACACTCAGCCGGCGATACTGACGACCTCGGTGGCCGCGTTTCGGGCGATGCAAGGCGAAGGATTTCCGGTCCCCGCATTTGTCGCAGGGCACAGCCTGGGTGAGTATTCGGCTCTTGTCGCAGCGGGTGTTTTGGATTTTGCAGATGCGGTCCGGACGGTTCGGAAGCGGGGCACATACATGCAGGAAGCGGTGCCGGTCGGCGTTGGAGCAATGGCCGCGATCCTTGGACTTGATGTCGACTCGGTCGAAGAAGGTTGCGCCGAAGCCGCGGAAGGTCAGGTCTGCTCGCCGGCAAATATTAATTCGCCGACGCAGATCGTGATCGCGGGAAATGCCGAAGCCGTCGATCGCGCGTGTGAGATATTGAAAGGTAAAGGTGCGAAGCGGGCGATAAAGCTGAATGTTTCCGCGCCGTTCCATTGCGGCTTGATGATGCCGGCCGAGGAGCGGCTTGCGGTCGACTTGAACCAATTGGGGTACGGGGATTTTAGGTTTCCGATAGTTCATAATGTCGATGCGGAACAGAATAACGAAGCCGGTAAAGTGTCGGACCTGCTGAAACGACAAGTCTCTTCGACGGTGAAATGGCTTCAATCGATCCAGAGACTTCAGGGGCTCGGTGTCGGGAGATTCGTCGAGGTCGGACCGGGAAAAGTTTTGAGTGGTTTGCTGAGACAGATCGATCGCGAAGCGGTTTCGGCAAACGTTGAAAATACTGAAAGTTTAAGAACGACTTTAGAAACGTTATAAATAAACAGGAGAACATATGTCAGAAGTTCAGGATAAGATCAAACAAATCATCGTAGACGAGCTCGGTGTCGACGAGGCGGAAGTTACGGAGAACGCGCGCTTTATCGAGGACCTAGGTGCGGACTCGCTCGACCTCGTCGAACTCGTGATGCGTTTCGAAGAAGAATTCGATATCGAGATTCCCGACGAGGACGCCGAGAAGATCCAAAGCGTTCGCGACGCGTACGCGTACGTCGAGCAGCATAAAGGCTAGTTCGTTGACGGTTGTTCGTTGATCGTTGTTCCGTCGGCGGTGGGTCTTCCAACGAACAACGATCGACGATCAACGAACAAACTTATGAGAAGACGAGTAGTCGTAACAGGACTTGGTTTGGTCACGCCCGTCGGAAACGACGTGCCGACGGCTTGGAGCGCTCTGGTCAAAGGCGTGAGCGGCGCGGGCTACATCACCAGGTTCGATACTGAGAAGTTTTCGGTCAAGTTTGCGTGTGAGGTTAAGGACTTTGATCCGCTAAGCTTCCTCGACAAGAAAGAAGCGCGGAGGATGGGTGCCTTCACTCATTTCGCGCTTGCGGCATCGGACGAGGCCGTCAAACACAGCGGGCTGGAGATCAACGAATCGAACGCCGACATGGTCGGAACCTATATCGGATCCGGTATCGGCGACTTCTGGGCGATCGAGAGGGAACACGAGAAACTGCTGAACTCGGGTCCCGATCGCGTTTCACCCTTCTTTATAGTCTCGGCGATCGCCAATCTCGCTGCCGGGAACGTTTCTATCCGTCACGGCGCTAAGGGCCCCAACTCGGCCACATCGACCGCCTGCTCTGCGGGAGCACACGCGATCGGCGACAGCTTCCGGTTGATCGAGCGCGGCGACGCTGACGCGATGATTTGCGGCGGTGCCGAAAGCGCGATAACTCCGATGTCGGTTTCCGGGTTCGCTTCGATGCGTGCCCTTTCGACCAGGAACGACGACCCGCAAAGTGCGTCCCGACCTTTCGATCTCGAACGCGACGGTTTCGTCATCGGCGAAGGGGCCGGCATTTTGATCCTCGAAGAGCTTGAGTTCGCAAAAGCACGCGGCGCAAATATTCTTGCCGAAGTCGTCGGATATGGAATGAGCGGTGACGCTTTCCATGTGACGATGCCGGATGAAACCGGCTCGGGTGCGATCCGCGTCATGGAACGGGCGATAAAGGACGCCGGGATCTCGCCGGACGAGATCGGGTACGTCAACGCACACGGAACATCGACACCGTACAACGACAAGTTCGAGTCGCTCGCGATCAAGAAAGTTTTCGGCGATCACGCCAAGAACGGATTGGCGGTGAGCTCGACGAAATCGATAACGGGTCACGCCCTCGGCGCCGCGGGCGGGATTGAGGCCGTGTTCTCGGTCTTGTCACTAAAAGAGAAGAAGCTACCGCCGACGATCAACTACCAGGTACCGGATCCCGACTGCGATCTCGATTACATACCCAACGAAGCTCGAGACGCGGAAGTCGAACATGTGCTTTCGAACAGCTTCGGCTTTGGCGGAACCAATGCGTGCTTGATATTTAAGAGATATGAATAGTTGCCGGTGGTCGGTTGTCAGTGTCGGCGAAGAACCAGCTGATAACTGCAACTGACAACCGACGACCGACAACCGACAACTTCCCCGACAACTGCCATGAAGATCATCGTGTTAATGAAACAGGTCGCGAACAAGGATGCGGTGTTGCGCATCGGGCCTGATGAAAAGTGGATCAACGAGAGCGACGTCGCACAGCAGACCAACGAGTCGGACGGTTACGCGCTGGAAGAAGCTTTGAGGCTGAAAGAAGCAAAGGGCGACGGCGAGGTGATCGTTTGCTCGCTTGGACCCCAGAGTGCAAAGACCGTTATCAAAGACGCGCTGGCCCGCGGTGCGGATCGGGCCATTCATGTTGTAAATGATCAAGCCAACAAGCTTTCGTCGTATCAGATCGCGAAGGCGATAGCGGACGCGATCCGTGAAGAAAACGCGGATCTCGTTTTCGCTGGTCTGCAATCCGACGACGCGAGCTATGGGCAGACGGGTGTTATTCTGGCGGAGCTGCTCGGCATCCCGCACGCGACGATCGTGATAGAGGTCGACCGGGGTTCGTTGAATGGCGGTTTGCGGGTCAAGCGGGAACTCGAGAGCGGCTGGTATCAGTGGTTCACGTACCAACTGCCTGCACTTCTTACAATCCAGTCCGGCATCTCCCAAATCCGCTATGCTTCGCTGAAAGGGATCATGGCGGCGAAGAAAAAAGAGATCCGCGAGGTGACCATGAACGTCGAACCGTTCGCTTCGTCCGCGACCATCGAAAAAGTTTATATGCCGTTGAAGACGAAGCAGACGCAAATGCTCGGGAATGGAGATGCGAAAGCGGGAGCGGCGGAGCTCGTGGAAAAATTAAAGACCGAAATGCGGGTGCTCTAGGCTAGAGAGCCTAGATGGAAAAGAGATAAGGCTCGGAAAATTCCCGTCCTTCAAGCTCGATGACAACCTGCCGGCCGGGAAGTGGCGTTTGCCAACTCCCGGCCTTTTTGTCATACTTTTTTTTCACTTTTCCGGTTAGTTTTCAATATTTTATGAGTGACATCCTCGTTTTTATCGAGCATAGGGACTGCACCCTCAACAAGACATCGCTCGAGGCGGTCACCGCCGCGCAGAGCATCGCTAAAGAGCTCGGGTTGAAGGTCGCCGCCGTAATACCCTGCGACAAAGATTGTGCTCTTGCGCCGGAGATTGCGGGCTACGATCTCGAAAAAGTTATCGTCGCGAAGAATGAAAAACTCTCGATCTACACGCCGGACGGATACGCCGACGCGTGGGAACAGGTAATAAATACGACCAAGCCGCAGTTCGTTATCATGTCCCACACATATCAGGTGCGTGACTTCGCGCCTAAGGTGGCCGCCCGCTTAGGCCGCGAGATGGTCGGTGACTGCATTCGTTACCAAAATCAAAGCGGCAAGCTTGTGCTTACTCGGCGCATCTTCCTCGGCAAACTCGATGCCGACGTCACGATCGGTGGCGATGCTCCTTACTTCATCACATTTCAGTCGGGATCGTTTCGCGGCGACAATGCCGCGAGGGGGAGCGCTTCAATAGAGACGATGGACGTCACCGTCGGCGAGATCCGGATGAAGCCGGAGGATCCGTTCCAAGAGGCAAAGGCTTCGGTCGATCTGACGAAGAGCGAGATAATTGTCGCTGTGGGCCGCGGGATCAAGTCGCAGGAGAACATCGCCCTCGCCCAACAGCTGGCCGACGCGCTAGGTGCCGACCTGGCGGCCTCGCGCCCGATCTGCGACGCCGAGTGGCTTCCGATCGACCGGCAGATCGGTTCTTCGGGCCAGACAGTCGCCCCGAAAGTTTATCTTGCACTAGGTATTTCGGGAGCGATCCAGCATATTGTCGGGATGAAGAACGCGGGTACCATCGTGGCGATCAACAAGGATGCCGAGGCCCCGATCTTCGACATCGCGGACTACGGCATCGCCGGCGATCTTTTCGAAGCGGTCCCGGTTCTTATCGAAGAGATCAAGAAAGCCAAAGGATAGATTTCATTCAGGCTTGTCCGTCCCAGTTAAAGGTCGGAGATCCCTTCGCGGGAATCCGCCACAGCGGCGACCAGTTAGGCCGGCTTACCCGATTTTCGTGGCTCGACTGAAAACCTGCGGAAAATACCTGGACGGATTACAGGGTTGGTTCTCATATCATCAAAACTCTCAGCGCTTCCAACATATTTTGAAAAAGAATATCACGACAGGTTTTCTGTTTTAGCCCGCAATTTCTGCTTCGGACCTTGATCTCAAACGTCATTTGATAAACTCGTAGCAATGGCCTTACAGCTTCGCATCGGTATCTCCGGGTGGAATTATAAATTCTGGCGCGGTGAATTTTATCCGAAGGGCCTGGTGCAAAAACGCGAGCTGGAATTCGCGAGCCGCCAGATGAACTCGATCGAGATCAACGGCACTTTCTACTCTTTGCAGCGTCCGTCGAGCTATAGAAAATGGCACGACGAAACGCCGGCTGATTTCATCTTTGCCGTGAAAGGCCCGATGTACGTGACGCACCGCAAAAGACTAAAAGATGTCCGTCAGCCGCTCGCGAACTTCTATGCTTCCGGAGTCCTGCAGCTAGGAAAAAAGCTTGGCCCTGTTCTTTGGCAATTCCCGCCGTTTCTCACGTACAACCGCGAACGAATGTCCGCCTTTCTGGAGCTGCTTCCCCGAACGTCGGCCGCCGCAAGCATGCTCGCGCACGAACACAATCTCAAGAAAAGCGATTGGATCGCGCCGGAGGCAATCGCGAAGACAAAGATCCGTTATGCCTTTGAGCCGAGGCATGAAAGTTTTTTCTGCGAAGACTTTGTCGAGCTGCTTCGCGAACATAACGCGGCGCTGGTTTTCGCGGACGCGGCAGGGAAATTTCCGTACGCCGAGGACATTACCTCGGATCTGATCTACATCCGCCTGCACGGTTCGGAGGAAATCTACGCGAGCGGTTACCGACCTGACGAACTGGATCGCTGGGCGTCCCGCATGAAAAAATGGCGCGACGGGTTGCAGCCGAGCGACGCCATTCGTGTCTCAAAAAAAAGTTTTCGCCCCCGCGAAAAGCGAGATGTGTATGTCTACTTCGACAACGACATCAAGGTACACGCACCGTTCGACGCCATCAACCTTGCGGCTCGATTTGGCGGTGCGGGCCCGGGCGGCGGTCAACGCCCGAGTCGGCTCGACCAGATATAAAATACTCCCAAGCTTTAGTCGGTAGCCCTCTGGGCCGCACTTCGTTTGAACTCAGCCGCCTCATGTTTCATAATCGTCGGTAATTTTCTGCTCCCAAAAGCCTCATCACTGGAGAAAGGAAATATGTCTCACATGTATTTCATCAAATCCGTCTGGATTTTTATCGCACTTACCCTTCTATGTTCCGCGTCAGCGGCCCAATCTACAGGCGTCTTTTTCGACGACAAGGCCGCGTTCGAGAAGGCGGTGGAGCTTAGGCGCACCATCGATTTCGAATCAATTGCGCCGAGGAAGGGTTTTGGAAAATATGCGCCGGATGTTGGGCTCAACGCCGAAGGAATTACCTTTCGGACTATGGGCGGCGCGAAGTTCGGGTCCGGCACGATTTACGTCCCGAGCGCCGATTACACGGCGCTGAATCCGGGCTTGACGATGCTAAACGGAGCACATTTGTCGTGGGGTGCGCCTAATCAACCCGGCAACGCGCATCTGGAGCTTACCTTTCCGTCCGGAGTAAAGGCCGTCGGCGCGGACGTTTGGACGATGCAGCCAATCGTTTCACCGGTCGAGGTGACCGTCACCACCCGGGACGGCCAAACGCATACATCGACGATCACAACGCGCAAACGACCCGATAGTACATTTGCAGGTTTTATTTCCGAGTCGGAAATTGCGTCTGTGCGCTTCACGCTGGCGAAAGGGCAATCTACTTTCCTCATGGACAACCTTGCGTACGGCGGAATCGCCCGCGGAGTCGATCTGGCGTCGTTAGCCGGTGGGCCTTCTTCTTCTCCTTCGTCCGGGCGGAAAGAGAATAATACGCCGGCGGCTCCAGTGCCCGCGAGCCAGGCCCCGCCTACCGACCGGCAAGTGATCGCTTCAGCGCCGGCGAGCCCTCCCGCCAAAAATCCCTCGTCCACAATCGCGAGCTCAAGCGGTCCGCCGACGGGGACGATCGCGTACGTGCGCGGCAACAAAGAAATACGAACGATCTCTCCTGACGGCTCGAATGATCGGCGGCTATGGACGCACGCGGACGCTCACGAGGGTCTCGGGGTAAATGAGCTGGCATGGAGCCCCGACGGCAGTGAGCTTGCTTTTTCCAGCGGCCATGAGAGTGCAGCATCTTTTTATCACGCCGACATTTTTTCCATGAAGGCCGATGGGACCGGTGTGCGACGAATCACAAACGGCCCCGATCGTAGCGATTTCCATAAATACGGTAAGGGGACCGTGACCGTCACCGTTCGCAATGAGCAGCCCATCTATCAGACGACAAAGGCGAGCGCGGGCATATTCTTCATCTACGTGGCCGGTGCCGATCTTCCGCAGCCGTTGGTGCTTCCGCCCGGATCCTCAAGAACACTTACATTCAAGAACGTCGCAGACTTCGGCGACCACGCCCAGCCGATCGTGGCGGTCTATGGCGGGACTCGGTGGTTTATTCCGGGAACCGACGTGAAAGCCGGACAAGTCGTGAAAGCTCCGGATTTCGGTATCAGTGGGAACGGCCTCGAGCTTTTTGGCGCCTTTCGCCCCGGCTGGAAACGGGATGGCTCGCGGATCAGCTATCGAAGCGGCGCGTGCATTGTTAGCAACACTCCGTCCCGGACATCCGTCGGACACACCTTCGATCCGATATTTAAGGGCGAGAATACGCCGGCTCCCTGCGCGTTCGATTGGGGACCCACCGTGGATACCGCGGATCACTTCCTTTATTCAGTCACGACCGATGACGAGATCGGCATCTATCGTGTGAAAGGAACTGCCGCGAGTCACCCAGGTGAGAAGCTGGCATCCTTTTCAAAAGAGAAATACCAATTCATCAACGATCTTCGGTGGCTTCCGGACGGCTCGGGATTTCTATTTACTGCTTCCGACCTGGCTTACGGTTTCGCGAATATTCTCCGGTACGATTTAGCGACGCGTCAGACAACGAGCATTACAAACCTCGAGGATACGTTTGCGAAATCGTTCAGCGTCTCGCCGGATGGGAAATGGATCGTGTTTGAGCAAACGGATGGCTTTGTTGATGACAAAGCAGACCTCTGGATCGTTGGAATGGACGGGAAGGGAATGCGCCTGCTGGCGAGCAAGGCAAATAATCCGGCGTGGGGGAGATGAGTCCGGAGTTGGATTCAAAATTGCGGTTGAAGGACTCTACACCGTGGACGCTGGTCAAAACATGAGCTGCCTTCGGCTTCAGCCCGAGGTAGCGCACCCCAAAGGAAGGCTTGAGCCGAAAAATGGAAAAGCAGGTTTGGTCAATCGAGCTTTAGCTGGAACCCTGCTGAATTATATGCATTTGTTTTTGGCTAAAGCCTTTCTGCGGCTCCGACTTACCTCCGTCTAAAGACGGAGCCGATTCATAAGAGGATCACGCTGGAGAAATTATAAAGAGGCTGTCCGAAACCTAATTCGGACAGCCTCTTATTTACAAAATCGGTGCCGCGTCGGCGGGATCAAATAGAAGCCGCGATAGCTTCATCAAAGATATCCAGGGCGACGTCGACATTCTCCTTGGTCAGGATCAGCGGCGGCGACCATCGAATGCTGTTCGAGCCGCACCCGAGAATTATGAGCCCGCGCTCGTAGCAAGCGTACTCGATCTTGTCGCGAAGCTCCGGAGCAGGCTCAAGGCTCTTCTTGTCTTTCACGAATTCTACGCCGAGCATCATGCCCATTCCCCGAACGTCGCCGATCACATCGTATTTCTGCTGCAGCTTTCGCAGCCCGTCCTCGAGATAGGCCCCGACGTTTCTCGAGTTTTCGACAAGCCCGCCTTCGAGCAGCTCGATCGTTTTTATCGCCGCGGTCAGTGCGACCGGGTTGCCACCAAAGGTCGATGCGTGAGCTCCTTTGTGCCAGTCCATAATGTCGGCACGCGCGACGCATGCGCCGATTGGCATCCCCGACCCGAGCCCTTTCGCGAGACAGATAATGTCCGCCTGGATCCCCTCGTGGTGATCGAGAGCAAACATCTTGCCGGTCCGGCCCATGCCGCTCTGAACTTCGTCGATGATAAGCATGATTCCGTTCTCGTCGCAGATGCGCCGAAGTTCTTTCACGAACGCTTTCGGGGCCGGGACGTAACCGCCCTCGCCCTGCACTACTTCGAGAACTATCCCCGCGACTTCTTCGGGCGGTGTTGTTGTTTTGAAGAGTTTGCTTTCGATCCAGTTAACGACGTCGCGGGTGACCGTCTCATCGTCGGTCGGCATCTCGCTTACGAAATGGCGAAACTTGTTCGGGTATGGAATGTGAACCACGTCGAGCGCCTGGCGCATAAATCCTAGCCGCTGTGCTTTTTTGCTTGAGGTAAGACTAAGTGCCCCAAGCGTCCGCCCATGGAAGGAGCCGAAGAACGAGATGAACTTTTGCCGACGGGTGTGATACATCGCCAGCTTCAGCGCCGTCTCGATCGCTTCCGCGCCGCTGTTCGCGAAGTGCGTTTTCGTCGGTCCGTCGATCGGCACAATCTCGTTCAGCTTCTTGCCAAGCTCGGGCATGTGGCGATAATAAAAATCCGTACCGCACAAATGAATAAGCTCAGCCACCTGCTGCTGGAGCGCCTTCACGATCTCCGGGTGACAGTGGCCCGTGGAGCACACCGCGACGCCCGCGTTGCAGTCGAGAAATACATTCCCGTCCGGATCGGTGATCCACACGCCGCTTGCGTGATCCGCTACGAGCTTGTAATCCGGTCGGGGGTAGCTGGGAGTTACGTATTGCGAGTCGGCGTCGATTATCGCGCGCGACTTTGGTCCGGGAAGTTCGGTCTTGATACTTGGCCGCTGAAGTTCTGCTGTCGGTGTCATGAATTATTCTCCTTGTGGTTAAGCAAGCGGTCGGGGACCGCGGTTTGTGATATGAACGACCTGAGGCGTCCGCTTAACGGATCGATTGGAGAAAGTTAGTCACCGCCGAAGAGATTGGCGCGTTTGTCGGCGGGTCGGAGTTTTGCGATGGAGCGTGGGGTCACGGATTGCATCTTACCAGACATTTCTGGTCCGCGAAAAGCCCCGGGGGCGGAGCCCGGTATCGCCGGTTTCAACTGCAATGTATTTTTTCTACCTAAAATTTTTGCGATTTGCGCTACTGGTGAAAGAATAAACTTATGCAGAGTCCAAAAAAATATACGAACAAGCTCATCAACGAGACTAGCCCGTACCTGTTGCAGCACGCGCACAATCCCGTTGACTGGTATCCGTGGGGCGACGAGGCGTTTGCCAAAGCCCGAGCCGAGGACAAGCCGCTGCTGGTGAGCATCGGGTATTCGGCATGCCATTGGTGCCATGTCATGGAGCACGAGTCATTCGAAGACGAGGCGACGGCGCGGGTCATGAATGAGAACTTCGTGAACATCAAGGTAGATATGGAAGAACGGCCGGACGTCGATCAGATATACATGACGTTCGTCCAGCTTACGACGGGGCGTGGCGGGTGGCCGATGAACGTTTTTATAACACCGGACAAACTACCGTTTTTCGGTGGAACCTACTTTCCCCCGGCACCGCGATACAACATGCCTTCTTGGCCCCAGATGCTCGTAAGTATTTCGGAGGCCTGGCGCGAGAAGCGCGATGAGTTGTTAAATTCCGCAAATGAAATCGTGGGCGAGCTTCGGCGGGCCGGAGCCTCCGACTTCGCGTCGGCGCCTTTTTCGACGGACCAGCTAGACTCGGCGTTTCAAAGTTTCGCGCGTTCATTCGATAAAACGAACGGCGGCTTCGGCGGCGCACCGAAGTTTCCGCCTTCGATGTCGCTCGAATTCCTATTGCGGTACGGGAAGCGGACCGGCGACGAAAGCGCGTTAGAGATGGTGGAATTTACGGCGCGCAAAATGGCGGCCGGAGGGATCTTCGATCAGCTCGGCGGCGGCTTTCATCGCTACACGGTTGACGCGATCTGGCTCGTCCCGCATTTCGAGAAGATGCTCTACGACAATTCGCAGCTTATTAAAATCTATCTTCATTTGTTTCAGATCACGCAGGACGACTTCTTCAAGCGCGTCGCGACCGGGACGCTCGAATACGCGAAGCGCGAGATGTTGGACGTTGAGGGAGGTTTTTATTCGTCGCAGGATGCGGACAGCGAGGGGGAAGAAGGAAAGTTTTTCGTTTGGACCCCGGCGGAAATTATCGAGGTGCTCGGCGAGGAAGATGCGTCGATCTTCAATTTCTTTTATGACGTTTCGGAGGAAGGGAACTTTGAGGAAAAGAATATCCTTCAGGTCATCTATACCCGCGAGTCGGCGGCGAGGGCGTTAAAGATAGATGTTTCAAAATTGGACGAGGTCCTCGAGCGGTGCCGAACGAAGTTGTTCCAACATCGCGAAGGTCGGATAAAGCCTTTCCGAGACGAAAAGATCTTAACTGCCTGGAACGGGCTGATGCTCGCGGCGTTTGCGAAGGCCGCCGCAGTTTTCGGAAGCGACGAATATCTCGACGTCGCCCGCCGCAACGCCGATTTCCTTTTGGAAAACCTCCAGCACGACGGAAGACTTCTTCGCACGTGGAAGGACGGGAAGGCGAAACTCAACGCATACATTGAGGACTACGCGAATCTTGCTGACGGATTGATCGAGCTTTACCAGGCGTCCGGGGAACTTCGTTACCTGACCGAAGCGAAGCGTCTCGCAGATCTGATGATCACGGAGTTCTGGGATGAGGAAAGCGGCGGTTTCTTTTTTACTTCGGGTGATCACGAAGAGTTGATCGTTCGCAACAAAGATTTTTACGACAATGCCACCCCGTCCGGAAACTCCGCCGGAGCCGACGTGCTACTCAGGCTGGCAAAATTCTACGGCGACGAACGATATGAACGTTTCGCAATAACGGTTTTGCGACTCGCGGCGGCGCAGCTGAAGCGCTACCCACAGGGCTTCGGCCGAACATTGTCGGCGATGGAATTTCATCTGTCCCGGGTGAAAGAGATCGCGATTATCGGCGAGCGAGGCAGTCTCTTGGAAAGGGAACTGTTCGCGACGTATTTGCCCGACGCCGTGATCGCGTTAGCGGGCGGGTCTTCCCAGAGTGATTTGCCTTTGCTTGAGGGCAAACACTCCGTCGAGAACATGCCGACGGCTTTCGTCTGTGAGAATTTTGTATGTCAGAAGCCGGTGACGGACGTTTCGGAATTTAGGGATCTCCTAGCTCAATAGCTTGCGGCGCCCGTCCGCATAGCCTCTGGCAAATGAAAAGGCGTCGTCCGAAGACGACGCCTTTTTCTAAATAACCAAGTTGCCTTAATTATTTGTGGTTCGAGTTGTTCGCGTTAGCGTTGCTAACCACGGTCGCGTTCGCGGGTTTGTTAGCCATCGCGTTCGAGCTCGTAGAGTTGGTCTGGCTCGCCGCGTTGGAGATCTGGTTAGCAGCGGTCTGGATCTGGCTGTTAGCATTCGCAAGTGCCGCGTTGGCATTGCTCAGTGCAGCGTTAGCGGACTTGTTGCTGTTAGCGTTAGCAGTCGAATTGTTAGCCGCGTCACCGCCGCAAGCCATACCCAATGCGCCAAAGGCCAAAAGGGTTGAAAGTGCAATAATTTTTTTCATTTCTAAATGAACTCCTGTCTTTCTCAAAGATTAACTTACTTATTTTTACTTACCTACCGCCTTGTGAGCGGCATTGCTCCCAAACGTTTAATTTTGGAACAATCGACAATATAGTCATCCGTCATACATTAGTCAACTACCAAAACAGGGAAAGGCGGCTTTTAAATAATAATCCAAAACGGCCAAACCTCTTTTTTTTAGAGGGCTTAAACGAAAAAAGCACCGGCCGTAGCCGATGCCTCTGCGTTTCAATGCGTCAAGACTACGGACGCGAGTTAGCGTTAGCCCTGTTGCCGTTGGTATTCGTTCTCATGTTCGAATTACCCATGTTTCCCATGTTCCCGGAGTTACCCATGTTACCGGTCGACATTGGCGTCGCCATCGGGGTCGGGCTCGACATGGTCGAGTTCATCATATTCGAACGGTTGGTATTGTTAGCTGTATTGCCTGCCCCGCTGTCGCCGCATCCGGCTGCGAAAGCTCCGACCGCTAATACTGCTGTAAGTGCAATTTTTTTCATAATACTTTGTGATCTCCTGTCTTCTTCAAAGTTACCTAACTGTCTAACTGCTACCAGCGCAAAAGCGCTGCTATGCCCCAAGCCTATTATTATGTTTGGAACAAGGGTCACTATATGTATCGGCCTGTGCTCAAGTCAACCAGGAAAATCCCTGAAGAGCCGATTTTTTGGGGGTTTTGTAACCTGGAATACCGTGAGAAGGGCGCTCCGGGCAGGTCCCATTAAATATTGACTAAATTGGGCTCAAAAAGTTATCTTCAGCAGTAGGATTCTCGGCGAGAAGCGCCGATTCCCGCCCGGTTAATCTCCACGATTCACATCGCTAATCACCCCGCCGTATGAAACCCATGAGTGATCCTCGAAATTCCGGTAAAGGCCTCGGCGCGGGTCAGGTGGCCCTCGGAGTGTTCGGTCTGGTAGCCCCGGTAGTCACGTTTCTCTTAGCCATTTCGTCCTTGTCGGATACGGCGAAGATCGTTGTCCTGCTGGTCCTTGCCTTCGGATACTCGTGCGTCTGCCTATGGTCGTTTCAAAAGTCGCATACTGATGAAGAGCCGGCCGCGACCGCGAATGCCGGCTCGGCCGGCAAGGAGCTTGAACAGGCACTGCAGGCAATAGGTGAGGCGAGTGAATTCTTCGGCTCATCGTTGAAGCCGTCCGATCTCTTCCGGTTGGTCTTAAGCAGGGTCGCCCACGTCTTCCCCTTCTCCGCTAGCGCTCTTTTCGTTCAGAGCGAGTCAGCCGCCTCGCTGGAGATCGCGCAGTCGGACGGATTCGGTTCAGACGCCAAATTGGAGGCGGCTTTGCCTATGGAAAAAGGCCTAGCCGGTATGGCCTGGTTGAGCCGCGAGGTGGAAACCGATGCCGGGCTCGAGCTCGAGAGGGCGGCGATGCCCCCCGGTTCGCTAAACGGTTTGCATTCGGCGGTCGCGATCCCGCTGCTTCACGAGAATCAGCCATTCGCGGTCTTGGTCTTATACAAAGACCAGCCACTGGTTATAGATCCAGAGCTTGATTCGATGCTGGAGGCCATCGGCGAACGAGTGGCTCCGCTGTTCCTGAGCTCGCTCTCTTTCGAACGCTCGGTATCCAACGCGTTGACGGACTCACTCACCAGCCTCCCGAACGAGCGTGCTTTTTTCATGGTGCTCGAAAATCAACTGGCGGAATCACAGCGGTTCCGAGGTGAGCGGCCCCTCACCGTCGTGAGTGTGGACATCAAAAACTTCGCCGAAATGAATCAAAATTTCGGCTTCGCGGCCGGCGATAGAATGCTTGCGTTTGTTTCCCAGAACCTGGCGGGGCTGCTCCGAAAAATGGATTTCCTCTCGCGATCCGTGAACGACGAATTTTTGATCATCCTTCCGACCGCATCGGAAAAATTTGCGGGCGAAATTCTGCAGCGGATCAAAGATCATTTCACGGCGACCGTTTTCGCCGTATCGGAAACCGAGGACGTAAAGGTGTGGCTCAACTTCGGTCTCGCGACGTTTTGGCAGGATGGAGAAACCGCCGAGCAGCTTCTTCAGCACGCGCGTCTCCGCAAACAGCAATCGAAAGCGGAAGAACCGAGCAAGGTCCTCTGGTTCCCGAAAGAATATGTGAACTAGTGACGATGGGGTAGGTGAGGAGTGAGGAGACCACGGTTGCGCTCAATACTTATCACCTATAACCTATCACTCAAATGGCGAACATAACGTTTTACGGTGGAGTTGGAACTGTAACCGGTTCGAAGTACTTGTTGGAAAATAACGGCCGCCGAATCCTGGTCGACTGCGGTCTGTTTCAGGGCTTGAGGGAACTCCGCGAGCGCAACTGGCAGGACCCGCCCTTCGATCCGCTTTCCATCGATGCGGTCATAATCACGCACGCTCATATCGACCATACCGGCTGGCTGCCGCGGCTCGTCAATCTAGGCTTTCGGGGCCCCGTTTTCACTTCCAAGGCGACGAACGATCTTCTGAAAATTCTTTTGGCTGACTCCGCGCGCCTTCAAGAGGAGGAGGCGGATTATCGCAACCGGCACAACCTGACTCGACATGCGCCCGCCCTGCCCCTTTACGGCGAAGCCGACGCGCGGCGTACGCTTGAGCTCGTCCGGCCCGTAGCGAACGACGGAACCGAGGTGGAAATCGCGGAAGGATTCAAGGCGAGCTTTCTGGTTGCCGGACACATCATCGGGGCGAGCCTTGTGTTGGTCGAGATGGCTAATTCATCCAGCGGCGGCGCGTCGACGCGCTTTCTTTTCTCGGGAGATCTCGGCCACTACGATCAGCCGATCGTTAAAGATCCGGCGACGCCGCCGGAATGTGACTACCTGATGGTCGAATCCACTTACGGAAACCGCCTTCATGGGGACATAGCGTCTGACGAACAGATGGCGCGGATCATTAACGAAGCGGCCGACCGGAACGCACCAATACTGATCCCGGCATTCGCCGTCGGGCGCACACAAGAAGTTTTGTATTTGCTTCGCGAGCTGGAAGAAGAAAAGCGGATTCCGATATTGCCGGTGATCGTCGACTCGCCGATGGCCGCTCAGGCCACGCAGGTTTACAACCGCTGGAACGAGGAGCACGACGAAGAATACGCCTCCATCCTGCGCAAAAAACAGCACCCTCTGCGAACGCATTCGATGTCGACCACTTCGACCCGCGACGAGTCGAAAAGGCTCAACGACATGAAAGGTACCCGGATCATTATCTCGGCATCCGGAATGATGACCGGCGGCCGAGTCCTACACCATGCGATGCGGGTCTTGCCGAACGAGGATGCGACTGTAATTTTCGTGGGTTACCAGGCGGCGGGCACGACAGGCCGGCGAATCCAGGATGGCGAAAGGGAAGTCAGAATCATGAAGAACCAGATTCCCGTGCGCTGCCACGTAGAAAAGGTCGAAGGGTTTTCAGCACATGCCGATTGGAAAGCTGTGATCCGATGGCTGGAAGGTTTGTCCCAAGCCCCGAAAACCGTCTTCACGACACACGGCGAACCGGATGCGGCGGCGGCGATGGCTCAGCATATTCGTGACCGGTTCGGGTGGAACGTCACGGTGCCGCAGTATGAGCAAAACGTGGAACTCTAAAGAAATCGAAATGAGGACAGATCGATGAAAGTTGTTTTGCTCGCTATCTTGCTAGGAGCTCTTCCGGCCAGTGCACCGTGCCAGGTTGCAGCGACGCGGCTGTCGGATCTCGGATGGATGGCGGGCTGCTGGGAGATGAGCAATAGGGAGCGCGGGACGCAGATCACCGAGATGTGGATGAAGCCTGCCGGCGACGCGATGATCGGCGTAGGCCGAACCTTGAAGGCCGGGAAGCTGGTTGATTTTGAGTTTTTGCGGATCGTTGAAACTGCGGCCGGTTTGGCGTACGTGTCGCGCCCATCCGGTAACAAAGAAGATACGTCTTTCCCATTAAAGACGTCGACAACGAATGGGATAGTGTTCGAGAATCCGACCCACGACTTTCCGCAGCGGATCCTCTACACACGGAGCGGAGAAAAAATGACCGCCCGAATCGAGGGAACAAATAATGGCAAAACCCGCGGAATAGATTTTCCCTACACGCGCGTGAAGTGCGAATAACCTATTCGTACCTCAAACACTCGATCGGATCCAGCCGAGCGGCCTTTCGCGCCGGAAGCACTCCAAAGACTAATCCGATCCCGATAGAAACGCCGAGCGAGACAAGAATCATCCAGAGCTCCACGGTCGCCGGTATCGTCGGAATCAAAAGCATCACCAGATTGCTTATTCCGACTGCCAGAACAATGCCTATAATTCCGCCGATAGCCGTAAGCGTCATCGCCTCGAGCAGAAATTGGAAAACGATTGCGCTTCGGGTTGCACCGATGGCTTTTCGAATGCCGATTTCTTTGGTGCGTTCCGTCACGGAGACGAGCATGATGTTCATCACACCGATACCGCCGACGAGTAATCCGAGCATCGATATCGCGATCGCGGCCGCACCGACACCCCCGATAATACCGTCGAATTGCGCGATGAACGCGTCCGCGGTTTTTACGTCGAAATTGTTCGGCTCACCGTACTTTACGCCACGCCGCTGCCGGAGCACGGCCTCGATCTCGGCTACTGCATCGTTCAACTCGCCCTGTTTCCCCTGAATTATCATCAGCAGAAAGTCCCGAAGCGGCGCGACCTTGCGCGACGTTCGATAGGGCATGAAGGCTTTGCGATCCTCTTCGTTCTCGCCAAAGAAACCGGACTTTCTCTTCTCGACGACGCCGATGACTTCCCATGTGTCGCCGTTCATCCGAATAACTTTGCCGATCGGCGATTCATCCGGGTTCGGAAACAGAGCTTCGCGGGCATCCACACCGATGACGACCACATTGCGTCTTTGCAGATTGTCGGCCTCGGTCAACCATCGGCCCTCCCGGATTCCCAGGTTTACTATCCGGTCGTAATTTGTCGAAACACCGTCCACACTCGCCCAGCGGTAATTGCGGTCCTCGTACTTCATGTTGTCGTCGAAGCTCGGGCCAAAGTTGCCGATGCCGGGATTTATGAGCGCGAGATCTTCGATGCTGGTCGACTGCGCAAGGATCGCGCTCGCGTCCTCGTCCGTTAGAGGCTTTCTGTTTCGTTCGTCGCGATTCTGACCGCCCATCCCCGTCGTTAGGTGGAATGCGTAGATATTGTTGGTCCCGTACTCCTCGACGATCGACACGATACTTTGCCGCATGCCGGTAAGTATCGAGGCCACGACGACGGCGGTGATGATCCCGACAACGATGCCGAGAATGGTCAGCGCAGATCTGAACTTGTGCCCGGCAATGCTGTCGAGCGACATCTTCATTACTTCAACCGGCAGTGATGTCGAGACTTTCATATCAGTATGGCGGACTGTTAGCCCGCAGGAAGCACAGGCTAGCGGACTGTCCTACGTTTGCGTCAGCGCTACGATCGGATCCAGCCGCGCCGCTTTCCACGCTGGGTATAAGCCGGCGACGACTCCGATAATGCTCGAGACGGCGACCGACATGATGACGTAACCGGGTGTAATCGTCATCGTTATGCCGAGCAGGTACCCGACGATTTGCGTCACAAATAACGAAACCATCAGTCCGAGAAAACCGCCGACCACACAGAGCGCCGCCGATTCGATAAGGAACTGCAAAAGAATTTGTTTGCGGGTTGCTCCGAGCGCCTTGCGCAGGCCCACCTCAAAAGTGCGCTCGGTCACGGAGACGAGCATGATGTTCATTACGACAATGCCGCCGACGACCAGAATTATAAGCGTGATAGGAACGACCACCGCCGCTATGGCGCCGGTTATCTGATCCATCTGCGAACCGAACTCATCGACATTAACGACGCCGAAGGTGTCTTCCTCGCTTCCGATTAGCTGGCGCCGGTTTCGTAAAAGCTGTCGGGCTTCTTCGATGGCCGGCTTGAGGTCCTCACTTTTCAGCGTCTTTCCGTGAAGCTCGATCCCGCCGGTGCGTGTAAAGATCTGACCGTGGAGCGTAATGGGAATATAGATAAGCCGGTCCTGCGAATTCCCAAAGAATGATCCACGCTTCGCCTCCACGCCGATAATTCTCAACGGAACGCCGCGGATCTTTATATGCTCGCCGACTGCCGACTTATTCTGGAAAAATTTTTCTTTTACATCATTG
>DATLCA010000408.1:0-4630 GCA_035526605.1 Pyrinomonadaceae bacterium | reverse complement strand
TTCCTTTTGCAACCCGCGGCGGGTTCGCGTTTGCGTCGATCGAACCGTATGCGCCGTTTGAAGAGTTTGTCGACGACGCGGCTGAGCGACTCAAAGACGTCGCGCCGGACGGGCTGAAACTAGTTTCCTCGCGTGACTATGAAGTAAAAGCGCACTGGGCTCTCTATTGCGAAAACTATCTTGAAGGTTTTCACATTCCATTCGTCCATCACGCTCTGAACGAAATTGTCGATTATGGAACTTATGCGACAGCGACGTTTAGATTTTCGAGTTTGCAGACCGCATTTACCCCTCCTGTCTTAGGAGGGAAGGCAGCCGCTTCGGGTGACGGGGTCGCGACAAATGTTGCCGCCCGATACCTGTTCATTTTCCCGAACCTGATGTTTAATTTTTATCCGTGGGGGATCTCGGTGAACGTGGTCCGGCCGGTTTCGCCGACGCGGTCGGTCGTCGAGTTTTTGACGTACGTTTCCGACGAGTCGAAAGTCGGCAACGGCGCCGGAGCAGATCTACACCGCGTGGAGCTGGAAGACGAAGAAGTAGTTGAAAGCGTACAGCGCGGAATTCGCTCGCGCTTTTATTCGCACGGCCGATACTCGCCCACACGCGAGCAAGGAACCCATCACTTCCACCGCTTGATCGCGGAGTTCATGAACTGATATGACCGCAATCGAAGAGATACAGCGGCGGCTCGCGAAATATGCTCATGTCAGGTACGAGATTCAGGAAAACTCAATTACGGTGTTTCCGGTTTCAGAGAACGGGTTTGAAGTCACTCTTCTTTCTGCCGATGACGGATCGTTCTCGGTTTTCTTTGATGGTTGGCACGGGGCGTTTCCGGACAGAAAGAATGCATTAGACTGTTTTTCTTTCGGGCTTTCTGGGGAATGCAGACTGAGGGAATTCAGTCGCGGTGGTAAGGCGTACAAGTGGACAGTAGAATACCGAGAAAACAACGAGTGGGTCGCCGGTAGCACAACCGGGCTACTTGGTTTTGCTTTTTGGCGCCCGAGGAGCGAACGATGCCTCCAAAACTCTTTAGTATTGTAAGCAAGTTGGAATTAGACAGATCGCGATTAAACACAACGGTTCGTTAATCTAGCGGTCTTCGACCGCGGTCGAGTTGCGGTAATGGGCGTCGGTCGAAGACCGGCGGCTTAACGGTTCAAGTATTTTTTGTAATGGGTTCAAAAATCGAAAAAGAAATCAACAAGCTTCGCGCCGAGATCGAGTACCACAACGACCTGTACTACCAACAGGCTACGCCCGAGATCTCCGATTTCGAATTCGACAAGCTGCTCGAACGGCTCAAGGAGCTTGAGGGGGAACATCCGGAGTTGATCACCCCGGACAGTCCGACACAGCGGGTCGGCGGCAAGGCGGAAAGTCTGAAACCTTTTGTCCATACAGTGCCGCTGATGTCGCTCGACAACTCGTATGACCTCGATGATCTGAAAGCATATACCGAGCGATGCGAACGTCTTGCCGACGGGCAAAAGCTCGAGTACGTTGCCGAGCTGAAGATCGACGGGTTAAGCGTCGCGCTTCATTACGAGAACGGACTGCTTACCGCAGGAGCCACGCGGGGTGACGGTGTGCAGGGCGACGACGTTACGCCCAACGTGAAGACGATCAAGAAAATTCCATTGCGATTAAAGTCGGATGGGACTGGCCACTCCGAAATTCGCGGCGAAGTATTTTTGTCCCGCACCCAATTCCAGAAGATAAACGCCGAGCTCGAGATGCTGGGTGAAAAAACTTTCGCGAATCCGCGGAATTGCGCTTCCGGCACTTTACGAATGTTAGATTCCGCGATCGTCGCCTCACGCCGCCTCGACATGTTTCCCTACGACCTTCTTCGCAATTCGCAGAAAATGTTCGCGACGCATTGGGAAAGTTTCGAGTGGCTCGCCGCAAATGGATTTCACGTCAACCCGAACCGCGCACTTTGTAAAGATTTCGAAGATCTCCGCGCGTTCGTGGAAAAAATGGAGCCGAAGCGTGACGAACTCGATTACGAGATCGACGGCGTCGTCGTAAAGGTAAATTCCACCACGCTGCAGCAGGAGTTTGGCACGACGACGAAAGCCCCGCGCTGGGCCATCGCCTACAAATACCCGGCGCGGCAGGGGACGACAAAACTTCTGGACATTCAGGTTCAGGTGGGCCGTACCGGAGCTCTGACTCCGGTCGCGTATCTCGAGCCCGTTTTGCTCGCCGGAACTACAGTCGCACGCGCGTCGCTGCACAACGAAGATGAGATCAAGCGTCTGGATATCAAACTCGGTGACACGGTACTGATCGAAAAAAGCGGCGAGATAATTCCGCAGGTGCTGCAGGTCGTAACATCGAAACGCGACGGAACCGAACGCCCGTACAAATTTCCGCGGAAATGTCCGGTCTGCGGATCCGACGCCCTCCGGCCGGAAGGCGAGGCGGTTCGCCGATGCGTGAATCCGGATTGTCCGGCGAAGGTGAAAGCTCGGATCGGTTTCTTCGCTTCGCGGAAGGCGATGGACATCGAAGGGCTTGGCTCTGTGTTGATCGACATGATCGTCGACAACGGGATGGTGAAGAACGTAGCAGACATTTATAAGCTAACGGTCGAGGACATCTCCAATCTGGAGCGCCGCGCAGAGAAGTCCGCGACGAAACTTATCGACCAGATCGAAGCGAGCAAATCGCGCGGTTTGCAGCGGTTGCTGCTGGGCATCGACATCCGCCACGTAGGAGAACGCACTGCGAAGATCCTCGCGAAGCATTTTCGCAGCATCGACAAGCTTGCCGCGGCGACCGTGGAAGAGCTTGACGAAATTCACGAGATCGGCCTCACCGTCGCAGTCAGCGTGTTCGAATGGTTTCGAAATCCGCTTCACATCGAATTGATAGACCGGCTGAAAACCGCAGGTGTGCAAATGGAAATCGACGGCGGGAATGACGTCGCCCACGACGACAGATTTGCCGGCAAGACATTTGTCCTGACGGGAGCTCTGGAAAATTACACACGAGACGCGGCAGCTAAACTGATAGAAGATCGGGGCGGTCGGGTCTCGTCATCGGTAAGTAAAAAGACGGATTACGTCGTTGCGGGGAGCGACGCCGGATCGAAACTGACGAAGGCGGAGAGCCTGGGCATCGCGGTTTTGAACGAAGCGGACTTCTCAGCCATGGTTTCCTAGAACAACGAAGCGGTCGCCACCCGTGACTAAGAAGAGAGACTGCTCCGAGGTATTGCGGCGAGCTTGGGAAAGGAATATTATCCCAGTACAAAAATCCAAAAGGACGGTAAAAACAAATGTCTCTCCCTGGTTTGCGCCCTGATCAACATGCCCAGATCCTCGGTTTCTCAATCATCGGTTTTGGTTTTAGTATTCTGATCAATCTCGTGTCCCCACTTCTCCGATACCTGGCGTTGTGGAATTCGACGCAGGAGGCGTCATCGCGAATCCTCGGCGAAACCCATCCTGCTACCAAGATCATCTCGGAGTTTCCGACAGACTTCGCTCTGCCGTATATCCTGTACGGCATCGCCATGTTCGGGATATGCGGGCTGGCGGGCCTGACCATCCGGAGCGGGTTTCCCGATCCGAAAGGCTTTGGGTTGCTGTTCGTGATTCTCTCGTTTGGAACTTTTCCCCTGGGAACGCTTGTTAGCCTCTATGCGCTGGTTTACATCTTCGTGATTTATGACAGCGAAAGCGAAAATTCCGCAAGTACGATAAAATTGAATTGAATGAACAATTTTTTCACAGCAAACATTTCCGACGTCGATCCGATAATCAGCGAAGCAATTAACGACGAGGTCCGTCGCCAAACCAACGGGCTCGAACTGATCGCGTCCGAGAACTTCGTTTCAGAAGCGGTCCTTCAAACGATGGGCACGGTCTTTACGAACAAGTACGCCGAGGGATATCCGGGGAAGCGATATTACGGCGGGTGCGAGTTCGCGGACGTCGTCGAGCAGGCCGCGATCGACCGGGCGAAAGAGATCTTCGGCGCCGAGCACGCCAACGTTCAGCCGCACTCTGGGGCTCAGGCAAATATGGCGGTCTTGATGACGGCGCTCGATCACGGCGACCAGATCCTTGGGATGAACTTGTCGCACGGCGGCCATCTCACGCACGGCCATCCGTTAAATTTTTCGGGGATCAATTACAAGGTCGCCGACTACGGCGTAAGTAAGGATACCGAGCAGATCGACTATGACGAACTTCAAAGCCTTGCCGAACAGCACAGGCCGAAGCTTTTGATCTGCGGGGCGTCGGCGTATCCGCGGACGATCGATTTCGCGCGGATCGGCGAGATCGCACGCGGCGTCGGTGCGAAAGTGATGGCCGATATTGCGCACATCGCCGGGCTTGTCGCAGCCGGGCTTCACCCATCGCCGGTTCCGCATTGCGAGTTCGTGACCACGACGACGCACAAGACCCTTCGCGGGCCCCGCGGAGGACTGGTGTTGTGTCGCGACGAATTTGCAAAGGATCTTGACCGCAGCGTGTTCCCGGGGATTCAGGGCGGGCCGCTCGTCCACATTATCGCGGCGAAGGCGGTTTCGTTTGGCGAGGCGCTGCAGCCGGACTTCAAGGCCTATCAGCAGCAGATCCTCGACAACGCACGCGCTCTGGCTGAA
>DATLCA010000407.1:0-2715 GCA_035526605.1 Pyrinomonadaceae bacterium | reverse complement strand
GCCCGACTGTTTCTTGAAAATTTCTTTACCCGGTGCACCGATCGTGATGGTTTCACGATATGCAACCTGCGGCTTACCGACGTTCGCTTCAACACCGAACTCACGCTTCATGCGATCGACGATGATCTCGAGGTGAAGCTCCCCCATCCCCGCGATAATCGTCTGACCGGTTTCGTGATCGGTCGAAACCTGGAACGAAGGATCCTCCTGTGCAAGTCGGTTGAGCGCGATGCCCATTTTGTCCTGGTCGGCCCGCGTCTTCGGTTCGACCGCGACACGCACGACAGGATCCGGGAATTCCATCGATTCAAGGATGATCGGATGATTCTCATCTGCGACCGTGTCGCCGGTCGTGACATTCTTCATGCCGCCGATCGCGACGATCTCTCCGGCACTCGCCGTTTCGACGTCTTCACGCTTGTTCGCGTGCATGAGCATCAGGCGACCGACGCGTTCTTTCGAATCCTTGATCGTGTTCGTGACGTACGAACCTGATTTAACCGTACCCGAATAAATTCGCACGAATGCGAGCTGTCCGAGATGCTTGTCGGCCATCAGCTTGAAGACGAGGCCCGCGAACGGGGCTTTTGCATCCGGCTCGCGAGTTTCGACAGCGTCTGTTCTTGGCACGGTACCTTCGATTGCCGGGATATCTAGCGGGCTAGGAAGGAAATCGACTACGCCATCCAGTAGGGTCTGTACACCTTTATTCTTGAATGCCGAACCGGTGAATACCGGAACGATCTGCATCGCGAGCGTTCCTTTTCGCAACGCTACACGGATCTCCGTCTCCGAAACCTCTTCACCTTCCAAATACTTCGCCATCAGGTCATCGTCGATGGCCGAAACTGCTTCAACAAGTTTTTCGCGAGCTTCTTTCGCGGCGTCGACGAGGTCTGCCGGAATTTCCGTGATGTCGTATTTAGCGCCTTTGGCCTCGTCATTCCAGACGAACGCCTTCATCGTGATGAGGTCGACGACGCCTTTGAACTGATCTTCGAGGCCGATCGGGACCTGCATAGCGACGGCATTTGCACCAAGACGCTTGAGGATCGAATCGAACGAACGGTCGAATGAAGCGCCCGCACGATCCAGCTTATTGATAAAGCAGATACGGGGCACGCCGTACTTGTCCGCCTGACGCCAAACGGTTTCGGATTGCGGTTCCACACCGGCAACTCCGTCAAACACGCAAACGGCACCGTCGAGCACGCGGAGCGAACGTTCGACTTCCATCGTGAAGTCGACGTGGCCGGGTGTGTCGATGATGTTGATGCGGTGCTCTACGTTATTTCTCGTCCAGAAACAGGTCGTCGCAGCGGAGGTAATGGTGATCCCGCGCTCCTGCTCCTGCTCCATCCAGTCCATCGTCGCCGTTCCTTCGTGAACTTCGCCGATCTTGTGCGAAACACCCGTGTAGAACAAAATGCGCTCAGTCGCCGTGGTCTTACCCGCGTCGATATGGGCCATAATGCCGATGTTTCTGAATTTGTCTAAGCTAATGTTTGCCATGTTTCCAGCAACTAGCAGCTAGCAATTAGCGGTAAGCAGAAGCGGTCTCGCTAATTGCTAGCTGCTAATTGCTAATTGCTTAAAATCTATAATGTGCGAACGCCTTGTTCGCTTCTGCCATGCGGTGGACGTCGTCCTTCTTCTTGACCGCTCCTCCGCGTCCCGAACCCGAGTCGAGCAGCTCACCGACTAATCGGTCGCGCATCGTTTTTTCACTCCGGCCTCGCGCGTTCGTCACGATCCATCGGATCGCGAGCGTGTTGCGTCGGTCCTTGGTGACTTCGAGAGGAACCTGGTATGTCGCACCGCCGATTCGCCGTGACTTAACCTCGAGTGTCGGGGCGACCGAATCAACCGCTTTCTTAAAGATCTTGAGCGGCTCTTCACCGGTCTTCTCACCGATCTTTTCCATCGCGCCGTAAAAGATCTCTTCGGCGACACTCTTTTTGCCCGCCCACATCATCCCGTTGATGAACTTCGTCACCAGCGTGCTGTTAAAGATAGGATCCGGCAAAACTTCTCTGCGGCCTGCAACTCTTCTTCTTGCCATATTCGTTAATCGCTAATGGTGACTCGTGAAAGGTTCTTCCCGTTCATTAGTCACGATTTACTATTTACCCTTCGTGTTAGCTCCCTTCGGGCGTTTCGCACCGTACTTCGAACGGGCCTGATTTCTGTTCGCGACACCGGACGCGTCAAGCGTTCCACGAATAACGTGATAACGAACACCCGGAAGATCCTTCACACGTCCGCCGCGGATAAGCACGATCGAGTGCTCCTGCAGGTTGTGACCTATACCCGGAATGTAAGTCGTAACTTCGATCTGGTTCGTCAGACGAACACGGGCGACTTTACGCAAAGCCGAGTTAGGCTTCTTCGGCGTCGAGGTGTAAACGCGCGTGCACACGCCGCGCTTCTGAGGGTTCGACTGCAAAGCCGGACTCGCCGTCTTATATTTGACGCGTTCACGTCCTTTGCGAACTAATTGGTTGATAGTCGGCATATTCTTCGTACGACGGGCTGTTAGCCCGTCCGGCCGACAGGCTAACAGCCCGTCGTACATTTAAAAGGCAAAACTAACGTCTAACCTGACTCTTGCCGAAATTCCTTTCGGCAGTTAGCTCAAGCAGCATTTCGCTGACTTAATTAAGCAATCGTTGTGTTGACCCGAAAGCAAAAACTTTGCTGTAGCGTGGCGCATAA
>DATLCA010000406.1:0-1392 GCA_035526605.1 Pyrinomonadaceae bacterium | reverse complement strand
AATTTTGTTGGAAGACACCGGCCGGTCCGCCGTGAATATTCAAGATAAACGGAACCTTTGTGCCGGCGACGTAGCCGACCGGATACGTGAGCAGTCCTTCGATCTCGCGGCCGTCGGTGCTCTTCCATTTAATCACTTCGGTTTTACCGAAGGGCATTTTCGTCAGCTCGGAATTGACGCGGGAAATCTGCGTCAACGTTTCGGCGCCCGATCTGATGATCGCCACTTCGGGAGGTTTCTCGCACGATTGAATGACGAAAGCGTAGGCCGAGCCATCCTTCGCCATTGAAACCGCGGTGATGACGGCGTTCGAATATTTGATCTCTTTGATCGTGCCGGCGGCGACGTCGGCCTCGTAGACCGACGTTCCCGTACCTTTCGATTCGTAAAAAACTATCTTCCTTCCATCGGGTGTCCATCCGACAATATTTGGCTGGGCATCGTGCGACAACGCCATCACTTTCGGCTCGCCCCCGCCCACGGGATAAGCACGGAGCGTGTAACTTTGCGCCCATCGAACCGGAAGATCCGAGGCAGTGCCTGCGATCCATTTACCGTCCGGCGAATACTGCACAGCGGATTCCGCTGCCGCCGTCGCGGCGAACGATGACGTTTTTCCCGAAGCCACTTCGACGATCGAAATATCCGACGACGGCCATTCATTAGCCCCCGGACCCGAAACATGATTGAAGACGATCCGGGCTCCGTCGGGCGACCAGTCGAATCCTGTCACGTGGCGATTGTCGCTCGTCAGTTTTTTCGCCTCGCGTTTGCCGTTCGCGTCTTTCGCGATCGGGATCACATACAGCCGCCCCAGCTTCTGGTTCTCGTCCACCCAGCGGTAATCGTTTTTTCCTTTGTCGTTCTTCTCCTCGTCGTCGGTTTTTGCGTCGGACATCGAGTAAGCGATCCATCCGCCGTCCGGCGACCATTCGAAGTCGCTGATGCTGCTCTTTAAATCCGTGATCTGCTCCGCTTCCCCACCGGCCACGCGGAGGACGTAGAGATTATTCTTGTTGTCTTTTCGATTAGAGGTGAACGCGATACGGTTTCCATCGGGCGACCATTTGGGGTTCGACGACGATTTTTCGTTAAAGGTGATCTGATTGTTTTCTTTTCCGTCCGATGACGCCAGCCAGATCTGCGTGACGAATTCGCTCTTGTCCGCCGTCATGACGGCGTCGTTGACCGTGTACACGATCCGTTTGCCGTCCGGTGAGATGCGCGGGTTGCCGACAATGCGAGTCTTTACCTGAACCTCCGGCGACCAGGTGGATTGGGCGGGGGAAAGGATCGTCGCGGCAAGCAGCAAGACGACGAGAGAAATGAGTTTGATGGATGACATCTGCGTGGACTCCTAATCTGTATACGTTAAGCCGCCGTTACCTGACC
>DATLCA010000405.1:0-12538 GCA_035526605.1 Pyrinomonadaceae bacterium | reverse complement strand
GCTCGCCGCCCTATCGCCGAAGAGAGATCCAGAAATGGCGAAAGTTGGCGGAGAAAGAAATTTAAGCGAAGTAACGCTGGAAGCGGCAGAAATTTTAGCCGCGGATTTTCGCGGATCACGCGGATCTGAAGAAGAATCATTTCTGATCCGCGTCATCCGCGAAAATCCGCGGCTAAAATTTCTGCCGCTTCCAGCGTTACTTCGCTTAAATTTCTTTCTCCGCCAACTTTCGCCATTTCTGGATCTCTCTTCGGCGATAGGGCGGCGAGCTGTTTACCGAATCTACGGCTTGCTCGAACATCTCGCGGGCTCGATCGTTTTCGCCTCGGCCCTTGAGGGCACGGCCGAAGTAATATAAGCCTTCGGGATCTACGGGCCGCCGATCGACGTACTTTTCCAGAGCATCGATCGCTTCGTTGAACATGCCCGCGTCGAGATAGGTCACGCCGACTTCACGCCAGATCTCGTTGAGCGAGTACCGGTCGTCCTGCTCCAGCACGATCCCAAAATGGTTTAGGGCCTGCTGCAGCTCCCGTTTTTCTCGAGCCATTCTTCCCAATTGGTAATTCGCGTCGACCTCGTCCGGATCGATCTGCAAGGCTTTCGTGAAATGCTCCAGAGCCTTCGAGTCCTGGCGCCGCTGCTGATAGATCAGCCCGAGCTGAACATGCGCGTCGGCGTCTTTCGGATTGACGGTGGCGTTATGAAGGAATCGTTTGAAATTTTGTTTTTGCCGAAACGCGTTACCGAACCCTCGGACCTCACCCCCGAGAAAACCGCCAAAATAGATCACCACCCAGAAGAGCAGGAAGGGTGACAGCATCCACGGCGAGAGGTACTGAAAAACATACATCGCGAGCCCAAAGGCGGGCCAGGCGGTCGCCACTGTGAGAACGGCGACGCCGTAGTTCACACCGAGTGCGGTCCGCAACGCGGAGATCATAAATATCCCAAACAGCAAACTGCTCCCAAGCCACAACCCGAAATAAACCAGTGGGGAGACCTCGGCGGTGAATAGGGCTGCTCCGAGCAGTGCGAAGGGAAGGTGTGCCGCGGCCCAGGCCATCAAGGAGCACGTCGCGAGGGCTCCATAATCGCGCCGCAGCACGAGGCCGAAGCTGCCGATGGGACTGAATATCGACATCAGTAGAACGAGAACGGGAACGTAAAATATCGAGATCGCAAAAAGCGGCTGGTAGAAGGCACCCGGATCAAACGAAAAGAATTTGAAAAACCTGTCGCCGGTTAATGGAAGTGTCCGTCTGGACGCTAATGCATTCTGATAATTTTCGTACGCCCGTTTGTATTCGGCTTCAGCGTCGGGCGAATCGAAATCCGTTTCCGGGTCGGGCTGGTAGAATTCGTTCAGTACGGGAACGCGATATGTTTCGTGAAGTTTGGTATTGACGGTCGCGAAAAAAACTATCGAGACCAGAAGCACAAGGATCGCCCCGAACATCCAACTCCCCTTGTCCATGACGTCGCTCATCGCGGACGCCGGACGCAGATAGAGTTGAAATAGAAGTTTCAGATTTTCCATATAGGGCGGACGGGTGAGGGCCGGCGGCTAGCTGACCTAGGGTAAGACCGAAGCAAATGCTTGTCAAGAGTTTTTGCGGTGCCGTTTTCGCGGTAGAATCGAGCTGTCGGTCGATGAAAAAATTCGTATTACATTTAGTGTATTTTGTAGCGATCTCGAGCGGCCTCATCGGTGCCAGCGGACAAACGCGACCCGAGCCGATCAAGTGGGACGAGGGAGCCGTCCAGCCCGGCTGTGGAGAATACGGCCGCATCGCGTGGTTTATGGAAGAGATGATGGTCCGCCGCAAAGACGCCCGCGGCCTGATCATCGTTTTTGCGGGGACCGGTGCCGAGCGCTTCGGAAACCTGCTCGGTTACTTGAACGGCGCCCGCGGCTTTGTGGCCGACCACGGCGTTCCCGCGAGCAAGATCTCCTATGTTGTCGCCGAAGGCAGAGCGTTTGGCGAAGAAGAATATTGGATCATTCCGGCGGGCTCCCAACCGCCGGTTTTTACAGAAGTACGATTCGATTGGAAAATGCTGACTTCGAAATATCTTTTCAGTACCACCTGCACGACATGTGAACCCAGCTACCCCGAGTTAGGCCTGGGTCAGCCGCACTATGTGGGTTTTGCGCAAGTGCTGAGGGAAAACCCCCACCATCGCGGGCGGATAGAGGTAAATAGTTACAAGGACGCGGTGGAGGTTCGTAAGGAGTTGACGGGTAGGCTCGGGCTTGGTCGAGAGCGCTATTCGATCAAAATTAGCAAAAGGGATACGAGTGCGTATGCAGATTCGAATGATCTTTACATCATTCCCGGAACAAATTGATGTCAGAAGCAACTGAAAAAGCCGTGGCAACACGGACCGAAACAGATTCGATGGGTCCGGTCCAGGTCGGGACGGACAAGTATTGGGGCGCCCAGACCGAGCGGAGCTTGCATCATTTCAACATCGGCTTCGATGTGATGCCGCGCGAGGTGATCCGCGCTCTCGGTGTTTTAAAGAAGGCTGCGGCGATCGTCAATCATGATCTGAAACCCGAGCTCATGACGGCCGACAAGGTAAAGCTTATCGTCCAGGCGGCCGACGAAGTGATTGATGGAAAACTGGACGCGCATTTTCCGCTTCGCGTATGGCAGACCGGCAGCGGGACGCAGACGAACATGAACGCGAACGAGGTCATCTCGAACCGCGCGATCGAAATGGCGGGCGGCGAGATGGGTTCGAAGAAGCCGGTTCATCCCAACGATGACGTGAACATGTCACAGTCATCGAACGATACATTTCCGACCGCGATGTATATCGCCGCGGCAGAACGGATGACGGCGCTTATTCCCGAAGTCGAAAATGTGCGCGACGCGATCGACGCTAAGGCGAAAGAGTTCGGGGATGTAGTAAAGATCGGGCGCACGCATCTGCAGGACGCGACGCCGCTGACCGTCGGTCAGGAATTCGGTGGGTGGGCCAGCTTGATAACGCGCGACATCGATCGCCTGAAAGCCGTCATGCCCGGTCTGCTCGATCTTGCGATCGGGGGAACGGCCGTAGGCACCGGCCTCAACGCGCACCCGGAATTCGCGACACGGGCCGCCGCGCAAATTGCCGAACTCACCGGGCTTCCATTCAAATCGCATCCCGATAAATTCGCCGCGTTGTCCGCCCATGACGAACTTGTTTTTGCGTCCGGCGCACTAAAAACACTTGCCGCCAGTTTGATGAAGATCGCCTACGACATTCGCTGGCTCGGCTCCGGTCCTCGATGCGGGATCGGCGAAATCACGCTACCGGAAAACGAACCGGGGTCGTCGATCATGCCCGGCAAGGTCAACCCCACCCAGAGCGAAGCCATGACCATGGTCGCCGTCCAGGTGATGGGCAACGACGCCGCGATCGGCTTCGCGGGTTCGCAGGGAAATTTCGAGCTCAACGTTTTCAAGCCGGTGATGATCCACAACTTTCTCCACTCGGTGCGCCTGCTGAAAGATGCGTGTCGGAGCTTCGTGGAGTTTTGCATCGAGGGCATAGAGCTCAACCGCGACCGCATAGATCATTACTTGAACGATTCGCTCATGCTCGTCACCGCATTGAATCAGCATGTCGGCTACGACAACGCCGCCAAGATTGCGAAGAACGCGCACAAAAAGGGAATTTCGTTGAAGGAATCTGCGGTCGAATTAGGTTTAGTCGAGGCGGACAAGTTCGACGAGTTGGTCAAGCCGGAAGATATGACCCACCCGTGATCGGCTCGCTAGTAGTTAAGCGGCCGGGCCTTCCACCCCGAAACGCCGGTCGAAGACAGGCCGCTTAACGCCCCTCCGGGCCGGAACGGTTCACGATCTCCAGAAGAAAAAATAAACGACAGTCAAAAACACGGCGATGAACACGATCATCGCTAGAACGCCCAGACCGACAAGAACTATTTTGAGCGTCGGGCTCTGTGGCGCCGGCTCGGTGTGATTGGGCGGATTGACGTCACTGGCCGCCGCCGGCTTCGGGTTTTCCTGCGTGGGCGCTTCGGTAAAATATTCTCTCTCGAAAGCTTTCGGCAGACGTCCGCTCGTTTTTCGAAAAACGGGATCAGGCATCTTCCAGACGTTCGGCTGCGGGTTCGGTGCCGTAGTCGTCAGATCTTCATCGTCCGCGGCTGGAACAGCGCCGTTCGCTTTGTCGTCCATAGCATGTCCTCCAATCACAGAGGTTACTTCTGCAGATCAAGTACGTCTGAACGTGTAATGATGCCGGTGATGCGCTTGAAATCTTCGATCAGCACCGCTGGAGCTTTTTGCAGCTTCGACTTTATTTCACGGACGCTCGTGTCGATCTCGATAACGGGGAAGCTCTCGTCCATGACATCACGCACGCGCGAATCGATCAGATCGCGATTGCTCAATAATTTCGTAAGCACGCGGCTCTCGCGAAGGCTTCCTACCGAGCGATTCTCTTCAAGAACCGGTATTTGGGTGACGCTGCTCGCCGACATTTTTTCGAGAGCAAATCCGACCGTGTCTTCGGGCCCGACAAAAATCAGCTCGGCAGGCGCTCCGCCGTTCTTTGTCTCGTTTATCAAGCCCGCCGTGATCCGCTGCGGTTCGAGCAAAAGCTTTTCCTTCATCCATTCGTCGGAATGGAACTTCGTCAGATAATGCTCGCCGGTGTCGCACACGACAAAAACGACAACCGCGCTCTCATCAAGATCCTTCGCAACCTTTAGCGCGGCCGCAAAAGTCGTCCCGGTCGAGCCGCCGCAAAAGATCCCTTCCCGGCGAGACAGCAGACGGGCGAGCTCGAACGACTCGCGGTCGGTGACGTTGATGATCTCATCGATGACGCTCATGTCCGCATTGCCGACCGGCAAACTCTGACCGATACCTTCGACCAGGTAAGGCGTCGCTTCCGGGACATGGCCGGTGTCCTTGTAGCTTTTGAAGATGGAGCCGTACGGGTCCGCGCCGATGATCCGGATCTTTGGATTTTTTTCCTTCAGGTAACGCCCGGTTCCGGTGATCGTGCCGCCGGTGCCGACGCCGGACACAAAATGTGTGATCTTTCCGTCGGTGTCTTCCCAGATTTCAGGACCCGTGGTGCGGTAGTGCGCCGCCGGATTTGCCGGGTGATTGTATTGGTCCGGATAAAACGAGTTGGGTGTCTCCTGCGAGATGCGCTTCGCGGTCTCGACGTAGTGGTCGGGCGTTCCATGTTTCGCCGCCGCGGGACAGACGACGATGTCCGCACCCAGCGATTTCAGATACCGCATCTTCTCGACCGAAACTTTTTCCGTCAAAACGAAGATACATCGGTATCCGCGCACCGCCGCCGTGAGGGCC
The DNA here is from genome assembly GCA_035526605.1 of Pyrinomonadaceae bacterium. GTDB lineage: Bacteria > Acidobacteriota > Blastocatellia > Pyrinomonadales > Pyrinomonadaceae > OLB17. Next base: position 7,190 of record DATLCA010000405.1, on the reverse strand, counting down.
AACCCGATTCCCGTGTTTCCACTCGTCGCCTCGATGATCGTGCCGCCTTTTTTGAGGACGCCTTCCTTCTCCGCCCAGTCGATCATCGAGATTCCGATGCGGTCCTTTACCGAATAGCCCGGATTCAGGTTCTCCATCTTCGCCAAGACTTTCGCCTTGATCTTGTGCTGCTTTGTTATGTGGTTTACCTGGACAAGTGGCGTGTTGCCGATCAGTCCCAAAATATCGTTATAAACTTTCATCAAATATTACTTTTCGCACATGCGGCTGCCGGTGTATATGGGAAGTTTATGCCGAAAGGACATGTGGAGCAAGCAGGCGCAAAAGCGCGCAAGGCCGCAATACCCCGCGATAAAAGGTCGCATATTTCGATTCGGCCCAGCGCTTCAAAACCGATGCCCGTACTCGCAGATATATCCGTGCCGCTCGCCCCGCCGGATGATGCGCTGGCTCAAGGGGACTTAGCCGCGTTCGAGATTCTGTTGCCCGCGGCGGTTTCCATCTTCACGCGGTACCGGCGACACGGGCACCGTCGATATCTGAAAGTCACCCTTAATAACCCTACCTCTTCAGGTACTCGGCGGCGCGCGAGCGATTTAGTAAGTTTTCTATATGTGCTTGAGCGTACCGACAAGATCCACACTCCCCCGTACAATCGCGTCTAGATTGTCGCGGCACGCGAAGGCACGTGCCCCCCTGGCTCTTGATAGTGCCCAACATAACGATTAATAGGAAAGGAAGCCGTGATCAAAGTAATCAAGCGAAAAGAGCCCGAGGTTGAGGTCCCCGCATCCGTAGAATCCCCGCCGACACAAACGATAACCGAAACGGTGGCCGAATGGGTTATGGCAAACCGCCAGAACCGGCTCGATCACGAGAACCAGTCTCGCCGGACGATAGCGGATTGGGCTAAGACGAAGATCTAAACAGCCAAATAGACGATCGAGGGTGGGGAGTGGTACGGAAAAGCGAGAGCTGCTTTCCGGTTCTCTCTCACGTGGGTCGAATGACTAAAGGAGTGTGCCCATGAACGAGGAAGAACGCATTCACGTTTTGTATATCGATGACAACAGTGACTCTTTTGAAATGATAAAAGTTCTGCTGGGATTCTCCCGAATCGACTTAGCCTCCGCTTCGAACGCAACTGACGCACTGGCACATGCGAAGGCAAACCGCTTTGATCTGTATTTGCTCGACAGCGGACTACCGGACGGGAACGGTCTTAACCTTTGCCGGACCCTGCGCGAAGTAGATCCCGATACACCGGTTCTGTTTTATTCGGGGCACGCTCATCCTGAAGAAATTCAGATGGGCATGGCGGCGGGTGCCAACGGCTATATCATCAAGCCTCACTCGGACAAACTGGCGGAAACTATTATTGGGCTCGTGGCCGGTCGCCGTGAGAACGCGGCCGGGTCAAAATTGCTTCCGGTTGTTGCCGCTACCGCGAAGGTTCGCGGCCCGCGAGCATTTTCGCCGGATCATTAGTGATCAGCGCGAACAATCCGCGGTTTTCAGCCCACGGTCTCCAACGCCGACGGTCCACCGTCCAAGCGGTAACGGGCATTCCATATTTCCCCGCCTTTCGCACCAGCTTCGCGCTGACCAACGACTTATGAACGGAAAGATGATCGGCCCCGAGCTCGCGCGCGATATCTATCAAGTACTTTTCTTTCCGGAGCAGCCGCATGACCTTGGGCGCAAAAAGCGCTGCGGTTCGAACACTCGGTAAGACCGCCCGGGTCCGGGGGATAACTTCGAGCCGAAAACTCTTGACGATTATCTTCGCGAGCGCCGGTGAGCTCGCGATTTCGCGACAGACGGCGTCTACCAAAACTTGGACATGGTTTTCGGCTTCGCATTTCAGCTCGATGTATATCGGCCCGCTGACATTTTCCAAAAGTTGAAGAACTGTTTGAAGCGTAGAAATGCGCTCCGCAGAAAACCCCGGCTGGGCGTGAGCTGGATGGGCGGCGTTGAACCAGGAGCCGACATCGGCCTTCGACAACTCCTCGGCAGTTAAATCCCCCACCTGTGCGTCGATCCCGGCGGTGCGGGTAAGGGTCGGATCATGGATAACCACGGGCACGCGGTCTTTCGAAAGACGGACATCGAATTCGATCCCATCGGCTCCGGAGTCGATCGCTTTCTTGAAAGCGGAGATCGTATTTTCGGGAGCAAGTGCGCTCGCTCCGCGGTGGGCGATGATCAATGGCACGGACATCTTGAACTCGGTGTTGTTGGCCAGTGGTCATTTGTCCTTCGTCCCTGGTTCCAAAAGCTTTCACTCTAATGACAAGGACAAAGGACACGTGACTACCTATTTCTTCTCCAACAGGAAGATCGTTTTCGACCAACCGATCGGCTCGGCGATCGGAAATTCATGATTGCCGACAATATTAAAATATCGGCTCGAGATGCGTTCGACGTCGTTCAAAGGGTGGATCTTGAAATTGTAAAGAAGTTCCAGAACTGACCCGACGAATGATGGCTTAACCGGGATGAATACCAACTTTCCGCCGGGTTTCATTACGCGGCTCAGCTCCTTTAATCCGGCATCAAGCGAAACATACTCCAACACCCCGCAGGTAAGGATGAGCTCGAATCGATTATCGGCGAATGGGAGCTCGAGAACATTTCCCTGGACCGACTCGATGTTTGCGGCGTCGATCTTTTTTTCCTTTTCGAACTGCTCGCGGGCGATCTTCAGCGAGTTCGCCGAGAGATCGAACGCTACTGTTTTGCACGGCTGAAAGCCGGCGTCTTGAAATCCCAATGTAACGATACCGGTCCCGCTGCCCGCATCAAGAACATATGAATCCGGCCCGATCTCGAGATCGAGCGAGCGGAGATATTTCGACACCGATTTGCGGTAACCGTTGACCTTGAGCGCAAGGTTGTGTACGTCCGCTATGCGGTCGTAGAAGGTTTGCGTTTTTGCCGTCGCCAATTGCTCGCTGCCTTTTGCCATCTTTTATATGGTCGCTAAATTCAGTTGGGATGGAAATGTGCGGGAAATTAAAGTTTGCCGAACATTTACTTTTCATTCAGTAACTTTAATACCATCGCCCGCAATTCTTCGATCCGTGTCGGGTTGGTTCCGCTTTCGATGTAACGGACGACACCTTTGCGATCGATCAGGATCGTTGTCGGGAGAGAAGTCGCGGCGTAAAGATTCTGCGTTCGCTGATCGTCGGCGACGGCGAAGTCGTAACCAAGACTGTGTTTCTCTTTGAAGCGTTTCAGGAACGCGATCTCGTTCGGATGATCCGCCGGCATTCCATCCGCCCGGCCGTAATACCGCGTAATTCCGATGATCACTAACCCGTCGCTTGTCAGATCCTGGTGCCACTCGGCGAGCGACGGAAACGCGTCGAAGCACGGGCCACACCAGGTCGCCCAAAAATCGAGAAGCACGACTTTGCCTTTCAACGACGCAAGCGTTTTCGGCGTACCGGGAAACCACTGCTCCATGCCGACGAATTCCGGAGCCGTTTCGGAAAGGAGCTTGTATTGCTTTTCCCGTTTCTTCAAGCGCTGTATGGCGTCGTTCTGCGCTTCCTTCGCTGTAAAATCTTTTCCGGCCTGCACGAGCGAGGCGAGGTACGTTTCCATCCCGAGCGCCTTCCGGTTAGTTTCGATCTGATACGTGATCAGCTTGTCCGCGGCGTAATAAAAGAACGTAGGCGAATTGATCGCCGAGGCCGTGTTCCGCATATCGTCGAGGGCCGCGTCCGCTTCTTTCACTTTGCCGAGATCCCTGTTCGTTTCGAACAGCAGCATGCCCGCGTCCAGAACCGCGTCGGCGGGGTTCACCTTCGACGTCGGATCTTTGACGAGCGCCTTCGAAGCCTCATAGCTCTTGCTCGCGTGAGCTGCCGCTTTGACGTAATCCTTTGTCGCGATGTAGGCCTTCGCAAGCTCGCTGTTCATGCGCCAGCGGTCGCTCATCTTGATCACTCCGCTTTCATAATCGGCGAGATATTTTAGGGCTTCATCGAACTTTTTCTGCTTGGCAAAAACGTAAACGATTATCGAGCGCGCGTTCTGCGTACGCTCCGGCTTTTGATCCGCGGTCTCCAGATACTTTTTCAGCGCTTCGGTCGTGCCGTCGTAGTTTTCCGCGATCCAATGGAGCAGGCCGGTGTAGTAAATATCCTCGGCCGTGCCGCTGGTTCGAGTAGAAGCCGAGGTCGCGTACTTGGCAGCAAGCTGCCGCTGATCGCGCTCGGTCGCCAGCCGCAAACGTTCGCTGTAGGCGATCTTCTTTTGCTCGTACTCGGCAAACTTGATCTTGTTATAGGAGTTGGCCTCGTCGAACATCTGCTTGACGGAAAGCTCGGCCGCCACCTGCGCGGGCGGAGGCGTCGACGCAGGATTCACCCGACGCGACTGCGCCGGAAGCGAGATGGAAAAACTAAAAATGATGGCGACTAAGACAAACCGCATAATCAAAAGTTGACGCTCGCACTCGCGGCTGATGAAAATCGGCCGACACCGAACGACTCCGGGAAACTCGACGCTCCACCGCCGGCAATCCTTTCGGAAATTATCTTGGCCGTTTTAGGAGCCAACAGAATTCCGTTCCGGTAGTGCGCGGTTGCCACGAAAACGTTTTCATAACCCGGGAGATCTCCGATGACCGGCAAGCCATCGGCCGCTAAGGGCCGAAGGCCCGACCACTCTCCCGTGATCTCAAGATCGCCAAACGAGGGAATGATCTCCGCCCCCGCGTGCCGCAAAGATTTGATGCCATCGGGAGTCGTGCTTTTGTTAAAGCCTGCATCCTCGACCGTCGCTCCGACCAGCACGCGTCCGTCCGCCCGAGGCACGACGTATCCCCGCGGGCTGTAGATCACATGGAAAATTTGTCGGGTTCCCGTGTGCAAACTAATCATCTGGCCCCGAATCGGCTTAACGCTGATTGGCAGCGAGACGCCGGCGATTTTGATGAGGGACGTCCAGGCTCCGGTTGCAATCACGATAACTTCCGAGCTTATGTCCCCGCCGGAAGTCTTAGCACCGGTGATGCGAACACCGTCGGCCGACACGTCCGAGACCTCGACGTTTTCGAGAATCCGGATTCCATTGATCCGGGCGAACTTCATTAGGGCTGCAAGCAGCTTACGATTCTCAACTTGCCAATCGTTCGGATACAAAAGCGCGATGCTTGCCAGTGCGGAAACCGACGGCTCGAGGTATCCGATATCGGAGCCGGCGAGATGCTCGACGTGAACGGAGCTCAGACGCTGCCGTTCATAAATTGACAGCAGCTCAGCGGCTTCGGATTCATCGAACGCAAGACAAAGCGTGCCGCTCCGGTCCAGCTCGATGTCGATGCCTGTTTCCTCGAGAAGCGCCGCCGCGAAGTCGGGATAAAGCTGCAGCGACTCGATCCCGAATCGGTGAAAGCTCTCGCTCGCGTCGGTTTCTATATTCGGCGCAAGCATTCCCGCCGCGGCCCACGAGGCCTCGCCGCCGATCGAGCCGCGATCGACGACGGTGATTCGCCCCGCGCCTTTCTTGTGCAGAGCGCGGGCGATGCTCAGACCGATAACGCCGCCGCCGATAATGAGTACTTCCGAATTCATTCGATGGTATAGGGTATACGGGCTGAAACAGGTCTGCAAAGCGGATCGGATGCGGTGCCGGCTTCCATGCCCGTCCCGACGCGGCTGTCTGGCTTCCGTGTCTCTTCTGTTCGTGCATTCTGAGGTTAAAACTTTCTTAAATCCGGAACCACGGGATCCACGGAACACACGGAATAGAAAAAGCGAAAAAAAACTGCCGACGGACGGTTGAAGTACTACTTCCGTGGTCGGCACACTCGCATTTCCACGGGCGACTCACGTAAGATAAATTGAAATTATGAAACACACGATCACACTTATTCCAGGCGACGGCATCGGGCCGGAGATCGTCGCGGCGACCGTCCGGATCATCGAGGCTAGCGGCGTCGATGTCGAGTGGGAAACGCACATCATGGGCGCCCAGGCGCTCGAAAAGTACGGTGAGACTTTGCCGGAAAACACGATCGAATCCATCCGCCGAAACCGCGTCGCATTGAAGGGCCCGCAGATGACTCCGGTCGGGAAGGGATTCACCTCGGTGAACGTCGGGCTGCGTAAGGCCCTCGACCTATACGCGAACGTGCGGCCGGTCAGAGCGTTACCGAATATCCCGTGTCGTTACCCGGAGCTGGACTTGGTGATCGTCCGCGAAAATACGGAAGATCTCTACGCCGGATTGGAGCACATCGTCATCCCGGGTGTTGTCGAGAGCATCAAGATCATCACGGAAAAGGCTTCGACCCGGATCGCGCGTTACGCTTTCGAATATGCAAAGGCGAACGGACGCAAAAAAGTTACAGCCGTGCACAAGGCGAACATCATGAAACTTTCGGACGGATTGTTCCTCGAATGTTTCTACAACGTCGCGAAGGATCATCCCGACATCGAGGCCGACGACAAGATCATCGACAACTGCTGCATGCAGCTCGTGATGCGGCCCGAGCAATTTGATGTGCTTGTGCTGGAGAACCTATACGGCGATATTGTTTCGGATCTCTGCGCGGGCTTGATCGGCGGTCTTGGCTTGGCTCCGGGTGCAAACATCGGCGAGCAAGGCGCGGTTTTCGAAGCTGTGCACGGCTCCGCTCCGGATATAGCGGGACAGGGAATTGCGAACCCGACGGCGATACTTATGTCGGGTATCCTGATGTTGCGGCACCTCGGCGAGATAGATGCGGCGGTACGGATCGAGAAAGCGATGCTCGAGGTTTTTGCTGAAGGGAAATTCCTGACGAAAGATTTGGGCGGCACCGCGAGGACAAATGAATTTGCACGGGCCATCGTCGATAAAATGCCGTCGGCGAGCGCGGCAGCGTAAGAACAAACGTGACCGCAGGTTGGTTGAGGGCGGGAGTCAGAACCCGGACCGTAGCGACCGGGTCTTATATTTGATCAATAGACAGGGGTCATAACTCTCCGGACGGTCGCACTTAAGATCCCAGTCGCTCCCGCTTCTGACTCGGTCGCCATTCTCTCACGTCAACAACGACGGCCCGCACGGAACGGTGTATCCATACCCTATTTCTGCGCCGCGTATTTAAGTGCAACCTGCGCACGCACGATACGACTCAAACAGCGCGTCGGTGATTACCGGCTATGAGGAGAATTCGATGAAGGGAT
>DATLCA010000404.1:0-8589 GCA_035526605.1 Pyrinomonadaceae bacterium | reverse complement strand
AGCAGGGAGCGACATTGACGGTGCCAATCATCGTCTCAGATACGACAGGTAAGGGAGTGATCTCTTACGACTTTGCACTTAACTTCGACCCCGCAGTTCTACAGCCTCAGCCTGTTGCGTTCGACAAAACGGGCACGCTGTCGTCGAGTTTCGAAGTTAACGCGGGAACAGGAACGCCCGGACGCGTGGTCATTTCCGGGTTCGGATCATTGCCGCTTTCCGGTGCCGGAACAATGGTCAATTTGAAATTCAATGTGATCGGCACGGCGCCGACGACCAGCCTGCTCACGCTCGCCCCCTTTACATTTAATGAAGGCATCCCCTTCGCTGAAGTCATGCCCGGGCAAGTGTTCGTGCAGGGAACCATCCGCGGAACGGTTCAATACGGAACCTCCGCCACTCCGGTCGGAGTCCCCAGCGTCGCTCTTTCGGGCGCCGGTTCGCCGAACGTCTCGACGACAACAGCGTCTGACGGAAGCTATCGCCTCGCGGGGTTCGGAAGCGGCGCGTACACCGTCACGCCGACTAAGACGGGCCAAGTGAATGGAATCACCGCATTCGATGCGTCACTTATCTCACAGTTCCTCGTCGGGACCGCACAGCTCAGCACGAACCAGCGGACCGCGTCCGAGGTTTCGGGAAACGGGACGATAACTTCCTTTGACGCCGCGCTGATAGCACAGTACGTTGTCGCGTTGCCGAACACGGGCAACGCCGGCTTATGGCAATTCGCGCCGCCGTCTCGAAACTACGCAACCGTCGGAAGCCTGACCGGCGAAAATTACACGGCCATCCTGATCGGGGAGGTTTCGGGAAACTGGAATCCTTTAGGAGCCCCGTTCGCTTCGTTGAACTTGGTCACTTTCACCAACCCGGACAACAACGCCGCATCCCCGACCGCTAACAAGCCTGGGACGAGGTCCAATCCGCAAATATCGATTGGACAGATACGGGCATCGGTCGGCGAGACGCTCAGCATCCCGGTGACGTTCACTTACCCGGCCGGCAATCCAGCCCTTCGTGCGTATCAGTTCGACCTCTCATATGACCCGAACGTCGTCGTTCCGAACGGGGCCGGTGCCGATGGTGCGAGCACACTCAGCTCCGGCTTCGCCGTCGTTACTAATCCGTCCACTCCGGGACGGCTGCGGATCGCCGTATTCGGATCAGGATCCATCAGCAGTTCCGGGACCTTGCTTAATCTGAGTTTCCGGGTCGTGGGTGGGCGAAACTCCACATCGGCACTCGCCATAGGTGGCCTTCTGCTCAACGAAGGCAATCCCGTCGGCGTCGCGAGCAATGGAAGTATTAGCGTGCGTCGATAGGTGTCGCGTCAAGGGAAACTCTGGAGGTCGGATCACTCGTGGCCGGTACACGTTGCTTCCGGTCACGCTCTTTGACCGGAATGGGGTTCCGATACCCGACACGAAGAACGATCCCCGTGGCGAGAGCGGGTGTTCAAGACACGTCGCCGGATATGGAGCCGCCGCTTTCCCCGGCGCGAACCGAAGCCAGAGAACGCCGTTAAGGTGAATCGCGGCGATCCATAGACCGTTCAAAACCCGAGGCAGGATATCGACCCGGCACCGTACGCAGTAGTGGATTCACCGGAAGACTTGATCAGGCCAGCAGCCTCTTCGCCAAACCGACATAAAGCGTGACCGCGGTTTCGAGATCTTTTTTCAGAACGAACTCGTCCTTCGTGTGGGCGACGAGGATCGAACCCGGGCCGAGGAGAAGAGGCTGTCCCCAGTTTGTAAGGTACGGAATGTCGGTCGTAAAGCGAACCACTTTTTGATCGAAGCCTTCGACTTCAAGCATCTTCACCGGCTCACTGCACGATAAAACTTCAATCTCGCCGCGTCCGCGAATCAGATTTTCGAGCGCGGTTTCGATGGGCTCGCGTTTCGTGGTCAGGCGGATCAACAGACCGGCCTCCGCCTTCGGGGCGATCACGTTTAGCGCGACGCCGCCCTCCAATGTTCCGACGTTTACCGTCGTCTCGCCAAAAAATTCATCATCGGGAAATTTGGTATGACGGACATCCTCGAGAATGTCGAGCAGCTTTTCGATCGCCGAATCGCCGATCTCGGGATACGCGGAGTGGGCGGCTTTGCCGGTAGTTTTGATCTTCAAACGAAACGAGCCTTTTGACCCGATCGCGAGATCGTTGTCCGTCGGCTCACCGTTGATCATATATTCGCATTTCGCCGCCAGCGGATGATCATTGACCGCTCGCGCCCCGGTCGAAGACCTCTCTTCTTCGACGTCGTACATGAGCCCGATATCGTTGATCCCCTCAGCTCGCAACCTTTCCGCGGCGGTTATCTGCGCCGCGATAATTCCCTTCGCGTCGCATGCACCACGACCGTAAATTTTTTCGTCGTCCTCGGTCGGCGGGATGAACGGCGGCACCGTATCCATGTGCGTAGAGAACCAAACTCGCGGCGTGTCATTCAGCCACGCGATTACGTTGTTCTGGTTCTCGGAAACCTTCTGCACCTCCACGGTCCAGCCGAGTGACTGCAGATAATCGCGAAGCCAAAACCCAACCGCTTCCTCTTCGCCGGAAGTAGAGGGGATGTTCATTAGTGAGGTCGTGAGTTCGAATAGGTTCATTTGGTAATTTCTTCTTCGTGTCGTTTCGTGTGATTAGTGTGGTTCGTGGTTATCCGAAACCCAAACCACGAAAACACCAATCACACGAAAAATAAATGGAGGGACTCCGCTTCATCGGACAGGCTGGAAACCCCGTCCTACTTTTCGCTGATCGGCCAGCCATTCCAAAAAGCCAGGTTGCGCGATCGCTTTGCCGAATATTTGATGCCCACCATCAGGATACTCCGTGTACTTGGCATCCGTTCGCCCTTCGGCCTCGAGCGCCGCGACCATCCGGCGCGCGAACTCTACTGAGACAGAGTCGTCCTTGGCTCCGTGGAACACCCAGACCGGCGTTTGCCCGATCGCCTTCGCGATTTCTTTGTACGGCTCACTCGATCCAAGCATGTCGCCCACGGACGGGATAATCGCCTGGCGGTCATCAGGGTTGAACGGATATGTCCCCACCACTCCGCCCGCGACCGGCATCAGCGCCGCAAACTTTCCGGGATACGCGGCAGCGATCTGCCAGGTCCCGTACCCCCCGAGGGAGAACCCGGCAAGATAGAGCCGGTCCGTGTCGCCGTTGAACTCTTTTACTGTTTGATCCAGGGCTGCGAGCGCATATTCGGACATGTCCTGTGCCGACCAAAAGTTATCGTCATCGCACTGAGGCAGAACGACGATGAAATTGATCTTGTCCTTGACCGGCTCGATCGCCCGACCGAACGCGTCAGCCTGCGCGATGTTGTCGTCACCCCGCGCACCCGAGCCGTGAAGATAAAGCATCACCGGAAGCTTCGCGTTCGGATCGGGGTTGGGCGGGACATAGACGCGATACCCGCGGCCGTTCACCTCGCGTGGCGGGAACTCATCGGGAACCTTCGGGCCGCAAGCGCATGCCATGAAGATGACGGCCAGAAGTAAGAATAAAACACGTTTCATTTTTTTGCCGTAATGACAAAGAAAGACTCACCAACTTGCTTAGGGGGCGGCACGCGCTTCGGGTGACGGGGTGGCAGTTCAGAAGAATCTGATTCATTTGCCAAAAGCACAAAAGGTGCGGCCGTGATCTAGCCAGGGGCAACGCCCCTGGGAACTCCGTTTCCGAGATCGAGCACCATCGGTGCGCGGTAATCGCTTTCCGGGGGGGATTTACTTCGCCGCGGTGCGGCTTCCTCTCGCTGCCGGCCGTCCAGAGGCATTGCCCCTGGCTAAATTACCACCGCACCTTTGGTGCTTCTGAAGTAAGACTCTGAACACGAACCAGTTCTTTCCCGAACTACCACCGCGCGTCATCCAAATCCGTGGCGAAATGTTTCCTCAGAAAAATTCCCCGTGCAGCTTCTTAATCACGTCCGTCACAACCTCTTCCTTTACCACAAACGTCAGATTCACCGCCGAAGCGCCATGAGAGACAAGCGCAATGTTCACGTCGTCGATGGTGGAGAAAATCTTCGACGCCAATCCGGTCGATGCCCGAAGCCCTTCGCCGACGACGCAGATGACCGCATACCCGGGCTCAGCTTCAACATCGCCGAGACGCCGCAGTTCGGCAACGATCTTGTCGATCTCTGCGGTGTTGTCGAGAGTCAGCGCGATCGACACTTCCGAAGTCGAGATCACGTCGATGACGGTTCGATATCGATCAAAAACTTGAAACACTGCGCTCATGAAGCCGTAACTTCCAAGCATCCGCGCAGAGGTGATCCGCAGGATCGTGATGTTCTTCTTGTGCGCGATCGATTTGATCTTGTTCGGCGCTTCGCCCGATTCGTCGAGCACCATCGTTCCGACCCGTTCAGGCTCGAACGTGTTGCACACCCGTACGGGAATTCCACTGTCGACGGCCGGCTTTATGGTTTTCGGATGGAGCACCTTTGCGCCAAAGTAAGCGAGCTCGGCCGCCTCTTCGTAACTTAATCTCGGGATCGTTCGGGCGTCGCCGCAGATACGCGGGTCGCAGGTCATAACTCCCGTCACGTCGGTCCAGATTTGAAGCTGGCTCGCATTCAACGCGGCTGCAATGATGGCGGCGGAATAATCCGAGCCGCCTCGTCCGAGCGTCGTCGTTTCGCCGCTCCGGCTCGCGGCAATGAATCCGCCCATGACGGGGACTTCCCCGCTGCCGATGATCGGCTCCAGCTCCAGTTTCACAAGCTCATTCGTCTCGTCGATTATCGGCGTAGCTGAGCCGTATTCGTCGTCGGTCACGATCAAACGGCGCGAATCGACCTGTCGCGCATCCACGCCTCTCGATTTCAAAACTTCCGTCAGCAGGCGCGAGGAAAGCTGCTCGCCGTAAGAGACGACTGCGTCTTTCAACATCTGCAGCGGAAGGGACCGGCGCGAGACGCGCATCAGCAGATCCGAAAGCTCGCCTCGTGCAAATTCGAGCTCGCCGTTGAACGCGTTGGGGGCACCGTCGGGGATAAATTTTCGGGAAACTTCGGTGTGTCTTTCGAAGTGCGCTTCGAGCGATGCAAAAGCTTCGGCGAACTCACCCTTTTTCGCAGTCTCGAAAGCGGCGAGGAGGGCATCCGTCACCTTCGTCATGGCCGAAACTACGACTACCGGGCTGCTCGCGATCTGCGTCGACACGATATGATAAACGCGCTCGAATGCGGCGACGTCGCCGACGGACGTTCCGCCGAATTTCATGACAATTGGACCGGTAGGCTCGCTCAAAATTACGTATGAGTTCAACCGTTTGTCAGGTCATTGTCAAGTTCTTTGTCCCTGCGGTATCGGTCGCAACTTTAAATTTCCCAAATTGGATTGGGCTCGTCCGTCTATGAAATCTATGATGGTGATTTCACTCTGTTCCGTGTCTTTTCCGTGCATTCCGTGTATTCGGTGGTCAGGCTTTAAAGCAGGAACCACGGAATACACGGAGAAGGCACGGAACAGACCGAGAAGAGGCTTCGCTACTTTTCAAGACCAAGAAAGACCGGTCGCACCCAGGGAAAAATAAAAAAGGCCGGGCGATTTACGCCCGACCTTTTTTAAGTCTTATATCTGAAGCTTTCGTCTATTTCTGCCCGCCCTTGCGGCCTATCTTGGACATCTGCTCCTTGCTGTGCGATTCGCCACCTTTGCGTGCAGCTTCCGCACGGCTACCGCCGCCCTTGCTGCTACCGCCTTTGCTGCCGCCACCCGATCCACCTGAACCCGAGCCACCGCTTTTGCTACCGCCGCCTGATCCTTGTCCTTTACTTGGCATATTACTTCAAAGCCTCCTAGTTTAATGTGGGCCACGTGGTGGCCACCGCGTCCCAGGTTTGCAATGTGCATGCCAAGAGAGCCTACCGGTCGCCGCGGTCACCCTCGCCTTTCTTTGATTTCGTCTTTGCCTTCTGTCGCACATCCTGAGATAAGGATCTGCCGACATCATCACTTTCCTTAAACTGTCCGTTCTCGTCGCGACGCACGTAGCGTTTGTCAGTACCCGTATCGATCAATTCCCGTCCACCTGTTTTTTTCTTTTCTGCCATAATTTTCTCCTTTATTTCTGCTCTTTCTTGGGCATCGGCTCGTATCGAATCCTAACCCGATATGTACAACTGCTTACCGAGCAATGACCGTGCCAGCGCGGTGAAGTGTATGCATGCGCGACGAACGAATGCGCGACGGTCCGTCGTTGAGGTGACCATTCGGTGTTCAGGTTTGTATCGCGGGTTTGTCCTTAGCCGCAGAGCACGGAGCCGCCGTTGATGTTGAGGATCTCGCCGGTGATATGCTGCGACCAATCGGAAAGTAGAAAGCAAATTGAAAGCGCGACGTCATCGGTCGTGGCGATGCGTTTCAAAGGTATCGCGTCGATGACGCTTTGATAATATTCTTCGTCCTCGAATGCGGGACGCACCATCGCCGTTTCGATCCACCCCGGAGCAACGGCGTTGACGCGGATCTTCGGGCACAACTCGCTCGCAAGCGCTTTCGTGAAAGATATCATGCCGCCCTTCGAGGCCGCGTAGTTGGAATAGTTCGCCTCACCGCGTTGGCCGGCCGTCGACGACACCATTACGACCGAGCCGCTCGGTTGTTTTTTGAGTGCGGGCACGCATGCTTTCGTCGCCGCCCACGCCGATTTTAAATTCGTGTTGATGACCTTGTTCCACGTGTCCTCGGTCATGTCTTCGATCGGGGCACCTTCCCACACACCGGCGTTGCAAACAAGAAGGTCAATCCGGCCGAAACGTTCGAGAGTTTGTCTCGCAAGCTCCTGTGAGCTGACCATGTCTGAAACGTCAGCCTGAACCGCGATCGCTTTCACACCCTTCGTTGTGCAGGCACGGACCGTTTCGAGTGCCTCGACGTCGTTGCTCAAATAATTCACGACGACATCCGCTCCGCCTTCGGCAAGCCTGATCGCCGTTGCTCGTCCCACGCCCCGAGAGGCACCGGTGACGATGGCAGTTTTGCCGGCGAAGAGATTCGGTGGGAGTTGGATGCCGATCGCTCCTTCGCTCATCAGCTCGCGCCTCCGTCCCTATCAATTTTTAGTTTTACGATTTGGGCCAACAAGATCGTGATCGGGAGTGTGAGCAGACAGAACCACCCGAAGAAATCGCCTGGAACGAACAGTATCGATAAGTTGTAACAAATTCCCGCCAGCGTGGCCGCGCCGAAAATGGTTCCAGCCACCTTCAGATACTTCAGGTCGCCCAACTTCCCTACTCCAAACATCACCATGAAGGTGGCGATGATCGCGCCGACGACCGCCCCCATCAGGGGTTCCGGAAACCAGTCTTTGTAAAAGACAAAGAGAGAAAGCCCCATCATCAGGAAGTGGATCGCGGCCGCCCCCGGAAGAAACAAGAAGACCCATTTGATCGTTGCGAGCATGGCATCCGCGAAGTGAGTGCCATCCGTAAGAACCACCGCTTCCGGCGTAATATCCTCCCGCACCGTTATCGGCGCGAATTCGCCCACGTCAGAGAGCGGACAAAAAGGAAGAGCGTCTTCGGTCTTGAAAGGTTTTTGCATAACGGGGTTGGAAAAAACTGCAGGGCCGAAGTTATGGTAGTGGATTTTTGTCGCGACTTTCAATAGATTTGTTTCCATGCACGACGTGAACCTCCTGGAAGACCAGCCCATCGCCTGGACCCCGACGCCCGAAGTGATCGAACGCGCGCAGATCACAAAATTCATGCAGCAGGTCGGCGTCTCGACGTGGGAGGAGTTGTACGAGTTCTCGATACGCGACGTCGAGAAATTTACGCAGGAGGTTTTGGAGTTTCTCGATATCAGGTTCGATCCGCCGTACTCGCGATTGTTGAACATGTCGAACGGATTTGAGTTCCCTGAGTGGTTTAATTCACCGCCGAGACGCGGAGACGCAGAGGATGTTAGACCGGAGACAGGAGACGGGAGACAGGAGTCGGAACCGGGAGCGATAGCGACGGGGTCTTACGCCGGCCTCAACATCACGACGATGTGTCTCGATCGTTGGCAGACGGACGAGATGAAAGATCAGCCAGCCCTCATATGGGAGGCGGAAGACGGCGGGTCAGTTCAATACACGTACGAGGAACTTAAAGAGGAAGTCGAGGCGGTGGCTGCGGGGCTCAGGTTGAGTGGACTTGGAAAGAGCGACGCGATCGGCATCCATCTTCCGATGATCCCGGAAACCGTCGTGGCCCTTCTTGCCATCAACCGAATCGGAGCCATAGCCGTACCGGTATTCTCGGGATACGGAGTCGAAGCGATCGCCAGCCGCATGAACGCCGTCGGCGCAAAAGCTCTTTTTACTTGTGACGGATTTCCACGGCGGGGAAAGTTTTTTGACGCTCTGGCGATCGCCGCAGACGCAGTTGCCACTTGCTCGACGATGAGGCATGTCTTTGTGATCGGAGCGAAGAATTCAGTTATCAGTTATCAGTTATCAGTTGTCAGTTACTCCGAATACCACGACCTTGTCGATAAGGTCTTAGACGAAGACGCCGACCAACTTGGAGGGACACACTTTGCACCGGAACCCACCTCCGC
>DATLCA010000403.1:0-1002 GCA_035526605.1 Pyrinomonadaceae bacterium | reverse complement strand
GAGCAGCTCACCGATGCCGGGACCATGGACCTGCAGCCGACTTGGTTACCGGTGTTTCGCGATCTGGGAATCAACATCGCCATCCTGGCCGACTTTCACTCCGATTCGCATCCCAACGATACCGGGAAAATCAGGCTGGATGAGCAGAAGGTCTACTTCGAAGGCTGTCAGCGATTTTCCGACCGTGATTTCCTGCTGATTCCGGGTGAGGAGCCGGATGCCAATTTCGGCGGCCACTACATGTTTATGTTTCCTCGGCCGCTGTACTTCACTCACTTGAGCGAATCGGCTAAGGCTCGATCAGGTCAACCGTTTGTGGAGAATCTCGCGCCGTACGGAAAGGTGTATCACACCACAACCGCGCCGATGGAATTGGATCTCTTGAACCAGGAGAAGGGACTTGTGTGGCAGACCCATCCTCGAACGAAGGGTTCCACCGGATACCCGGATGTAATCCGCGAGAAGGATTTCTTTAAGAGCGACCGCTTTCTCGGCGCCTCCTACCAGTCGTTGCCCGTGGATCTGTCGGAACAGCGGCTGTGCGAGACGCGCTGCTTCGGACTACTCGACGACATGAACAACTGGACCGGTCCGAAGTATATGATCGCCGAAGGCGACACATATATGAAATACCCGGACGATGAGACATTCCCCCAGTTAATCGTCAACTATGTAAAACTCGACCGGGTTCCGAAGTTCGATGACGGCTGGACTACGGTAGTGGATGCATTACGCGGCGGCGAGTACTTTGTGACCAGCGGAGAAGTGCTCCTTCGTAATTCCGGAATCGAAGGCTCCGGAGCGAAGCGGACCTATACCGCGGAAGCCGAGTGGACGTTTCCGCCGGAGTTCGCGGAACTCGTATGGAGCGATGGGAGCAAAGTGGAGCGGCAGGTAATCAGACTGTCGGAGCAAGCGCCTTTCTCCAGTCATAAGTTTCGGATTCCGTTCGACGCTTCGGGCAAAAAATGGGTGCGATTCGCAGTCTGGGATTCCGCGGGC
>DATLCA010000402.1:0-3159 GCA_035526605.1 Pyrinomonadaceae bacterium | reverse complement strand
GCGCATCGGGTCATCACTATCCGCGACGGCCAGATCGAGAAAGACGAGAGGATCAAATGATCGAGGGACTGCCGGTTTACATCCCGGTAGTCTTCATCCTGACCACGCTGTTTACGGTCGGTGTTTTCGCGTACGCCATTTTTAAAAGCGGTCTCGATTCATTTGCTGGAAAACTCCTCCTGAATTTCGTCGTTGTCTGGCTCATCGTGCAGGCTGTTCTGGCCTCGAACGGATTCTTCCAAAACTTCAGTGTTCTTCCGCCACGAACCTTCGCGTTGGGCCCGCTCCCTTTCGTAGTCCTTACGGTCATCTATCTCGTATTCTTTCGAAGGTTTCTCGCAAAAATGCCGCTGACGGTATTGACGTGGATCCACGTGATCAGAATTCCCGTCGAGATCGTCCTGCTTCTGCTATTTCGAAACACCCTCGTTCCCGTCGAGATGACATTCGAAGGCCGAAACGTCGACATCCTGGCGGGCATCACCGCGCCGATCGTCTATTTCTTCGCGTTCAGAAATGGAACGGTGAATCGTCCGCTTCTTATAGGATGGAATCTCGCGGCTCTCGCCTCCCTCATCAACATCATGACGATCGCGGTCCTCGCTTTTCCATCTCGGTTTCAAGTCTTGGGTTTCGAGCACCCAAATGTAGGCGTGACTTACTTCCCTTTCATATGGCTGCCTTCCGTCATCGTTCCCATTGTGTTCTTTTGCCACGCGGCGTCGCTGTGGAAACTCTTCTCACAAAGAATTGACTGATACAACGGGATTCGGGATCACATTCACATTCCGCCAATAAACAATTCGGTCGGATTTGCGTAAGATATCTACGACACCCGATGGATTTCAGCGAAACTTTAAAACTTGCCCTCGACGCCATATGGGCTCACAAACTGCGCTCGTTCCTGACGTTGTTGGGAATGATCATCGCGGTTGCCGCATTCATGATCGTGTTCTCCTTGCTTCAAGGGTTCAACGTCTACATCGACGAGAAGATCGCCGGCATCGGATCGAACACTTTCACGGTCCAGCGATTCCGATTCGAAGATTTCAAAGACACGGATAGCATCGCCGAAGCCCAGCGGCGCAACAAGGAGATGACGCTTGAGGACATCGAGTTTATTCGCGAGCGTGCGCATGTCATCGATAAGATTGGAGCGAAAGTCGGCGGCAACCGACGCTCGGTGAAAGTCGGTGCGAACTTGATGGAGGATGTGATCGTCGACGGCGCCGAGCCCATCATTGGGGATATCGAGAAGATCGACGTCCTCGAGGGTCGTTATTTTACGGATGCCGAAAACAACAACGGCATGCGCGTGGCGTTCATCGGCACGGATGTGGTCGAAAAATTATTTCCCCAAGGCGGTGCCGTGGGCCGGGAAATTAATATCACCGGGATTCCCTACCGAGTGGTCGGGGTTCGCGCCGCAAAAGGAACCGTCTTCGGGCAGCCACAGGACGCGTTCGTTCAACTGCCCATCAAAACGTTCGGCTCCAACTTTGGCGGCTTTCGGGGAAGCCGGTACTTGTATTTCGTCGGATCTGCGCCGAACGACAAACTTTACAAGGACGCCGTCGACGAAGCACGAATGTTGATGCGCCTGAGGCGCAAGCTGGACTTCGGCGAGAAGGATACATTTGGCATCATTACGCCCGACGCCATATCCGGACTCCGCGACAGCATCTTCGGAACGACGTTCATTGTGATCATGATCGTCCCGACCATCGCGCTCGTCGTCGGCGCGATCGTGATCATGAACATCATGCTCGTCGCCGTGACGGAGCGAACGAAAGAGATCGGTATTCGGAAAAGTCTTGGTGCCCGCCAGGCCGACATCTTAAAACAATTCCTTCTCGAGTCTGCCACGCTGGCGGCGATCGGCGGGATCATCGGTCTCATCATTGCCGAGATCCTCGGCGTGGTGGTGAGCAGAATGTTTCTAAAGACGGTGATCCCGTGGTACGCGGTCGTGATCTCAATAGGCGTGTCCGCGATCGTCGGAATAGTTGCCGGTTTGTTCCCGGCGTGGAAGGCGGCGCGTCTGGATCCCATCGAAGCGCTCAGAGCGGAGTAGTCATGTCCAAAGTCCGGAGCAGCGGAGTTTACGAAAATCTGAAAATGGCGCTCGACACGCTTCGGGGCAACAAACTGCGCTCGTTCCTAACGATCGTCGGCGTTGTCGTCGGCGTGGTCACGGTGATGCTTATCTCGTCGGTGATCAGCGGGATCAACGTTGCCGTCGAGAAACAAGTCGAGTCTTTCGGCACACGTTCGATCTTTCTTTATAAGTTCAATATCGGATTCTCGGCTGGCCGCAGGTCTCAAGAAGAGCGCATGCGAAAGCCGTTAACGTTTGAAGATACGGAAGCGATAAAAGAGCTCGCTTCGATTGAAACCGCTGTTCCCTTCCTCGATGTCTCGAATAATTTCTTCGGCGCGAAGACGATAGTTACCGGCAAGAATGGAAAATCTTCCTCGGCGGTGCAGCTTCGAGGGACGCTCCCCGAGATCGAAAAGACCACCTCGGAAATTTTGATGCAGGGAAGGTGGTTCTCTAAATCGGAGAGCGATGAAAAAGCATCCGTGTGTCTTATCGGCTCTTCAGTTGTGGACAGCTATTTCCCTTACGAGGACCCGATCGGTGGGCGGCTGGAGATCGGGGGTTCCGAATTTCGCGTCATCGGAGTACTGCAAAAACGCGAGCAGCTGTTCGGCGGCGGCGGTGGGAACAATGATCAGAGCAATATCATCTATATGCCGATGGGTGCCGCCCT
The DNA here is from genome assembly GCA_035526605.1 of Pyrinomonadaceae bacterium. Taxonomy (GTDB): domain Bacteria; phylum Acidobacteriota; class Blastocatellia; order Pyrinomonadales; family Pyrinomonadaceae; genus OLB17. The sequence continues at coordinate 385 of DATLCA010000402.1, read as the reverse complement.
CAAGCTGAAACCGAACGCTGACGACCTCCGCATCCTCGCCGTCGCGCGCGAAGGCATGCTCGAGAAAGCGAAGGACGACGTTCAGGATTTGCTCCGCGTCCGCCGAAATGTTCCGTACGGGAAGCCCAACAACTTCGCGATGGAAACGGCGGCGAGCTTGATCGATCAGTTCCGTTCGATAACGGCCGGTGTCGCGATCTTCATGGTCGTCATCTCGTCCGTTGGCTTGATGATCGGAGGTATTGGCGTGATGAACATCATGCTCGTGTCCGTGACCGAGCGCACGCGCGAGATCGGGATCCGAAAAGCGATCGGGGCGAAGCAGTCTGACATCATGCTTCAGTTCCTGATCGAAGCGGCGACTCTTACGGGTTTCGGCGGTCTG
>DATLCA010000401.1:0-10445 GCA_035526605.1 Pyrinomonadaceae bacterium | reverse complement strand
TTTGCTTCACGACACGGTTGAAGATTGCGGTGTGACTTTTGAAGAAGTAGGCAAGAATTTCGGCCCGACAGTGGCGGAATATGTTCGGGAAGTAACCGACGACAAATCACTTCCGAAAGCTGAGCGAAAGCGTTTGCAGGTGGAGCACGCACCGCACCTTTCGAACGGGGCAAAGCAAATAAAGCTCGCAGACAAGATCAGCAACATCCGTGACGTGGCGGACCATCCGCCTGAGGGTTGGGACCTCGAGCGGCGCCGCGAGTACGTCGAATGGGGCGAGAACGTAGTGGCAGGCTTGCGAGGATTGAATCCAGACCTGGAGGCCGTCTTCGATGAGGTTGTAAACAGTGCACGCGCGGCGCTTCGAGATCTCCCTGACACCGATTGAGGGCTTCGATGCGACTTGCCTCCGCGGTCTGGTCCCGACCTGCCTCGGTCTCAGCGTCTTATGAATTGCCCCCGTCTTTAGACGGAAGCGAAGCTACACCGCAAGGAAGGCTTCCGCCGAAAAAATAAAAATGCACAATTCCGCGGAGCTTCAGCTAAAGCAATTTTGATCAAAGCCGCTTTTTTTATTTCGGCTGAAGCCCGCGAGTGCCACAACCCTAACCTCCATCTGAAGGCGGAAGCAATTGATAAGAAGAAGCCGCCTGGAAATCCACTTTCCAGACGGCTTCTTTTTACAGATTGATACAAGCTTAAAAATCGAATCTTACCCCGAGTTGAAACTCGCGGTTGTAGCTTGAGTTAAAAGTGAAAGACGGTGAGCCCGACAGGAATTGCCTCGGCGTCTGGAACAAAGCGTTCGGAGCTATCGCCGCTAATCTGCCGTTGGTGATAGTCGCGCTATATGCATTGGCGTTCACGTTGAGCTGGTTCGGCCGGTTGAAGATGTTGAAGCCTTCCGCGAAAAGCGACAGCCTGTATCGCTCACCGAATCTAAAGACGCGCCCCACTCGCATGTCGACGACATAGGTCGGGGCCGTCGAGAACTGATTACGTTCGGTTCCGGGAACGCGGTCTGTGGTCGAGATGCCGTCGCCGTTGGGGTCGGAGGAGACAAGAGCCGAATACGCGAAACCGGATTGCGCCGTAAAGATCCCGGTGATGATGTAATCGCTCAACAAAAATCGCAGGACTTTGTTGTCGGAATATTTAAAGGTTCCGGTCTCGTAGACGGGACTGAAGATAAACCGATGGCGGACATCGAGATCACTTCGTCCGTATTCGCCTGTCAGATCGAACTGGTTCTCCGCGATCTTCGCATCGTCGCCTCCGCCGGGCACGACCGATGTCTGATCGGGCTTATCGTCCTTCGCGTGCGAGAGCGTGTAGCTCGTATTGAACCCCCACCTGTTTGAGAACCGGCGGTTGAATTCGAACGAAAGTCCCTGGTAAAAAGAGTTCGCGGAGCTCTCGAACAGGCTTATGCGGTCATAGTCGCGGATCGGCTTGAGCCGGGTGTTCGACGTCGTCACGGCATCGCCGAACCGCTCACGCTCCGTTTGAAATCGCATAAACGTGAGACCGCCGGCTGTCACCGCGACCGGGGCAAACAGGTTCGCGTTTCGCGTGCGCGTCAGGTCTTGACCGCGGAACATGGTGTACTGCACCGAAAACGTTGTGTTCCTGAAGACCTCCCGCTCGAACTGGACTCGGGCCTGATGGGTAAATGGCTGTTTGTAATTCTGATCAAACAGGTAAAGGTTGTTCAGCGGCCGGTTCGCGCCCGTCGGTGGCGCCGAGAAAACGTTCGGGTACGTGGGGCAAACATTCGGGGCCGTGGCCCCGCACGTGATGCTGATCGCGACCACCTGGACACCGTTCTGCGAATGCGCGGTTCCGGTCAGGATCGCCGGGGTGCGTCCGTAATAGATGCCGTAGCCGCCGCGAAGAACCGTCTTATCGTTGAATGCCCAGCTAAGCCCGATCCGCGGTGCGATATTGTTCTTGTCCGACGGCCGAAAGCCCGTGTCGTACCCGAACTCCAGGAGCGTAGTCGTTCGCCGCGTAAGAAAAGAATTCTGATCTTGTACGGTGATCGGGATGGCGTTCGTGAGGGGCGGCTTCGCGATCAACTGGTAGTCGTATCGAAGCCCGAGGTTGACAGTGAGCTTGGGGGTCACCCGCCAATCATCCTGAACAAACAGCCCAACCTCTTTGTTATCGGGATGGGTTTCTGCGCCGGTTCCGGCGCCCGAAAAACTTTGCCGATATGTAGTCGGAAACGCGCCCGGCACATTATTCAAGTAGTCCGACAGCCTCGCATAACTTGGGAACGTGTATGATCCGCCGAAGAGCCCGGGGAAAAAATTAAAGATCCGGTCGAATAGAGTATCGAAGCCGTACTTGATAGTGTGGTCGCCGACGAGCGTCGTCTGGTTGTCGATAAACTGCCATCTCTTGATCGTGGTTTCTCGCGGGCTGAAATTGTTACGCCCGATATTGAAAACACCATCGGGTGTCGAGACCGTTAACTCGGGAACATTTGAGTTAGCGAGTCCCGGCTCTTTGTCGCGTGAGTATTGAATACGAAGCTCGTTGAAGTAGGTCGGAGTTATCGTCGCGGTCCAGCCGCCGGTGAGAGAGGTCGTCGTGACATTGCTGTTGCCGGTGTGCTCCAGAGCGCTAAGGTTGCCGGAGCTCTCGAGATTCGTCCCGGTGAAATTCTGTTGATTGAAGCGCACCCAGGCCTGGTTTCGATCATTGATATTAAAGTCTGTCTTGAACAGATAAGTATCCTGAACGCGGTCGATGTTGTACGACGCGAGTTTGGGCGAAAGGAACGTGACGACATTCGCCTGCGACGCCGGGAGCAGGGCGAGTGACGGAAGGATCACCGGATTCGGGAGGTCCGACCGCTGTCCCTCGTACGCGAAGAAAAAGAACGCGCGGTCCTTCTTGAGCGGCCCACCGAACGTGCCGCCGAATTGATTGATCTGACCAAATGGTTTCGGGCGTGCCGGAGTGAAGCTGGGGTTTTTTGCGTTGAGCGACTCGTCGCGGAAGTACTCGAACGCGCTCCCGGTAAATCTGTTCGTTCCGGACTTCGTGACTACGTTGATGACGGCACCGGCCGCTCGTCCGAACTCGGCCGAGAAGCCGTTCTGGTTTACCTGAAATTCCTTCACTGTGTCTATCGAGAACTGCGAAGGCGCTCGACCGGATCCGGTTCGCCCCGAGGACTGACCGAAGAACGTATTGTCGCTGCTCGCACCGTCGATCTGGATGCTGTTAAGAGTGCCCTTCTGGCCCCCGACGGCGAGATCTCCGGCACGTGTCGGGTCCCGAATCACTCCCGGCGCAAGTGTCGCAAAGTCTAAAAAGTTTCGGCCGTTCGTCGGTAGGTTGATCACGCGGCTTTCATCGATAGTTGAGGAAATAGAAGTGCGGGTTGTCTCAACACCCACGCCTTCGGAATTCACGTCAACGACGTTGACCAAGCCGCCGATGCTTAGAGCGATTTCGAGAGAGGTTTTGGCGCCAACGGTTACTTTAACGTTTTCATATTTTGAGGCGCCCAAACCATGCCCCGCCGTAGACTCGACTCGATAGTTGCCTGGTGGAAGCAGCACAAATATGTAACTGCCTTCTTTATCGGACTGGGCGGTTTTTGAAAAGCCTGTGTCGACATTTGTCGCCGTAATGGTAATGTCCGGGACGACCGCGCCGTTCGGATCTACCACGCGGCCTTCGATGTTACCTGTGGTGGATTGTGATTGGCCGAAGGAGAAAGTTGAAAGGCAGCAGATGCTCACGAGCAAGAAAATTAATCTTCGCATGTTGGTTCGCCACGACCTCGTTTCGGAAAAGAAAGATCGCTATCTCCTGATTAGGTTTTAGAGCCGGGTGGAAATTACCGAGGATGATATTCCAGAGCGTAGGCTGTGGCAAGACGGTGGCTTAGTTTTTTTTCGGTCCCGCTTCGGCGTCGCCTTCGATCCACTCTTCGCCGTCCGCGTAAACTTCCTTCTTCCAGATCGGGACGGTGCGTTTCAATTCCTGGATGATCCATTCACATGCGGCGAAGGCCGCCTTGCGGTGCGGAGCGGCGACGGAAATGACGACACTCGTTTCGCCTATCTCGAGACGCCCGAGCCTATGGACGATTCCGACGTGTGAGATCTGGAACTCATTCTTCGCCCGCTCGATCAGCTTCCGCATTTCCTTCAAAGCCATCGGTTCGTAGCCTTCATAGAAAAGATGCAATGTCTCGCGGCCTTTGGTGAATCTGCGAACATAACCGTCCAGCGTTACGGTCGCACCGCACTCGGCCGGCACTACGCGCCGGGCGATGGATGTTATGTCGATTGGATCCGTTGTGATCTCGAAGAAGTCCATCTGTACAGACTAAGGGGCCGGCGACGACGCCTTAGAGCAAATGCGGTGAACCGTCTCACTTCGCAACCACTCAATGATCTCGTCCTGTCCCTTATCGCTAGTTTCCCAAAAGTGGTTTGCGAGTTTGCTCTTCTGCAGGCTCTCCGCATTGACACCGACGTAGTGGACGAGGGCGGCACTGTTCTCTTCGATTATTCTCAAGAAAGGCCGAACATCGAGCCCGGAGCGGGCGATAGCGCACATCCAATCATCGATGTAGTCATACTCGCCACGCTCGATAAAGCGTCTGAGCACGGACGTGAAAAGCTCAATCAACGCTCGCTGCTTATCCGCTCCCCACTTTGGCACATCCGTAACACCAAGAGCGCGCCCGGTAACTTCGATATCTGGCCACCAGCATCGGTCAGTAATCGAAATCTCAAGAATTCGGGGAAGGAAATATAGATAGTCCCCTACATCGCCGACCGTTAGGAATGCCGACGAGGCGTAAGAACTCAGGTCATCAGGCGAGAGGCTGCGGAGATCGCTTTGCAACAGCTGCTCAATGTTTTTGTCATCGATGCAATGTGGACAGCCTTCGATCGAGGTGGGGACGGGTACGTCGGAGAACGCTTTGTAGAAATTTTCAATAGCAACATCTACCGAATTCATACCGAATAGAACTATCCCCCACTCACCGCCGTAAAAAGCGCCACGCGGTCACCGGCCATTAGAGTGCGCCGGGTTTCCGCGTACTCTTCATTGACCGCCGACAGCAGTTTCATCTGGGCAAGACGAGCGTTACTGGTTTTCAGGAATTGAACCAGATCTCCCAGCGTTGCTTCACTACCGATGTCGAGAGTGACCTCGCTGTCACCTACCGCATCGGCCGTTGCACCGAAGAACAAAACGCGAACTTGCATTACCTGATAGCTCCACCGAGCGGACTCGACGCAGACGCATAAAGTCTTTTCGGCATTCGGCCTGAAAGATATGCGAGGCGTCCGGCCTCGACCGCGAGTTTCATCGCCGTTGCCATCTGTGCGGCGTTGCCTGCTTCGGCGATCGCGGTATTCATTAATATCGCATCAGCGCCGAGCTCCATCGCAAGGGCCGCGTCAGACGGTACGCCGACGCCTGCGTCAACGATGATCATCGCGTCAGGCAATTGCTCGCGCATGATCCGAAGGTTCGAGGGATTCTGCACACCCATTCCCGAACCGATCGGCGCCGCGAGCGGCATTACGGCTGGGCATCCCGCGTCAAGCAGCTTCTTTGCCATTATCAAGTCGTCCGAAAAGTAAGGAAGAACGATGAAGCCTTCTTTGACAAGGACGCGAGCGGCTTCGAGGGTCTGCTCGTTGTCGGGAAGAAGCGTAACCGGATCGCCGATCACTTCAAGCTTGATCCAGTCCGTCTCGAGCGCCTCGCGAGCCAGACGTGCGGTTCGGATCGCATGATCCGCATCGTAACAACCCGCAGTGTTCGGCAGGATCCGCATCTTCGGATTAAGGTGATCGAGGAATGATTCGGTCTTTCGATCGAGCGGAACACGGTTGACGGCGACCGTCACCATCTCGGCACCCGACGCGATATGGGCCGCTTTCATTTCTTCAAACGAACGATATTTTCCTGTTCCGATTATAAGGCGCGACGAAAATGTCGTTCCTGCCAATTGAAAAGCGTCTCCCATAACAGAGTTCAATTTTCACGCAAAGGCGCGTGGAAAACAAGGAGACACGCCGATGCGAGAAGATTTCAGATTTGGAATTTGAAATTTGAAATTTGAATTTGAAATTTGAAATTTGGAGAGGGAGTCGTCGATCACGAGATTCGTTCTGTTTTCCCGTCTCGTCGTCTCGTCGTCTCTCGGTCGCCTCACCCACCACCGACGAAATGTACAATCTCTATCCGATCCGCATCTTTGATCAGAGTGTCTCCCCAATCCTTGCGCCGCACGACTTCCCGATTCAGCTCGACCGCGATCCGCTGCGACGGCAATGAAAAAAGCTCGAGGAGCCGGTTCAGATTAACCTCGGCCTCAAGCTCTTTGATTTCCCCGTTGAGCGTGATCTTCATCCCGTCAAGATTTTCGCTCAACAGGACTGTCCGTTCAACTCTCAGCCATGCGTTATCGCTCGCCGCAGCTCGACTTCTTCTCCGCCGCTGACGGCCCTGGCCAAAAGAGCGGCGCGTCCCGAATTAAAATTGGGCAGCTGCAAATTTATCTTTGCAAGGCCGTTCTCATCGGTCGACGCGTGAAAGATCAGCGGCCGGAAGCTCGATCCCAGGATCTTCACCATAACTTGCGCACTGCTCACGACCCTTCGATCCGAACCGCGGCAAACCATAAAAGTAACGCTCTTGCGCTCCCCGCCCATGAACTTCGCTTCTCCCAGCAGTTCGACGCTCAATTTGTTGTTTACCGGACGGTCGCTGCCGGACATCTCGCTAACGATCGCGACCGCCTCGGCCGGAAGAAGGATATCTTCGTCGGAAAGCACGGCCGTCGGACGGACGATGGGCTCCGGATCCGGTCGCTCGATGGGTTCCAGACCGGGTCTCCCGATCGGAACGTCCAAGATTCCCCCGAAGCGCGGTTTGGGTATCGGAAGAAAAAGCTCTTCGAATTCGTCAAGCAGCACATCGCCGTCTAATTCCGCTTTCCCGCTCGCGTGCGCAGGCTCGACGAAAACAGGCTTGCTCGCATTGGCCGCCGCGACGGATTCCCGCAGCGTCATCTTCTTCAGATCCTCAATGCGTCCGGACTGTATCGCGGCACAGATCAATTTGTGTTGCCGATGGAGTCGAGCAGACAGCAGCGATTCGTCAAAGTCACCTTCGAGAAGATCGTCGTAGGGAAGCCGCTTGCTCGCCAGAATCGTCCCGCGATCGTAGACCAGCGACAGAATTATAGGCTTCGCCAGACCTTTGTCTTCGGTCTGCACGTGGTAAGTGACCCCTTCGAATTCGATGTCTGTATTGTAGCCAGTTATCACGAGTGTACCGGATCAAAAAGCGAGGCAGGATGGCAGTGAGACGAACGGATCGCCACTAAAAACTTAGCATAGCCCGGCGTTTTTGGTCAACGATTTAAGTCGACCGAAGGGGCATCAAGTTTCGCAGAATCGCTCGATTTTAACTGCCCGCGGTGCGATTGGGCACCGCCTTGACACACCTATGCGCTTCACTTACGATTGAGTTTGTTCCGAAATTCTTAGTTTCTGTCCGGTCAACCTGAGGATATTTGTTGGGGCTCGGGTGAGTTGCGAGGTTCTGATGGCTGAACACAATTTAATGGAGTATGCGCCGATCGGGATAATGTTCCTGGTGGCGATCGGCTTTGCATTGAGCCAGCTCTTGGTAACGCAGTTGATAGGGCCACGCAAGCGTACTGCGACAAAGCTCATGCCCTACGAATGCGGCAAGGACCCGATCGGATCGGCGCGTGATCGCTATTCGATCAAGTTCTACACCGTCGCCGTGATCTTCCTTCTGTTCGATATCGAAGTCCTGTTTATGATCCCATTCGCGGTAGCGTTCAAGAGTTTAATGCTTGCCGAAACCTCGACCGGCGTCGCATACGGGACGATTGCTTTTGTGGAAATATTGGTTTTCGTTGCGACGCTGGTCGTCGGCTACATATACGTCTGGAAAAAAGGAACCTTCGACTGGGGCCTGCAGGCTCGGGCCGAGGCTCGGGCGGAAGCGAAGGTGATGGCGAAGAGACGCCGCGAACAGCAATTAAAACCGGCAAAAGTCGCGGCTTAAGATTGCGGCAATCCCGGACGGCATTTAGAAAATCTAACTCAATATGGGTTTAGAAAATACATTATTTGAATCGTTACCGGACGTCGTCACGGTCAAGCTCGACGCGGTCGTTAACTGGGCGCGAAAGAGCAGTCTGTGGCCGGCGACATTCGGCCTTGCGTGCTGTGCGATCGAGATGATGAACACGGTCTCGGCCCGCAACGATTTATCACGGTTTGGCGCCGAGACGTTTCGGGCCTCGCCGAGACAGGCCGACGTGATGATCGTCTCCGGACGCGTTTCGCGAAAGATGGCCCCTGTTCTCAGAAGAATTTACGATCAGATGCCGGAGCCCAAGTGGGTCATTTCGATGGGGGCTTGCGCGACTTCAGGCGGCGTGTTCGACAATTACGCGATCGTGCAGGGCGTAGACAAAATCGTCCCGGTGGACATTTACGTTCCCGGCTGCCCGCCGCGTCCGGAAATGCTGGTGCACGCGATCACGATGCTCCAGGACAAGATAATGAAAGAGTCGGTCAAGGATCGTCGCGATACTTTCGAGCCCGAATCGCGCGTCTCGATTGTTCCCGGAACGTTACCCGTTACGGAAGGCACGGCTCTCGAAAAGGAAGCCGAGATCGAAGTTGCTCAGAATCAGGTTTCCCGACCGTATACGATCCCTTCGCGGCACGAGCGCCGGCGATCATCGTAAAGGCAAGATTTACCGCAGAGACGCCGAGACGCAGGGAAGAATAGCTCTTTAACTCTGCGACTCCGCGTCTCTGCGGTGTGTATTTACAAAGTTTATGACCGAAAAGCTTCGGGAATTTGTCGATAAGCTAAAATCTAGTAATGCGGATTGGGTCAGCGATGTGACCGAGGGGCACGGCGAGGTGACGGTTATCGTCCCGGCCGGGGCGATCTCCGACGCGTGTGAGTTTTTGAAAAACGTGCATGGCTTCGATATGCTCGCGGACCTTTGCGGCGCCGATCGCGGTCCTGAGGAAGATCCGCGGTTTGAGGTAAATTACCACCTCTTTTCGACGACGCATCATAGCCGCCTAAGATTAAAAGTGCTGCTGAGCGAGGATGCCCCGCACGTAAACACGGTAACTACAATTTGGAGAACTGCCGATTGGCATGAGCGTGAAACGTTCGACATGTTCGGCATCATCTTCGACGGACACCCGGATCTCCGACGCATTCTTCTTCCCAGCGATTTCGACGGTCACGCATTAAGAAAAGATTACCCGCTGCGCGGCTACGAGCCGTACAGCATGAATTAAGTAGAACAGGCTTTCCGGCCTGATCCCCGACAGACTGGAAAGTCTGTCGTACTTTTTATGAGTACAGCAGTAGAAAACATTCCGAGCTTCGAGGTGCTCGATCAACCGCTTGAGTCGGAGATGACGCTTTCGATGGGTCCTCAGCACCCGTCCACGCACGGCGTGCTTCGCCTTGACCTGCGTCTCGATGGCGAGCTCGTCATTAAAGCCATTCCCGACATCGGGTACCTGCACACCGGGATGGAGAAGCTGTTCGAGTATAAAAAATATCAGCAGGGCATAGTCATCACGGACCGGATGGATTATCTCAATCCGCTGGGCAACAACCTCGCTTACGTGATGGCTGCCGAGAAGGTGTTGGATCTCGAGATCCCAGAACGTGCGCAGGTCGTCCGCGTTCTGTTTTGCGAATTGCAGAGAATCGCGTCGCACATGGTCTGGCTCGGGACGAGCGCTCTTGACCTTGGTGCGATGAGCATTTTCTTTTTCTGCTTCAAGGAGCGGGAAAAGATTTTGAATCTGATCGAGGCTGCTTCCGGCGGCCGGATGACGCCGAGTTACTTCCGCATCGGCGGTCTCATGATGGATCTGCCGGCCGGATTCGAGCGAAGATGCAGGCAGTTTTCCGACGACTTCGGTGACGCGCTCCGGACTTTCGAAACGCTCGCGACCGGCAACACGATCTGGCAGAGCCGAACCAAGGGCGTAGGTATCATCTCGCGCGAAGACGCGATCGACTGGGGACTGACAGGTCCGTGCCTTCGAGGAAGCGGCGTCGAGCTCGATCTGCGACGGCACAACCCGTACAGCGGGTACGAGACTTACGATTTTGACATCCCGACCGAGCCGGACGGCGACGTTTGGGCGCGGTTCAGGGTTCGGATGCGGGAGCTTTACGAATCGCACAAGATAGTCCGGCAGGCGCTGGATAGATTGAAGCCGGGCCCGATCAAAGCCGACGCCCCGAAGGTCGTGCTTCCGGATCGCGACGACATGCGGAAGCATATGGATTCGCTGATCCACCATTTTCTGATCGTGGCCGAGGGGTTCAACATCCCGGCCGATGAGGTTTACATGCCCATCGAGGGC
>DATLCA010000400.1:0-2578 GCA_035526605.1 Pyrinomonadaceae bacterium | reverse complement strand
AGCGCGGGCGACCGGGGAATGGGCCTTTTCGGAATGTACGAACGCGCGGCTCTCGTGGGCGCCAACGCGGAGATAAAGTCTGAACCGCGCCTCGGGACAAGTATATTTGTCGATGTACCGCTAGCGCGGGCTTAGGTGACTTTAAGGCATGGTAGCCCGCCACCCGCGCAGTCTCGTCGCGGTCACACTGCAGTTCGTAAAGAAAGATTCTCCTTCCAAACTTCCGCAACAATCTCGTAAGAACGAAGCCGTGCCGTGTGATCGAAGATCATCGCGTTGAGCATCAATTCGTCCGCGTTCGTTTCCGCCAGAAGTTTCTCTAAACCATTTTTTATCGTGGCCGGGCTTCCGATTATCGATCCGCCGAGGCGGGACTCGAGCGCCGCTTTCTCCTGCGGCGTGCAAAGCTCGTCCATGTTCGTGACGGGGGGCTGCATTTCCCCCGGCATCCCGCGCGTGAGCCGGAGAAAAGATTGGAACTGCGTTGTCGCCAGGAACCGGGCTTCCGTGTCCGTACCGGCGGCGATCACGTTGATCGCCAGCATCGCGTACGGCTCTGCTAATTCGTCGGATGCTGTGAATGCACTTCGATAAAGTTCGAGTGCGGGCAAAATATATTCAGGAGAAAAGTGCCCGGCGAAAGCGAAAGGTAAGCCCATGCGGCCGGCGAGACGCGCCGAAAAATCGCTCGAACCGAGCAGCCAGATCGGAATCTTCAATCCCGCACCCGGAACGGCCCGCACTCTCTGATTCTCGACCGGAGGCTGGAAGAAAAACCGCAGCTCTTCCAGCAGCTCCGGGAAATCATCACCATCGGTGTGCAGCGTGCGCCGCAGTGCGTGCGCTGTCATCCGGTCTGAACCGGGAGCGCGTCCGAGGCCCAAATCAATCCGCCCGGGAAAGAGGGATTCTAGCGTTCCGAACTGTTCGGCGATCACCAGCGGGGCGTGGTTCGGCAACATAATGCCGCCCGCACCGATGCGAATTGTCGACGTTCCCCCGGCGATGTGACCCATCACCACAGATGTGGCCGCGCTCGCGATGCCGGCCATATTGTGATGCTCCGCCAGCCAGAATCGGGTGAACCCCAACTGTTCCGCATGCCGGGCCAAACTTAAAGAATTGCGGAACGATTCGGCGGCCGTCGAGCCCTGATTTATAGGCGAGAGGTCGAGAACCGAGAATGGGATCTCCGAAAGTTTTTTCATGAGTGCGGCGGCCCGCTTAGCTGGTCGTACCGGCCGCCCGATTTTCATCAATACGACGCGTCCATGCGGTAAGATTTTCGATCAGCTGGCGGATAAATTCCCTTGTGCTCTCGTCGGTGAGGTTTCCTTCCGCGTCAAATTTCTCGCCCGCGTTCCCGATCATCACTTCGGGTTGATTGATCGGAAACATATTCAGAAAAACCATCATCTGTCGCAGATGATACTGGGCCCTTGCGGTAGCGATCGTTCCAACCGACGCACCCATGATCGCAGCCGGCTTACCGTTCCACGCACTGTCGCCGTACGGACGCGACGCCCAGTCGATCGCATTCTTTAGGACACCCGGAACAGAATAGTTGTATTCGGGCGTCACAAATAAGATCGCATCGGACTCGCGTATCTTCCGTTTGAGCTCCGCTACTTTTTGCGGCGGATTCTGTTCGTCGTCCTGATTAAAGCCGGGAATACCGTCGAGCTCAAAGATCTCGATCGTAGCCCCTTCAGGCACAAGCTCCACCGCGGCACGTAACGCTCCGTGGTTGTAGGATCCTTTTCTAAGACTGCCGGCAATGCCGAGTATCCGTATCGGTTTATCCATCTGATTTCCTCACAGGTCCAAACTAGTATTAACAAATTAATTAGATAGTTTGGTTATATCATTTGTCCGGCCAATCCGAAGGGTCGCCACCTTACAGATCCATAGAATCTTTGCTCGCCCGCCCCGGCCGCCTAACCCGAAGTATATGGTAAGCAAGCCACGCGATGCGTCCGAACCCCGGGTGTGCCCATCATTTCCTCGATAGGTTCGATCACATCGTTCCCTGTCAGTCGTAATCGCCGTTGTCGTGTTTGGTCACCTCAGGCAACTACCGGTGTCTTCAGGGCCTGGGACCTTCGATACTCCTTGAACATTTCGCCTCCCATACAACTATTTATTGCTTCAATTCATCTTCGTTGAGCACAGGGTTTAGAAATTGTTTGAGTACCAATCAGCTAGCCGATCCGAGTGACCACCTTCGACGAAGGCCGCCAACGGTCTTTCTGTTTTCCTTCTGGGCGATATGACTGGCTCACGGTGCTTCGGGGCAAGAAAACAAAAACAATAGGCCGCCGTCTCAACCAACCATTGAATTCATGATGAACGACACACACCCACCATTATTCAAGTTCGATGATTTTTATTTGGACACGGACAGACGCCGACTTACCTTTCATGATCAAACTGTATCTCTAACGCCCAAGGCCCTCCAAATTCTTATTGTGCTGCTCCAAAATCATGGAAGCGTGGTGGAGAAAGAGTACTTTCTCAACGAAGTCTGGCCGGATACGTTTGTCGAGGAATCGACGCTGGCGCAGAACATCCTGACCTT
>DATLCA010000399.1:0-3795 GCA_035526605.1 Pyrinomonadaceae bacterium | reverse complement strand
CTACGGCGCCCCGTTTCTGGGCGGCATCCGCGACGTCCGGTACATCGACTGCGCGGCGGTCAAGTAGGACTGGCTGTCAGCCTGTTCCGGTTTGAATTCCCTATTGAGGCGAGCTTTCTGCTCGCCTCTTTTTTTGCCGCGAATTTTCGCGGATGACGCGGATCAATCCGAGCGCCTGGGTTCGTAACTTCGTGTGAGACCGTGGCGGCTTACTGGTCAGCATCATCCTTCGCCCGCCAATCCGATCCGGCATCGTCGGAACTTTTTTGTCACAAATGACGTGCGTGAAGTGTGTCTCTATTACAGCGGAGCAGTCCGAGCGAATGTGATTTCAAGCTGGGACCTCTGCGATCTCACAAAAAGGAGTGGTGTAAATACATGAAGAATTATTTCTTACGGATCGGGTTTCTTGTGTCTGTCGTTTCGGTCGCGCTCATCGGCAATGCTTTTGCCCAGACTCCGGGCACGTCGACCCTGAAGACCGAGAAGCGCGATCGCGAAGCCGTTGCACGATTGAAGATGGCATCGCTGACCGCCGCGGAGCGGATGGCCTGGCGCGAGATCCAGGAGCGCATCGATGAGATGTCGAACGGCGAGGAGGCGAAGGACGTCCCCGCATCGATGCATTACATGGACGCGGACTACAAACTTCACACGCTTCCGGAAAAAGATACCCCCGGCGGGAAGTTGATCAACCTGCAGCAGATCGCCGTGTACAAGAAACAGAATCTTGCGAGCTTATACAGCACGAGCCCCGAGACTCGGACGGACATCGAAACGCTTTCCATGAAAGGCAACCTTGCGACGATCGAGGTGTACCAGTATTACGTGCGCGTGATCCGCGGCGGCGACGGCAGCCCGCACGAGGCACGGACGAGCGTGCGGCACCGCGAAACGTGGATCTACACCGACAGGGGATGGCTTCAAAAAGATGTTGTGGAGCTCGAACGCGGCCCGATCTATCTCGACGGCGAAGTGTACAAACCCTCGACGTAAGAAGGGTAAAGACGTCTTCGGGGTGGCTAGTCAGTTGGATTTGTCATACACCTTTTCCGAACGCGGATTGGGCGGATTTGGGCGGATAAGAGTTTTAATGCGAGGCCTGGGGGATAAAGGAAGCTTGATTCTAGAACCCCCGTCATCCGGTCCCATTGTTTTCATATCCGCCCAAATCCGCCCGATCCGCGTTAAAAAAAACCTAACCGCCTCATCAACCCACCGCTCGAAGGACACTCCCCGGCTACATGAACCGGACGGTCGTGAAAAGCGCGTGCACTTCTTGTCATCTTTTCGAGATCGGCGGTGTTTTCGTGTTGGTCCGGACACCAAAACACACCACTATGCAAAAAGACTCATCGCTCGCGCTTTGTCTCATCACGCTGTGCATCGCACTCCAGCTCGGTTTCGTACTTCCTTCCTGCGCCCAGTCTCCCCCGCCAAAGCTGACCGCGGCGCAGTGGCAGGCTGACGTGCGTTTTCTTGGAGACGAGCTTCCGCGGCGCCACAAGAACGCGTATCACCGCATGAAGCGGGAAGACTTCGAAGCCGCCGTCGAGCGTCTCTACAAGTCGGTCCCGACGATGAGCGACGACGAGATCGTCGTCGGCCTGATGAAGCTCGTCGCGATGGTGCACGACGGGCACACGAGCCTGAATCCGATGCGAATTGCGAGAAGCGGGATTTACCCGGTACGGTTTTACCGGTTCAGCGATGGTATGTATGTGCAGAAGGCGGCACCGGAATACGCGGACATAGTCGGCGCAAAGGTGCTGCGCATCGGCAGCGTCGGCGTCGAGGAAGCGATGGCCGCGGTTTCGCCGGTCGTCGCCGCAGACAACGACATGGGCGTGCTCGACCTCGGCCCGATGGCGCTGTCGTTTCCGGAAGTACTTTCCGGTCTGAAGATCGTAAGCGAGAAACAAAACGTCGACATCACGATCAGCAAGGACGGCCGCGAGCGGGTCGTGTCTGTACGTCCCGAAGGCCCCGCCGAAAATATCGCCCGCCCTCCCGCAAGCTGGCTCGACGCCGCTGGGAGATCGGAGGTACCGCTCTACCGGAAACATCAAGGCGAGCTCTTCTGGTTCGAATACCTGAAAGACAAACAGTTGGTCTACGTGAAACAGGATGCCGTACAGAACGACCCCGACAAAACGCTTGCCGATTTTTATAAAGGCGTGTTCGAATTCGTCGATGCCAACCCGGTCGACAAGCTCGTCATCGACCTTCGAAACAACAGCGGCGGCAACAACACGCTGCTTCGCCCGATCCTTATCAACTTGATCCGCTCAAAGGTCAACAAACGCGGGCACCTGTTCGTCATCACCGGTCGCCAGACATTTTCCGCCGCGCAGAATTTTGTAAACCAGATAGAAAAATGGACCGAGGCCATCTTCGTCGGCGAACCGACGGCCGACCATGTGAATCTGTATGGCGACAACCGGCCCTTCACGCTTCCAAACAGCGGCCTGGTCGTGCGTGCGTCCACCCTATGGTGGCAAGACCTCGACCCGCGGGATGAGCGCAAATGGACCGCACCCGAGATTGCGGCGGACCTCTCATCAGACGATTACCGTTCGGGGCGCGATCCCTTCTTTCAAGCAGTGCTCGACTACAAACCCGGCACGGCCATCAGCGAGCTGATCCAGACCGCGAAAGAGGGCGGCTCGCTTGCGGATTTTGCGCAACGGTACCGAAAGGCAAAAGCGGATCCCAGAAGCAGGTACGTCGATAGCGAAGCGGCCATCAACGCGCTCGGTTACGATCTTCTCGCTAAAAAACGGACCGCGGACGCGGTCGACATCTTTAAGCTCAACGTCGAGTTCTACCCCTCGTCCGCCAACGTCTATGACAGCCTCGGCGACGCGCTTGTAGCGGCGGGCCGGACGCAGGAGGCGATAGCGAGTTATGAGAAGACGCTGACGATCGATCCGAATTACCCGTCCTCGATCGAGGCGCTGAAGCGTCTGAAAAAGAACTAAATTTTTGCGGGAGAAGGGGCGCTGCTTTGCGGCCGCCGGACGAGCGAAACCTGTTTGGTTCGCCGGTCGCTCCCCCCGTCGGAATTCCAGATTCGAAAGTTACTGCTCTTCCTTCTCCGGCTTCGGCGACGCGGCCGGCTTTGGCTCACTTCGCCCCGCGCCCAGGTTGTCGTAATTGAGGATCGCGTTGAACAGCATCGAAAAGCTGCCGTGCGTCTCGTGCCGCCACATGGGATTGTTGGCGAACATCACTACGTGGCCGCGGCCGACGGGGACGTCGACTACCGCGGCTTTGCCGGCCAGCTCGGAGCCGCCGGCCAGCATGCCGCTGACGAACAGCTCTTTCTCGGGAGCGAATCGCAAGACTACGCGAGGGCGCATTTCCAGCGGGGGTATCTGACTGGGATCCGGTGTCGGCGTGGGCAGCTCGGGACCGGGTGGGCGGCCCTGGACGATGTCGGGGTCCTCGATGCTCCCGCGGCCGCTTGGGCGTTCGCCTGCCGGCGGGGCACCGCCACCAAAACCTCCACCGCCTCCGCCAACGTTCGCGACGTTGAGCAGTGGCGTCTGATTGAAATACACGGCGAGTTTCTCATCGTACCCGTACGAGATCGGACTCTTACGGTCGGCGAAGACCGTGTTGAGCACCGACCCTCGTGCCTGAAACTGCCGCGCGTCCTGCTGGATCGTGACACCGGATGTGATCCCGAAATCTATCGGCAGCGATGCATTGTCGGCGATCGTGACGAAGAGGCCGCCGGCCGCGATAAACTCCTGCAGGTTTGCGACGCCCTGTATTCCGAGACCGCCGCGA
>DATLCA010000398.1:0-1633 GCA_035526605.1 Pyrinomonadaceae bacterium | reverse complement strand
TTCTTTCCTCCCTCTCTGGGATTTGCGATTTTCGATTTTCGATTTGCGATCGTCCCGTCTCCGTTAACAAGATCGCAAATCTAAAATCGAAAATCGCAAATCAGTTGAATTCGCCCATCGCTTTGTCGACACCGTCTCTTAAAACGGTGCGGATCGCGTCGGCGCTTGTCTCCAATATTTTTTCAACTTCCGCGCTTTCACTTTTCGAGAAGTTCTCAAGCACGAAATTCTTAGTGTTACTCACCGGATGCTCGGGCGTGATCCCGATCCGCAAACGGACGAATTCATTCGTCCGCAGGCAGTCGATCAGGGACCGCAGGCCGTTGTGACCGCCGTGCGATCCGCTCGGCCTGAGCCGGATCTTTCCAAAAGGCAGCGCGAGATCGTCCGAGATAACTATCAAACGTTCAACGCTGCGGTCCGGCTTCTGCAAAAGGCAGCTCACGGCTTCCCCGCTGACGTTCATGAACGTTTGCGGCTTAACGAGCTCTGCCTTCCGGTTTTCAATTTCCGCACGCCCGACCAAACTCCGACATTCGTCGCGCTTGACCTGCGTCTGGAATTCTCGTGCAAGCAGATCGACGAGCATGAATCCAAGGTTGTGCCTTGTTCGCTCGTATTGCGCACCCGGATTCCCGAGGCCGACGATCAGCCAGTTCGTCTCCAAACCTACTCGCCGCCTTCTTCCTCGGCGGGCGTCTCTTCGCCAACTACCGTAGGCTCAGCACCGGCTTCAAGCTGCGGCTCGAGCTCGGCTTCCCTGACGATGACGATTGACGCGACGACCGTCTCCGGCGCTTCGTGGATCTCGATCCCTTCTCCGACCTTCAGATCCGACACATGCACGGCATGCTCGGACGTCAGGCTCGTTACGTCGACGTCGATCGAGTCCGGCGTGTTCGCGGGTTCGCAAAGTACCTTGATCTCCCGCAGTGCCTGCGTCATAACCGCGCCTTCTTCCTTGAGAGCCTCCGGCTCCCCGATAAGATGGATCGGAACGGTCATCTCGATCTTTTCACCGCGTGCGAAGCGACGAAGATCCGCATGGATCAAGCGACCCCGGATCGGGTCGATCTGGCGATCCTGGAAGATCACGTCGTTGACACCTTCTCCCGCAATGTCGAGCGAGAAAACGGTGTTGACCCCGGTGTCCGTGCGAAGGATCGCGGCCAGGTCTTTAAGATCCGCGATAGCGGCGAGAGATTCCGTGCCCCCGCCGTAGACGACGACCGGTATTTTCCCTTCAGCACGCAGCCGGCGGTTTACGTTCTTTCCCTGCTGGTCACGCTTCTCAGCTTTGATAATTATTTTCTCTGCCATAACTCCTCGTCAGTTGTCAGTTGTCAGGCGTCGGTTGTCAGTAAAGCAGATCTTCACTGACAACCGACGACTGACAACTGGCAACTTTTCAAATAAAAAGTGACGAGACGCTTGTCTCGTCGTGGATCGATCTGATCGCCGAAGCCAGCAGCTTGGCGACGCTCAGTACTTCTATCTTTCCGTTCTCATGAAGCGGCATCACACCGTCACCGAGCGGGATCGTGTTCGTCACGACAACTTTTTTCAAATGCGATGACTCTATGTTATTGCGCGCCTTGCCGGACAAAACCGCATGGGAAAAAACCGCAAGAAT
>DATLCA010000397.1:0-5539 GCA_035526605.1 Pyrinomonadaceae bacterium | reverse complement strand
TTCGCGTACGGCGGCCCGTCGTGGAGGATGAACTTTTCACGACCCGCGCGGGCTTTCATCACCTGTTCATACAGGCGCATCTCTTTCCATTTCTTAAGCCGCGCCGGCTCGCTCTGTCCAAGATTCGCCTTCTGGGCAAATCCGGTCTTCGGGAGATTTACAGTTTTCTTTAAGTCGAAAGGTTCCATGGTTGGTTTTCGGTCGTTGGTCTTTGGTCTTCGGTCTTGCTTCGGTCTTCGGTCTTCGGTCTTTGGTCTTCTTATTAAATTTCAAATTTCAAATTTGAAATTTCAGATTTCAAAGCCGAACCCCAAATCCTGACCACGCTCCAAAATTGAAATCCAAAATCAAAAAGTCCCAAGCCGTGTTCGGGCTTGGGACTTTAGAGCAAAACTCTAACTGTTGCTCAGCTAAGCCTGAGCAAAGTCCCTTGAATTATCTTAATAATGGGCGATGGCCTCCGCATAATTACGAAATCCACTTTACCATAATCCGTCCAAATTACTCTTCCTCGACCGTGCACAATAACGGATATTCTCTCGCTCTGGCCAGGTTCATCGCTTTTTCGGATTTCATGTTCGCCACCTCGTAAGGGTAAATACCCGCGATCCCGTATCCCTCGTTGTGGACCTGCAGCATTATCGAAAACGCCTCGGGCATGGTGCGGTTGAATACGTATTCCAACACGAAAACGACGAAATCCATCGTCGTGAAGTCGTCGTTGTGAAGAATGACTTTGAATAATTTCGGTTTCTCAAGCTTTGTTTCGGACTCGGTGAGTGTGTCCGTGTCGAATTCGGGAAAATCGGCCATCACTTCGATTTTGCCATAGGCGACCTTCAAAAAATATAGACACTACCTATTTTTTTTGTTAGATTTCGAGTGCTCTGTTTACTAAATAACCATCCCGTCCATTAATTGCTGAAAAGACGTCTCTATTCGACGTATTTCAGGCCTATTCGCCAATGAGCAACTTTTCCCGATCAGCCAATCGTGTGTCTGGTAACGAATCTGTTTCCGGTTTGATGCGGGACGCGCGTTTCGGACAGGGCCGACAGATATCGCCGGAGGATCTGGACGCGGTTTTTGCCAGTGCCGGCCAGCATTTGCGGGACGGGTGCTCGAGCAAAGCTGAAAACCTGCTCACCGACACGATCCGGAACTACAGTCACACCGCGGAAAATCTCGCGAACCTCAAACGGCTTCTTTCCTTCACCCTTGAAACTATCGGCAAGTATAAAGAATCGCTCGACGCGGTTCGGCCGTACGAAGCCGAAGACATGCGTTCTCACATCTCGAAAGAGGCGCAGGTCCGCGTTACTACTCAACTCGCGATCGCGTATAACAACCTCGGCGATCATCCAAAAGCGGTCACGCTTCTGAAAGAAATTCTCGTCGTCGCGAAAGAAAATGAACTGAATCATCTGCTGGGTCCGATCGACAGCGCGCTCGCACGCGTTTACCGGAAGCTCAACGAGTGCGCCATCTGCCGCGACTATGCGGAGAAGGCTTTGGCATATTTCCGTGAGAACGGTGATTGGTTGGGGATGTCCGAGGCTTACCGCGAAATCGCGCTCAGTTATCACCAGGAGGGAAACAGCGAAAAGTCGCTCGAGTCCTTTGACCTCGGGATTCAGATAATCGGCGACCGCTCGGCCCCGTTTATGCTCGGGAAGTTGTACACCGATATGTCGGGTGCTTACTGGTTCCTGCGGCGCCCGCAAGACGGGATCGAATGTCTTGAGAAATCCATCGGGTTCTTCGAAAAGACCGAGCATATTTTGAACTCGATCATCGCCTACAACAACCTCGGAATTAATTTGATGTTGATCGGCGACTGGGCGCGAGCCGAAGAGATAATAAAGCGCGCTCTCGATCTGGCGATCGACACGAACCATGTCCACATCGCCGGCATCCTCGACTCGTTGGGCGAGTTGAAAATATTACGCGGCGATCTGGCCGACGCCGAAGACTATTTGGATCAGGCCGTTTCGCTCGCCCGCGAGCGCAAACGCGAGTGGTATGCCGCGCAGGCGATGCGCAATCTGGCGAGATGCTACCTTGCACAAGGTGCCGTCGATAAGGCGATCGCGAAAGCTCACGAGACGATCGAGCTTTGCCGGCAAATAGGGGACAAGCACTACGCGAACATGGCGGGGCTCGTGCTCGCTGAAAGTTACCTCCACCGCGGCGACCCTCACGAATGTGCTTTTGCGCTGCGGACGATCGAGGAGAATGATCCATCTGCCGACTTCTTCGTCCTCGGAAATATCCAAAGGATCCGCGGGTTGGCCGAGCTTGAAAACAACAACGTCGAGCTCGCTCTGCATCATCTCAATCGCAGCCTGACGATCTTCGAAGCGGCCGAAGATCTTTACAACACCGGTCTCGTAAACCTGCTCATAGGCGAAAACGTCGGCGCGGAAAACGCTGTCCGAGCGAAAAAGCATTTAGCGAAGGCGAGTGACATTTTCCATAAGCTTGAGGTGCGGGTGCTCGCGGAACGGGCCGACAAGAAGCTCGACCAATTCAAGAATTTCAACAGCGGCGAGATGAGGCGTGCCGCCCGCCCGAGCTCGGCCGCTTCCCAGCTTTTGATGGTTCGGCTCGCCGAGGCGACCGCGTCGCGGGAGTTGCTGTTTCGCGAGCTCGTCGCGGTGCTTCAGCAGGAAAGCCAGGCAAAGAAAATAATAATCGCGGAGCTGAATGACGATAAGAAGCTCCGGCCGTTCATCACGCACGGCTACTCGCCGGCGGAGAGTACCGAAACCGTATCGAAGCTCGAAGACGCGCTGCAGAAACACGCCGAGAAGGTTTTCGCGCGCAACCGCAATCTCGCCGTATTTCCGCTCAAAACGGCGAATGCGAAATCTGCGTTTTTGATCATTCATCCGCAAGCGAGCGCGTTTCTGAACGACGGCAGCCCACTTACTCCGCTGCTCCCGGTGGTTGAGCTTGGATTAGATGTCATCGCCCTTCGCGCCAAAGACAAGCGGACGCCGGTCGAACACGAGTCCAGTCCGTACACTTCAAGTAACCTGATGCCGGGATTCATTCATTCGTCACCGGCGATGACGTCGCTTGTCGAAGAGGTTTACAAGATCCGCTCGTCCGACGTCACGGTGCTCGTGACCGGCGAATCGGGAACCGGCAAAGAGCTCGTGTCGCGCGCGATACACACGCTTTCGAATCGAAAGGACAAAGTCTTCGTTCCGTTCAACTGCACGGCGGTGCCGAAGGAGCTCGCCGAAGGGCATCTCTTCGGCTATCGGCGAGGCGCGTTCACCGGAGCCGTCACGGACTCGCCGGGCATGATCCGGGCGGCGGACGGCGGGACGCTGTTTCTTGACGAAGTCGGCGATTTGCCGATCGACGTTCAGCCGAAACTTTTGCGATTTCTGCAGGAAGGCGAGATCCAGCCGATCGGTGAAAAGCGGCCGATCAAAGTCGACGTGCGAATTATCGCCGCGACGAACATGCCGCTCGAAGAGAAGGTCGCCGACGGGACATTCCGCGAAGACCTTTACTACAGGTTGAATGTCATCCGCCTGCGCGTACCGCCGCTCCGCGAACGCCGCTCGGAGATTCCGCCGATCGTGAATTACTACATCAACCATTACTCGTCGCGATTCGGAAAACACGACATTACATTTACGCCGCAGACGATCGATCTGTTGATGGTCTGCAATTGGGAAGGGAACGTGCGTCAATTGTGTAATGAAGTGCAGCGGGCGATCGCGAGGGCGGTCGACAATGAAGTGATAACTCCGGATCATTTATCGCCCGAGCTAAAGAGGGCCGCAAAACCGCTGACGCCGCTCGCCGACGCGAACGCGAGGCCGATCGCCACCTACGATACGCATTTCACGCCGTTTAAAAATATTCCGGAAGGCGGGACGCTGGACCAGGCCGTCACCGAACTCGAGATGCAGATGATAAGGGCCGCCCTCGCACGGCACAATTGGAACATTTCGCGCGTCGCGGTCGAGCTGGGCCTCACAAGGCGCGGCTTGTATCTGAAGCTCGCGAGATACGGAATAGAGAAAGCGGCGTGACCGGAGTGCCCGACTGGACCGCAGTCGTCCTCCTGCATGAGTGCGAAGCACGAACAAACCTCGTTGCCTCGAATCATCATCCTCGACGCCGCCATCGATTCAAATCATTATCGTTTGACGCCGCGGAAGCCGCGACGTTGCAGGCCGGACGCCTGCGGTCCAGTCAGTTGTGGACGCTTCCTGAGGGTGCGATTTGTTTCAAGTCTTCGATGATCGTCCCTATTTCATTTGCCACCGTGGCGACTTCATCTTCAGTATTTGATCTTCCCAACGAAAATCGTATCGAGCCCATCGCCTTCGAATACGGTACGTCCATCGCTGCGAGAACCTGCGACGGTACGTGATCGGCTGCGTTGCAGGCCGAACCGGTCGACGCGCAAATGCCGGCAGCGTCGAGCCGCGCCATTATTGCCTCACCGTTTAGATTTTCAAATGAGATGTTCGATGTGTTCGGCAGTCGTCCATCTGCATCTGCGGTGCCATTCAGGCCGGCGGACGGAATGTTCCGCAGGATGGTTCGTTCAAGCTCGTCGCGCATCGCGCGAATCCGGCCCATTCCCGACAAGTCGCGCACGAGCTCGGCCGCCGCTCCCATTCCGACGATCTGATGAACCGCTTCCGTTCCCGCACGCCGGCCCGATTCCTGTCCGCCACCGATGGATAGCGATGGGATCTCCACGCCGTCGCGAATATAAAGTGCGCCGATTCCTTTAGGCCCGTGAAATTTATGCGCCGAGATCGAAAAGAGGTCGACGATGCCTTTCGTCAGATCGACCGGAATCTTGCCCGCCGCATTCACACCATCGACGTGAAACAAAGCCGCCGATCGTTGCTTCACGATCTCGGAGATCTCGTTGATAGGAAATAGAATTCCCGTCTCGTTGTTGGCGAGCATGACGGAGACGACGGCCGTATCTTCCCTGACAAATTCGCGCAGCTGTTCAAGATCGAGTGCGCCGGAGTGGTCTACGTCCAGCCATGAAACTTCGACGCCTTCGCGTTCGAGCCGCTCACACAATTTGCGAACCGCCTCGTGCTCGACGCGCGTCGTGATCACATGCTTCTTGCCAGGAGCCGCCGCGAGTGCGCTCCGGACCGCCCAGTTGTCGCTCTCGGTGCCGCCCGAAGTGAACACGATCTCGGAAGAGCGGGCACCCAAGAGACCCGCGACCGATGCTCGCGCACTTTCAACTGCGCGCCGTGCTTCACGGCCCGCTCCGTGCGCCGACGACGGATTACCGTACGCGGCGTCCAGGTAAGGAAGCATCGTTTCAAGAACCTCGGGAGCGAGTTGCGTCGTGGCGTTGTTGTCGAGGTAGATCACTAAACTAATCCTCAGTCTCCGGTCTCTGGTCCTTGGTCCTGAGTCAAATTTCGTCCCAATACTGAGCGGTGTCGGGACCCTGGACTAGAGATTTGGGACTCTGACTTTTCCGAATTACAATTAACGCACATCGTGAGCGGAAACATCAAAATTACCGAAC
>DATLCA010000396.1:0-6960 GCA_035526605.1 Pyrinomonadaceae bacterium | reverse complement strand
TCGAACAACAACGTCGTCGAGAAAAGCGGCGCATGGTTCTCGTATAAGGGCGAGCGGCTCGGCCAGGGACGCGAGAACGTAAAGAACATGTTGAAAGAGAACACCGAGCTTCGTGATCGGATCGAGCATGACGTAAAAGTGTTTCTCGGATTCTTCCCGGCTGAAACTGAGAAAGCTGAGAGCGCTCAGGCGTAGCCGGAGCAAACCACTAGATACAAAAAGAGGCCGTCTGAAAAGGCGGCCTCTTTTTTTACGCTTAATCGACGGGGGACGCTACGGTTTGTTCACCGGCGCGGCCGTTCGCTTCTTCATCATCGGCTCGTCGCCCTGAACGGGGGGCGGTCCGGTCATGTTCTTGTTTCCCTGCATCTGCTTTCGCAAAGTTTCGGGATCAGGGATGCCCGGCGTCGGCGTTGCCCCGGGCTTGAAAGGTTTCTTCAAATTTGCCGCATCCGGTATTCCCGGAGTCGGAGTCCCCCCTTTTAGAACATTGGCCGCCTCCTTGGGATCAGGAATTCCCGGCGTCGTATTTGCGGATGGCGGGATCGGACTCGTCGATAACCCCGGCGGCAGGTTGTTCGGATCGACATTGACGTTACCGGCACCCACCACCGAATTCGCGTTCGAGTTCGATTCCGCCGAGCCGCACGCCCCCATAAAAACTGTCGTACCTAAGATAAAAATGAAAACTGAAACTCTGGACATCAAATTAAAACCTCTTCAAATTTAAAATGGCTGTGCCGGCTTGAATGTTGCGTCCCTCGGGGATAGCGACGGCGTCCAAACCGGCACGGGCAGGTATCAAACGGAATTTGGAAGGTAATGTAGTTGCATAGGCTAACAACTACTAAGGTGTGATTATAGGCCTGGAGAGAAAGATGTCAACACCATTTTTGTACGGCAGATTACGAAGAGGCTGCGTCTACGACGGAGCTATGTCGAACATTTGACATCATGAAATCGGTTATCTAGACTGATTAACTTGCTCGCCGCACGCGATCTTTAAATGGCCAGATAGCTCAGTTGGTAGAGCAGCGGACTGAAAATCCGCGTGTCGGCGGTTCGACCCCGTCTCTGGCCACCATTCACATCAAAACGAAAAGCGCGTCTTCCGACGCGCTTTTTCATTTCAACTCTCCATGGGCAGCAAGACAGTTTTCTTGACCGCCCGCCAGCACGAGCAATTGGATGACGGATCGACCGGTATGAGTCGGATACGTATCGGCGATGACTAGCCGGGGGGACGATTCTCGCGCAACTGCTTGATCAGCTTTCTGACATTTGTGTCATCGGGAATTGCGGGATTTGCCTTTAAGTACAACTCCAGGGCATCCGCGGCCTCCTGATATTTTTTCAGGTTGTATGCGTAAAGCAGCGCCAAATTCCAATACAGATCCGGCGTCTTTCCTTCATCAAGCTTCTTCGCGCGGATCAGCGATTTCTCGGCCTCGGAGAATCTCTGCAGATTTCTCTGCGTGATGCCGAGCAGTACCAATGTGTTGACGGAATTCTTTTCCAGCTCGAGGGCTTTTTCCGAGCTCGCTAGCACATCCTGCCATTTTCGCAATGCAAAATTCGCGTAGGTCAGTCCGTACCACGAAACAAAGCTACGCTGGTTAACCGACACACATACTGCGAAATTTTTCGCCGCCTCTTCCCACCGTTTCTGCTTTAGTTGCTCGGCGCCCAGCCGCTCCAACGCAACAAAGTAAGTCGGGAATAAGGCCACCGCCTGTTTCAATTCCGCGATTCCCTGCTCGACCCTCTGGCTGTCGAGATCGGATATCGCGGATTTATAAATTCGACGGGCTTCTTCCGGCACCTCTTGGACGAAGACGACCTCGCTTCCACCGGACACCTCGACTCCTTTTTTCAATTTCAAATAAAAGTCGACTTGGGAATTATCAGGTATAAGCTGTCCGCGCAAGCCCACGCCCGAGATCTCGATCTCCCGCGTTTGTCCTTCGAAGTTTGTCCCGAGAGGTAGAACCGTGACGGAAAGCCTGCCACTCGGGACGCCGGTGAACATAAATCGACCCGAGCTGTCCGTCTTCGTTCGCCCGATCGTGCTGTTGACATCGTTGCGGAGCTCTACGGCCACTTGGCCGATAGGACTTCGACCGGGACCGAAGACGTAGCCGGAGACCGTGCTTCTATATTGCGAAAAGGAGTCCGTACAGGAGCACACGACGAGGAGGCATACCCAAACCGGGGTGCGAAAGCAATAACGGAAAATCGTGAGAAGATTCATGGCTTGTTTGCGTCGGGACTACCGAGAATGGCGCCTCTGAACAGTGGCCTTCGATCCTAGTAGCGATCTTATTACTACAACATTTTCTTTTCAATGGAAATTCGACGGCGTTCGTACGTCCGTCGCCACCGGCGGCGTCCGAAATCGCGACGAATTTCGGATTGATAAGGATCGCGAAAGACAAAATCGGTGGAAGTTCGGCGGAATGGAATTTGCACTGAAGGCGTAGGATCCAAAGTAAGGCGGCAGACAATACAGAATTGGCACGAAGTGTACTCTTTTCGCATATAAAATTTTTATGAAGACCGGAACCCAACATCATCCCGTCATCCTGTTACTCGCAAAACGTTCCAAGACCAACGACCCGCTGGATGCCTGGCTGGCCGAAAGCCGGTACTCGGCACACGAAGCGAGGGACGTATTTCAGGCTCTCGAACATGTCTCGGACTTTACGGTGCGTGACACCACCGATGTCGTCTACCTTCATGTCGAGCGCCTCGAGGCCGAAATGGCGATGCTCGAGAGCATGCTCGCGACCACGGTTGGTGATTCGTGCGCTTCCGTCATCGCGTATTCCGACAAGGACGAACGCAACGGCGATGCCGGCTCCGATGATTTCGTCGGACTCGCTCGTCAGCTCGATAGGTTGATCCCTAACGGACCGCAAGCTATCTAAGAGGGGCTCATCCCATCCCGATGCCGTCGCCTCTCGAAAACGATAGGGTTCTCAAGACCTACCTCAATCCTGTTTATCCGAAATCCTTTCCCGATCCCTTCGTACTGAAGTTTGCGGGAGAGTATTTCGGTTACTGCACCGGGTCTGCCGCCGACGGCAACGTCTTCGGGGTGCTCCGCTCCGAGGATCTGGTGACCTGGAAGGAGAGTGGTGGCGCGATGGCCCCGCTGGCGGACTCGCCGCCGTACTACTGGGCCCCGGAAGTCGTTTACCATAACGGCAAATTTTATCTCTACTATAGCGTCGGAAATGAGGCCTTGATGGAATTGCGAGTCGCGGTTTCGACAAGGCCCGATGGCGGCTTTGTCGATTCCGGACGCCGGCTGACAAAGGAAGATTTCGCAATCGACGCTCACGTCTTCGTCGACGACGACGGATCAAAATATCTTTTCTACGCCACCGATTTTCTGGACCACAGTTACATCGGCACCGGCACGGTCGTCGACAAGATGGTGGACTGGTTCACCCTCGAAGGAAACCCGCGGCCGGTCACACGTGCCAAATACGACTGGCAGGTCTACGATCCGAACCGGATCGAAAAAGGGGGCGTTCGATGGCACACGGTCGAAGGCCCGGCTGTACTGAAGCGGAAGGGTATTTATTATGAAATGTTCAGCGGGGGCAACTGGCAGAACACGACATACGGGGTAAGCTTCGCGGTTTCTAACCGGATCGAAAGTCCCGATGAGTGGCTGCAGTTTTCAGACGGGGAAAATGTTTTGCCGATCCTCCGGACAATTCCCGAAGTCGTCGGGCCTGGCCATAATTCGATCGTCCGCGGTCCGAACAACCGCGAGCTTTTTTGCGTCTATCATCGATGGACGGACGAAGGGCGCGTGATGGCGATCGACCGCATGGACTTCGCAGGTGACCGCCTGTTCCTGATCGGGGCCACACACGCACCTCAACCCGCGCCGTTTCGAGCGAGCATCCCTAAGGCGTTATCAAATCCCGCGACCAAGGGGGACTGGACCTCCGACAATCAGTCCGCGTTGAGCGCGTCTAACGGAAAGTGCGAGATGGAATTCGCCTCGCTCCCGGAAAGCTTTTTGTGCGAATTTACACTTCAATGTGCCGGCCCGCTGACTGACAATGGATCCGTTGAGATCCGCCTGCTTGCGGGAGCCGATCCGGTCGCTCTGACGTTCCATCCGATCGCGAACGTGATGAGGATCGAGGTCCCCGAAGATTCGACCGGTCTCACGTCGATCTGCAAGTTGCCCGAAGGTTTCGATTGGACCGCCCCGCATCTCCTGCGGGTTGAGGCGGATTTTCGCCGCCTCAAGATTACGCTCGATGAAGCAAGCCTGCCGGAGGTCAAGACGTCACTCGCCTCGCCGCTTGAGTCGTTCTCGATATCTTCAGAGAACCAATCGATTCGTGTGGGCGCGGTCCAGCTTACCGGGGGATTTGAAGAACTGTTCGAGGAAGCGAACGCGATCGCGGAAAACGGCTGGGAGGTGATTTCCGACGTCGGTTACCGCATCGAAGATGGCGAATTACTCCTCGACTCGGCCGGGGAGTTTCAGGCCCGGAGACATTGGCCTGACGCGTCCTGCGAATTCGCGGCAAACTTCCGCGTCATGGGCGCACTCGAAGGCACGTGCGAGTATGGGCTTCTGATCGAAGACGGGGAGTCGGCCCTTGTGCGACTGTCTGTCGATTGGGGGACTTCACGTATTCGAATCAATGGCGAGTCGGTCCGTGTCGCCCCGGGGAATGCCGTTCTGGAGAAATATCATCAGCTAAGAATTATCAAAACGGGTGGTCGGGCGCTTTGCTATTTCGATGACGCGCTTCTTCATGACTTCCCCGTCGAAGACACGCAGACCCACTGCTCTGTTTTTTGCGGGGGCACTGGGTTAGGAATCGAAATGGTTCGGATCACTACACTTTGATACGGGAATCTTACTGCCGGATCACGCGCGTGACCATATGTTGAGAAACGGGTTTGAAAATTCGTCACTGCCCGTTTACCATTTGATAACCCAAGCAAGGACCTTGCTCTTTCCCGGGCCTGAAATTAACGGAAAAATTAAGCTGTGATAACGCAAGAGATATTCAACAGCCGCGCCAAAGATTTCCTCTGGGCCGCGGGAATCGAAAATACGTTTGTGCCGCAGGTTCGACCCGGACATCGCTCGCTCGACGAGTACGAATTGATGGGCCACTACGAGCATTGGCGCGAAGACCTGGGGTTGGGTCGGCAGCTTGGCCTGAAGGCGATGCGGTGGGGAGTTCCCTGGTACAAGGTGGAGCCGGAGGCCGGAAAGTTTGACTGGAGCTGGACCGATGAAGTGATTCCCTTCATGGTCGAAGAGCTGAAGATCCTCCCGGTTATTGACCTCATGCATTACGGGTGTCCCTTCTGGCTGAAAAAGGAATTCGCGAATAAAGATTATCCGGAGCGCGTCGCGTTCTACGCGGCCTCTTTCGCGGAACGATACAAAAATCTTATCTCGTGGTACACGCCGCTCAACGAACCGATCATCAATGCCCTCATGTGCGGGATGCGCGGTCTGTGGGCACCCTATCTGAAGGGCGACAGCGGTTATATACGGATCATGCTCCAGTTGGCGCGGGGCATCATCAGAACCGTCAAGGCATTGAAAGAAATAGATCCGTCGTCGGTGATGGTACACGTCGAAGCGACCGGCCTCACCCGGACCGTCCGCGAGGATCTCTCATCCCTGGCCCGCGAGGAACAGTTTCGCGGGTTCCTCTGCTACGACCTCGTGTCCGGGCGGTTGACGCACGACCATCTTCTTTTTTCCTGGCTCGTCAGGAATGGAGTTTCCCCTGACGCGATCGAAGAGATCGCGCGCAACCCGATCGATATAGACGTCCTCGGCCTTAACTTTTACCCGCAGTGGTCGACCAAGTTGATGTACATCGACGCCCGCGGCCGACTCGCGTTCAGCGAGACCGAACCTGAAGGCGACGGATTCAAAGAGCTGATCAAGACCTATCAGGAACGCTACAACGTTCCGGTAATGATCACGGAAACGAGCGCAGTCGGGAGCGACGAGGTTCGGCAGCGTTGGCTTCAATCGTCGCTGTCGATGATCAAGGACCTTCGAACCGAAGGTGTCCCGGTCATCGGCTATACATGGTTCCCTCTTTTCACAATGATCGATTGGAGATATCGGTTTTCGCAGGAACCACTGGAGAATTTTTATCTTGAGCTTGGGCTTTACCGCTTGAACAGGGATGAGAGAAACGGGCGCTGGATCGAGACCCCGCTCGTCGAGCAAATCAAGAGTTACATCGCAGACCCGTCGGCCTCGATCGGGGACCTCGCACTCACTCAAGCGGTAATCTCAGACGCACCGTCGGCCGGATGAAAAATATAGAAGTCCGGAGCGAAGCCAAACTGCTTCGAATACTTTTTGACGCTTTCCTCTTTTAGGTTGTCGACCGCGGACTTTTCGATCAGGTTGACGGTACATCCACCAAATCCGCCGCCGGTCATTCGGGAGCCATACACGCCTTCTATCGCCGCCGCCGTTTCCACCAGGAAATCCAGTTCTCCGCAACTTACCTCGTAATCGTCCCGCAGCGACGTGTGCGACTCTTTCATGAGCGTGCCGGCCAAAACAAAATCATTTCGCCGAAATGCGGCTGCCGCCGCCCCGGTTCGAACATTCTCAGATACGACGTGTTTGCATCGTCGCCGGACTTTGTCGGGGAGCAGGTCTCCATACTGGTCAAGTATCTCAGCCGTAACATCGCGAAGCGATGCAAGACCGGGAACCCTCTGCTTTAGAATTTCGACACCGGCCTCACACTCCGCACGCCGTGTGTTGTACTCGCTGGACGCGAGGTTGTGTTTGACCTTTGTGTCGATGACCGCCAACACGGCGTCTTCGTGTGCGATGGGTACATGTTCGATCTCGAGCGACCGACAGTCGAGCAGCATTGCATTTCCCTTTTTCCCAAAAACGGACGCAAACTGATCCATGATCCCCGACCG
>DATLCA010000395.1:0-6038 GCA_035526605.1 Pyrinomonadaceae bacterium | reverse complement strand
CGAGTTCGGCCAGTCGCGGCGCCGTTAGGCGTAAAGTGCACGTCGCCACTTTTGGACATTCCAAGCGAAACGATTTGCGATCGAAGTGTGCGGGGCACGCAGCGATAACCTTAGCTACAGATGAAGCGGAAAGGCGGAAGTGTAGTCAGGTGCCAAAGAATAAGTTTGGGAACACGCGGCATGTTGCGCGTGCTCCACACGCTATGGGTTTTCACCCGACGGCCGCCCGCGTTACGCTCCGCTCCACGTGGGTAAAGCTACTTCGTCGGTCCCGCCGACTTAATGCGGACGCGCCCTTATCGATCCCAGCTCCGTTGCTGCGTTTATGCCCTCGCTACGCGCGTCCCGTCGCGAACCCTCGCTCATGCCTGAATCCATGCGACCCGCTACCTGACCCCTTCACTCATTCCTGACAAGAACCCCGAAATCGCCTAGAATGGATACAGGAAACTCCAACAACATGAATAATAAGGTGAAAGACGGCGAGCAAGAGCACGGGCTTGCGGATAATATATCGGGATTGGGCCAAAAGATCATCGGCACAATCGAAAACGTCGGCGGCGTACTTACCGGCGATCCGATGACGCGGGCGGAAGGCGAATTCAACGCCGAGGTCGGCGACGTAAGGGAAGATCTCGAGGTATCACAGGAAAGGCGGGAAGGCCATGATGACGCTGAGACGCCGAGCGAAGAGAACGAGGGATGAGCGCGCAAGTTGAAATTTTACAGAACAGGAATTTCCAGCTCCCGGCGCGTATGCGCGGTTTGCAGCCGACGCTTATTCGTCAATTTTTTGAGCGGGCGCTGCCTGACAGCATCAACTTCGGATTGGGTGAGCCGGATCTTCCCACGCCGCAGTTCATGCGGGACGAAGCGGCGCGGATCGCTCGTGACGAGCAGAATGGTTACACGTCGCATCCGGGAATCCCCGCGCTCCGCGACAAGATCGCCGAGCAGTATCCGCATCTCGATCTGCCGCGAACTGGCGTCGTCGTGACGTGCGGGTCGCAGGAGGCGATGACCGATGCGTTCATGTGCACGGTTGAAGCCGGCGATGAGGTCCTGCTCCCGAACCCGAGCTTCCCGGCGTACGACGCGTGCACGCGGATCGCGCAAGCCACTCCGGTTTACTACCGAATGCCGGCCGAAGAGGATTTCAAATTTGATATCTCCGATTTCAAATCGAGAATCACGGAACGAACCAAACTCGCGGTAGTCATCTCGCCATCGAACCCGACCGGGAAGATCCTGACCAAAGAAGACCTTCAACAGATTGCTGCCGCACTCGATGGCACCGGAATCTGGCTCATCAGCGACGAGATCTACAGCGATCTTTATTTCGGCGAGCGGCCGCATTCGGCGAGCGAGTTCTACGATCGCACGATCATCGTCAGCGGACTTTCAAAAAGTCTGTCGATGACTGGTTGGCGCCTGGGTTGGGCCGCGTGCAAGGATCCGGAGGTGATCAACGCGATCCAGGTGCTTCATGGTTTCACGACGGTCTGCACATCGACGATAACGCAGAAAGCTTCGCTGCTGGCGTGGACCGAGGAAGCGGAGGAAGCTAAACAATACTCGCGCGACGTATACAAGAAACGCGGCGAGTTTCTGGTCGGTCTTTTTCAAAAAGAACTCGGCCTGAAAGCTACCTCGCCGGAAGGCGCGTTCTATACGATGCTCGATGTTCGGTCCATCGGCGACGACATCGAGGTCGCCGAAAAGTGTTTGCAGAATCGTGTGATCACGGTGCCGGGCGTTGCGTTCGGCGATGAGGCGAAGGGCTTCTTGCGAGTCTCGTTTTGCAATACCGAAGAAAAAATGTCCGAGGGCGTTCGTCGAATGAAGGAAGCTTTGTAGACGCGCCTACGACAGGCGGTCAGCCTGTCGTACGTTGAGATCCCGCCGTACATATATGAAAAGATATCGCGTAGGAATTCTCGGGGCGACCGGCACTGTTGGGCAAAGGTTCGTTCAATTGCTCCAGGGCCATCCGCAGTTCGAGATCACGGCGCTTGCGGCCTCGGACCGTTCTGCGGGGAAGCTGTATGTCGAGGCGTGTGCGTGGAAGCTCTCAGGTGATATCCCCCAATCGGTCCGCGAAATCGAAGTGCAGCCGATCGAGCCTCCGCTGGATTGCGACATAGTATTTTCTAGTTTGCCGTCGCCCGTCGCACGCGAGACGGAAGAGGCCTTTGCCCGCGCCGGGTTTCCCGTGATCAGCAATTCGTCGAGCTACCGAATGGACGAGGACGTTCCGCTTTTGATCCCGGAAATAAATCATGAACACCTCGGGCTGATCGAGACCCAGCGACAGCGTCGCGGATTCGGAAAAGGATTTATCGTGACGAACCCGAACTGCGCAGTCGCGAGCTTTGCACCACCGCTTGCCGCGCTTCATAGAAAGTTCGGGGTCGAATCGGTCGCCGTGACGACGATGCAGGCAATTTCGGGTGCGGGCTATCCGGGAGTCTCTTCGATGGATATTTCGGACAACGTCCTTCCATATATCGCCGGGGAAGAACCAAAGGTCGAGACCGAAGCTCAAAAGATTCTCGGTCAATTCTCCGGCGGCTCGATAACGAATGCGGACTTCAGCGTCTCGGCTCAGTGTTTTCGTGTCGCGGTGATCGACGGGCACACCGCGTCGGTGCGCGTGAATCTCAGGGATAGCTCCACACTGGAAGACGTCGTCCAGACGATGAAGAGCTTTCCCGTACTCAAGCTTCACTCGTCCCCGGAGCATTTTATCGAGGTGCTTGACGAGCCGTCGCGGCCTCAGCCCAGACTCGACCGCGACAACGGGCATGGCATGACAATCACCGTCGGACGTATTTTCCCCGACAATGTTTTCGATTACCGCTTTGTATCTTTAAGTCACAACACGGTCCGCGGAGCGGCGGGCTCGGCGATCCTGAACGCGGAGCTTCTCATCGACAAGGGCATGATCTAGATGATTACGGACGAAGGGTCAGATCAAACATTTGCGACGCGGGTTTTGATCACGATCGGATTTGTCGTATTCGCGTTCCTTGTTCTCACCCTTCTTTATTTCACCTTCGACGTAATACTTTTGGTCTTCGCCGCCGCGCTTCTCGCGATATTCCTGCACGGCTTGGCTGAATTGATCGGCCGATATGTCAAACTCAGCGAGGGCTGGTTGGTCATGCTGGTGACCGTGTTACTGGTCGCGATTCTCGCCGGTGCGATCGCGCTCCTCGCCCCGGACGTGGCGGATCAGATGCGGAATCTTCGGGAAGACCTTCCGAGATCTGCGCAAGCGGCGGGCAATTACCTTTCGCAATTCGGCTGGGGGCGCACGCTGATCGATCTGCTGCCGAGCGTCGATGATCTTCGCGGGAAGGTCGATGCGTCATCGCTGCTGACGGGCGTCGGTGGCTTTTTTTCGTCGACGGTCGGGGCCGTCGGGAACTTTTTCATCGTCGTTCTACTTGGGATATATCTCGCTAGCGAACCTAGATTCTATACCCGCGGGTTTGTAAAACTGTTCCCCGTGTCCGGGCGTCACCGGGCGACCGAGGTGATGACCGCGGTTGGTGAGACGCTTCGATGGTGGCTGATCGGAAAGGTGGCATCCATGATTTTTATCGGGCTGCTCACTTGGATAGGACTTAAAATTCTTGGCGTGCCGCTCGCTTTGACTCTCGGACTTTTGGCGGGCCTGCTTTCGTTCATTCCGAATTTCGGTCCGATCATCTCTGCTTTGCCCGCGGTGCTTCTCGCGTTTATCGATAGCCCGATCACGGCGGTCTACGTTCTCGGACTTTACGTCGCTGTGCAGATCGTCGAATCGAATATCGTCACTCCGCTGATCGAGCGCGAGACGGTCGAGCTTCCGCCGGCCTTGACGATTATTTCGCAACTCGCGCTTGCCGTGCTTGTCGGCGGGTTGGGATTAGTCCTGGCCACCCCACTTTTGGCCGTCGTGATGGTGCTGGTTCAGATGATTTATATTCAGGACCTCCTCGGCGACAAGGATGTAGAGGTGGAAGAGAAGGACCTTGATGAGAAGACGGATGCCCTGAGCGGTCGTTGAGTTTCTTACGCGGAGGGCAGTCGGACGCGTGCGCTCCCTTCGTATGTTTGGTGGCTCGCTTTTCAAGTCGACCACGAAACACACGAAAGAAAACGAACAAGAAGACCCCGGGGCAACGCTGCTTGAGTGAACTCCGAAAACTAATGCATGATTTCCTGAATCTATGATCGAACGTTACACCCTGCCCGAGATGGGCTCCATTTGGTCGCAGCAAAATAAGTTTCAGAAGTGGTTGGATGTCGAAATCGCGGTTTGCGAGGTTCACGCCGAGGACGGCACGATACCGACCGAGGCGCTGGATCAGATCCGCGCCAAGGCGGCCTTCACCGTCGAAAGGATAAGCGAGATCGAGAAGACGACCGATCACGACGTCATCGCCTTTACAACAAACTTGGCGGAGAACATCGGCGAGTCCGCCCGCTTCGTGCATTACGGTCTGACATCGAGCGATGTCGTCGATACGGCCAACGCCCTGCTCTTGAAAGAATCGTGCGACGTCCTACTTTCGAAGGCTGACGAGCTTCTCGGCGTTTTGAAACGCCGCGCGTTCGAATTCAAAGACACGCCGCAGATCGGACGCACGCACGGCATCCATGCCGAGCCGTCTTCGTTCGGTCTTGTCTGGGCGCTCTGGTATTCGGAGATGCAGCGAAATAAAGCGCGGCTTGAAACGGCAAAAGAGCGGATCGCCGTCGGGAAGATCAGCGGCGCCGTCGGGGCGTTCGCGCACCTCGCCCCGGACGTCGAGGAACGCGTCTGCGCGAAGCTTGGATTGAGACCAGCGGATGTTTCGACGCAGGTCATTCAGCGAGATCGTTACGCGGAATATCTTTGCACTCTCGCGATCGTCGCTTCGACACTCGAGAAGATCGCGCTGCAGGTTCGTCACTGGCAGCGGACCGAGGTTCGCGAGGCGCAGGAGAAATTCAAGACGGGACAGAAGGGATCATCGGCGATGCCGCACAAGCGCAACCCGATATTGTCGGAAAGGATTTGCGGAATGGCGCGGACGGTCCGGGCTAACTCGATCGTCGGATTGGAGAATGTTGCCCTCTGGCACGAGCGCGACATTTCACATTCTTCGGCGGAGCGAATTGTTCTGCCTGACTCGTCGGCGACGCTGGATTACATTCTGGCGAAGACGACCTCGCTGCTCGACACTCTCGTCGTCTATCCCGAGAACATGTTGAAGAATCTCAACCTCACACGCGGTCTCGTATTCAGCGGACAGTTGATGCTCGCTCTGACGCAGAAAGGCGTATCGCGCGAAGACGCGTATGTCTACACTCAGCGGAATGCGATGAAGGTTTGGGACGAAGGAGGGGAATACCAGCGGCTGATAATAGAAGACGCGGACATCTCTTCTTATTTGTCAGCCGAAGAGATCGCCCGCGTCTTTGATTTGAAACATTACTTGCGGAATGTGGATCGGGTATTCGAAAGGGTGTTCCGTTAGCTGGAGAGCTTGTCGGCGTAGTCTCCGATAAACGGAACTTTGTAGATCTCACCGCCGAACGCCTTGATCGCACTGATGACCGTGAAGACCAAGAGCCCAAGGCAGATCAGAGCAATCACGAGCCAGAGCAAAGTCCCCAAGAGGGCGAGGACCGTCGAACCGCTGAACGCCAGCCCGATCACAATCACGTAGGCGGGTATACAAATTATCAAGCCGGCCACCCAAAGCAATAGTGATTGCGCCGCATGGAACCTCGGCAGCTTGTTCGTCTTGTCTGTTACCAAAACTATGATGCTGTAGACCAAACCAAGCCCGCAAACCAAATTACCGAGGTAACAGATAAGCGCTCCGATATTCGCATCAAGTCCAAGTGCAGTTTTACCGCCTGACATATTTTGCATATAAATTTAATTTTCTCCTTAGGGTTAGGTTCTATCCAGGAATTGGTAGAAAAGACTCTGGGAAACTTAACACAAGCCGTTGATTAAAACAACGAATTGCGTAACAATCTACAATTTCTTTCGGGAC
>DATLCA010000394.1:0-1158 GCA_035526605.1 Pyrinomonadaceae bacterium | reverse complement strand
GCTGGTGAGAGAAACCGCCCGTATGATTTTATTTACTACATTAATTTTCATTGGATCCTCCAGGATTTTTCGAACTGTTTCCCTAAACTTTTGTACATTCCTTCTTCGTCTTGATCGACGAGATCGCCAGGAGATCAGGTGTCCACACTCCGTCTCTCTTTGGGTAATACTTCTCAAGATTGTCAGCCGTCATCGAGACCGTCGGGGTGACGTCGCGCACCGACACATCTTGTCCGTCGAATAGGCGGACCGCACCATCCACGCAGCGAAGCCCGACATATTCGGGGAACATCGCCTGGCTGACTTTCAATGCTTCACGGCGCATCATCCAATCTTTTTCGTGATCGCCCGACAGGCCGAATCCGGCGACGGTCACTTTGCTTCCGTCGAAACCGGCTTCCAGAAACCCCTGGTATGCGCCCTGTGCAGTTTCGTCATCCATCGCGAAGATGACGTCTACGGCGCCTTTCTCCGCTAGCGTTTCCGCCGCGATCTTTTTCGCGATCGACGGGGTCGCTTCGCCGTTTATGGATGCAGTGACTATCGCGTCCGGCTGTACGCTCAGCACGCCGTCGACAAATCCTTCGCTTCGGAGCAGGCACGGCCTCAGCCACGGCAGCCCTACATCGAGGATTCGAAGCGGCGAGCCGTCGTCGTTCGAGACGTTGTTGCCGACCCATTCGCCGAGCTCGAACCCCGCGTCGTAATCGCAGATCGCAACCATCGTCGACATACCCTCGACGGGATTCGCTTCAATCACGACCGGAGTGTCCGCTTCGGCAGCGATGGAAAGTATCGGCTCGAGACCGGCCGTGTTGGCGGGCGTCAGGACGATCACGTCGACCTTCCCCACCATCTCGCGAGCTTGCTCGATCTGGCGCTGGACGGAAAGCCCGGCGTCCGCGATGGTGATCTCGATCCCGTATTGCTTCGCTCGACGCTTCATGACCTCGATGACGATCTGATACCAGATGTGAAAACTGTAGTTTGTGAGATATCCGATTTTCGTCGGTTTCTTCGAAGCCTCGGCGAGCGGTACGGCCCCGAGCGCGGCATCTAATCCGGGGGGCGGATCATAATGGGCCGCAGCCGGATGGCTTTCTGCTGCTGGTGTTGAATTGCTCATGTCTCTCCTATCCAAAAAGATTCCTAACTTGT
>DATLCA010000393.1:0-10383 GCA_035526605.1 Pyrinomonadaceae bacterium | reverse complement strand
ACACCAAGTCACTGGCATCCTTGCTTCACACTTTCGCAATTTTCTAGTTCGGTGTCTTTTTCGAGGCCGCTGCTTGCTGGATGGTTGGTCTAGAGGCTTGAACTGCGGACGGCCCTCGACAAGCGGAAACGATTGATGAAGCTTCACTAAAAAGAGCGGAGCCTTTCCGAAACTCCTTGCTTTTCCGAAGCGGACCGCCGCTATTATGTGCCCGTCGATTTGTCTATACTCAGCCTATTGGAACAGTTTGGTGGGAGGAATTTTTTCATGCGAAGCGAAACTCTGTCTTTCGAAACAAGCAACGGCGACACGTCCGCTTATGTCGCGATGCCCGACAACCCCGGCACAAAGGCTGTCGTCGTGATCCAGGAGTGGTGGGGCCTGAATGATCACATAAAGGACATCGCGGATCGTTACGCGGGCGAAGGGTTCATCGCCATAGCGCCCGATCTCTACCGCGGTAAGGTTGCCGCGAACAGCGAAGAGGCCGGCAAGATGATGCAAGAGCTGCGAATCGATGACGGGCTGGACACGATCGAAAAGTCTGCCGCGGCCGCTAGATCAAAGTACGACCTTACTCATTTCGGGATCACCGGTTTCTGCATGGGCGGGACTTATGCTCTGCGTACGGCGTGCGAGCTCGAAGGCTTCAGCGCGGCCGCTCCGTTCTACGGCGACGTGCCGGAAGAAGATGTTCTCAAAAAATTGAAGACGCCGACGATCTTTGTTTCCGGCACAAGGGACGCATGGATAAATCCCGAAAAGGTGGCGATGCTCGAGGAGGCCGCGGAAAGATATGAGCTTCCGATCCACTCGGTGAAATACGATGCCGACCACGCATTTTTCAACAATACTCGCCCGGAGGTTTATGACGAGACCGCCGCGCGGGACGCGTGGGCGTTGGTTATCGGGTTTTTCAACGACAAGTTGTAAGACTACGGAGCGAACTCCGCCATGCCGCCACCGGGCAGCGAATTGATGAAATCCGCGCTGGTGGTCCTTCGCTGTTTGCGAAGCTGCTTGCGGCGGTACATCTCGGAGTCGGCGCGTTTTATCGCCATTTCGAGGTCCGCGGAGCTCGTGTAGTCGGTAAAGCCCCAGGAGACGCCAATCCTGATCGGCTCGGGCAGATTGTCTATTTGGACCTGCTCCAATAATGACTCGAGCCGGGTCATCCGATTTTCGGCCATCTCCGCGTTCATGCTCACCATGATGACGAAAAATTCATCCCCACCCCACCGGTAAATAAGGTCTTCGGCGCGGATGATATCCCGAATTGATTTCACGACGGACCTGATCACTACGTCGCCGGCCGGGTGGCCGAAACAATCGTTGATGGCTTTCAGATCGTCGATGTCGAAGAATCCGACACAGCCCGACGTCGCCTCTTCCTCTTCACCCTGCCTCCTCATGAATCCGTAGAACGCGTGACGGTTGAAAGCGGCCGTGAGCGGGTCGGTGTGAACAAGGTGTTCGAGCTGCTTTTGCGTCGAGCGCAGTTGCTCGTTCGTATCTCGGAAATCGTTCAGAACTTTTTCCAGCAGGACGATCACCATGCCGAAGCCGAGTGCCGTTTGCAGGACGAGGTCGACGGCGGAGTTATAAGAAAGAAAATCCGTATTAAATACCGCGAAGTTTCTCGCCGAGAAGACAATTGCGTAAATAAAAAAATCGCACGCGAGCAGGAAGAGGGCGACGTGCATGACCCGCCATCCGAAAGAACCTTCCTTCGTCTTCCGGAGGTAGTAGAACGCGGTCGCGTAAAAGCCGGACATTATGATCGAATGAAGATTGAAAACATCGTTGAAGTCGTCAGCCAAATGCGGCAAGACAATCGCCGCGACCACGAGAGGAATAAAAAACAGCTCCGAGCGCGGCTTTAACTCGTACGCTCCGTCGAGACTGCGACAGCCGACAACGACCATGAAACCAAACAGATATTCGCCCAGGAAGTAATAGGTGAAGAGGAACGACGCGAATTCGTCGTAGCTGAAAGCCAGCCGAAGGCAAATGAGTGCGAACGAGAGGCTGAGCCACGCCATCGTCCAATACCTCAGGGCGGTTACCTTTAGCGATCGCCTCAAACACAGCGACAGTATGGTGATAAGGATCACACCATTTAGCTGAATAATAAGGCCGAGTTTCGAATCCATGTTTGAGGAATCGGGGAGGAGAAGGGTCGCGGTGAGCTTTGGTGAAACGTTGAGGTGAGAGGCCAGGTGAGAACGTGGCTCTTGTATTTTATGACACCGGCAATAACCCTGTCTATGTATTTTTCGGCGCCGTGAAGGTTCGAATTTCGTGCTCTAACTTTGCGACTTGGTGTCGACACCAGTCCGGACAATATAAAACCGCCGAGCTCACGCAAGGACGCTAAGTCGCTAAGGTAACCCAAAGCCTGCTAGTCATTATTCAGAAGGTCATGCAGTTCCGGCGGCGTCGGCAGCGCCGTCCGGGCACCCACTGCCCGGCATTTCAATGCCGCGACGGCGTTGGCGATGCGGGCGCTTCGCTCGACCGTCTCGCCGGTGATGAGCCCGTGAATCAATCCGACCCGAAAAGAATCCCCGGCGCCGGTGGTGTCTTTGCAGCCTCCAGGAACTTCAAATGCCGGCGTCTCTACGAATTGATCTCCGCACAGAAGGAGCGAGCCCGCATCGCCGAGCGTCAACCCGACGATACCGGCGCCAA
Source organism: Pyrinomonadaceae bacterium (assembly GCA_035526605.1). Taxonomy (GTDB): domain Bacteria; phylum Acidobacteriota; class Blastocatellia; order Pyrinomonadales; family Pyrinomonadaceae; genus OLB17. Next base: position 7,692 of record DATLCA010000393.1, on the reverse strand, counting down.
ACCTGTGCTGCATCTCGCGCAATGCGCTGCGGTGATCGATCGCGCCAAATAATTTTGCAGGGAAATCCGACGAAGCAACGATGATGTCGACGGAACCGAGAAGCAGTTCAACATCCTCGAAGGCGTTGTCGACATCGATCGAGACGATGGTACCGTTGGCGCGAGCAGCCTCCGCGAGGCGCAAGCATGCGCGTGCGTCATGGGGAGTGAAATGGAGCACCTTCGTACTTCGGACGGCGCCGACCGGCACGTCTGTTTCGTTGTAATGAAGCCTGACGTCGCGTTTCCATATAACGGTCCGTTCGCCGCTTCGCTCGTCGATCACGATGAAAGCGATCTGGGTCTGTGCTGCGTCGATCTTCTCCGCATAGGTCAGGTCGACGCCTTCCCGACTTAGCGAGCTGATCCCGATGTCGCCGGCGTGATCGGTCCCGAACCGCCCGACATACGAGGTGCGCATCCCGAGTCGCTGCAAGCCGACCATAGCGGTCGCGATCTCGCCGCCGGGCGCCTGCGAGTAATTGCTCAACTCGATCTTCGAATTGAATTCCGGATATCGCGGAACCTCGATCAAAAAGTCGACCGCGTTGGTTCCGAAGCCGACCACATCAAAGTCGGCTTCTTTTTTCAGAGTGAACGGAAACTGCATTGGCTTGAATTGTAAAACGAAAACAGAATCAATAGAATTTCAGAAATTCAGCAAAATTCTTGCGAACCTTTGCCGGAAAAAGTTAAGTTAAGGGTAATCTCTTGTACGAACGGTGCCATCTGAGCTCGATTAAATTTATTAGATTCTCGGAGAAAAGAAAAAATGCCGACATCGATATGTCCTGAGTGCGACGAGGAAGTTTACGTGGATGCGGAGATTGAGCAGGGCGACCGCGTAGCTTGTGACGAATGCGGTTCGCGGCTGGTGGTTGTCGGCCTGGATCCTATCGAGATGGATCTCTATGAAGAGTCCGAGGCGGATGACGTAGGAGACGAGGAAGGGGTATACGGTTACGACAGCTAACGATATTAAAGCGGCTCCTACTTCACCTTAAACTCCGACCTGTTCTGCCTTATCGTAAGTCCACTCTTCGATTGAATTGTTACCCGCCGCGGCTTCGCGTCAGCCGCTTTATTTTCCTCGTCCGGATAAAACGCTATCGCATACGAGGCGGTGATGTCTTCGGCCAGAGCTTGGAAAAGGGCGTCGTAAGACTTGTCCGTTACGTAAAAACTTTTGCCTCCGGTCTTATCGATCAGGCCGCTTGCCTCGAGCGGGGTCATCACGGGTTTTTTATCCCCCTGCAGCCGCGAGTATGACGGCAAGATCACGGAATACACACTGGTCTCGGCGAGGTTCGCACGCTCGATCAGAGTGTCGGGCGAGACAACATCGCCAACCGGGAATCCGTCACTTACCAAAATCACCGCACGCTTCGGTTGCCTTCCCTTGATCACCTTCGGCGATTTCTTAGCGATCAATCTTACCGAGTCGTCCACCGCGTCGTACGCGTGCGTCGACAGCCCGTCCTGGTCGCGAACCAACTTGTCAAAAGATTTCTCGAGTTTATCTCGTCGGTTCGTGAACGGCTGAAGGGTGTGCACGTCCATCGCGAAGCTCACGACCGCAAAGTACGAATCATAATCGGCAAGGCGGCTGATGAAGGTCTGCATCGCCGCCCGCAGCCTCTGGATCTCCGCCTCGGTCATACTTCCCGAGACGTCGAGCGCAAAAACCACCGACAGCGGCCGGCCTTCATTGGTCTTCTTGAGCGGTTGGAAAAATTCTATGGGTCGTTCGATACCGTCTTCAAGCAAGCGAAAGTCTTCCTGTCTGAGATTCGGGACCAGCCGTCCTTGTTTGTCCGTGACCGTCACCTCGAACGAGACCAAATCGGTGTCGATCCGAACAACGTCGTCCGAATCCTGCGACAACGCCGAGCCCACCGAGAGCAGCATGAAAAAGAGCACTAGGACCGTAAAAAATAATCTTCGATAACGCAAATCAATTTGAACGAAGTCGGTCATTTTGCTAGCTCAATTTGAAAGTGGAATTCGACCCGCGTAACTCCATACCTCGTGAATATTCAATGTTTCCAATAATAGGACTTTGGCACAACCGTTGTATAGCTTCGATGCGGAGCGTCGCGTCTTTGCTGCCGGCAAAGAGATTGACGAGTCAAGTCGGAGTTCACACCTCCTTCTAACGAAAATGGAAAGCTCGGGTTCACAAAATAATTCTTGGCAGGCCAACGCGGTGCAAATAGGGCTGATCTCGGTCGGCGCCGCGATTCTGGGCTTCTCGATTATTGAAGTTGTCTCGACGTTCAATGCGCTTTCCAGGATCGGAGTCGTTGTCGCTTCCGTTTTTGTTTCCATACTTCTCAGCCGCTACGAGCCGCGGATCGCCGGGACCGACATGCGGATCTCGCTGAAAACGATCTTTGGCTTCTGGGGCGTGATTTGGCTGGGCATCTCAGGTGGCGTATTGCTCGCGGCGTGTTCGTCGGCCGCCAATCGCGGCATCTCGACTGCACACCGGAAGCGCGTAGCGTCGAGCGTTGCGGCTGACGTACTTTCCACGTTCTTTTCAGGCATCGCCTTTTACCTTTCGCTTGCTTACTTCGAAAATGCCGGACGGTGGGAGATCGCCGGGAAACTAAGCGTGGCGAACGAGATCATCTTCGCTTCGTGCGTGATGGCTCTCACACATTTTGCTCAGAGCCGTGCCCTCGCGTACATACTTAGACATAAAGATTTCGCCCGCCATCAGCGGGCGGCAATAAGCCGTGTTCTGCTGATACCGGCGGCTAACAGTTTGATCAGCCTTCTCGCGACGGTCTGTTTTTTCATAGTGTTCAGCCACTTCGGCATCGAGTTCGGCCTCGTCATCATCCCCGTAGCTATACTTGGCCACCTATCCTACCGGATCCACGTCCGCAGCCTTGAACAGAAGACGAAGCAGATCACCGAAGCGAGCCGCATTCACCTTGCCACTGTCGAAGCCCTCGCTACCGCGATCGACGCCCGTGACCAAATGAGTATCGGCCATGTCCGGCGGACGCAGATATACGCGGTCGGGCTTGGGAACATTCTCGGATTGGGCGAAGACGAAATAAACGCGCTGCGTACCGGGGCATTGCTCCACGATATCGGAAAACTGGCAGTGCCGGATCATATCCTGAGCAAGCCCGGGCGGTTGACGCCGGCCGAAATGGAAAAGATCAAGACGCACTCGCTCGTCGGCGCGTCGATCCTCGAGAAGGTCGGGTTTCCTTATCCGGTCGTGCCGACGGTTAAATACCATCATGAATTCTGGGACGGATGCGGGTATCCGGAAGGGCTTCGCGGAACGAATATTCCGTTGACCGCCCGGGTCCTCGCGATCGCCGACGCGTACGACACGCTGAGGGTAGCTCGGCCGTATCGTCATGCCGTGTCGCAGGAAGAAGCCTGCAACTTCCTTCGGACGAGGTCGGGCACTCAGTTCGATCCGAGGCTTGTTGACGTCTTTCTACGCAACCTGAAAATATTCGAGATCGAGATCAAGGCACAGCAGCTTTTCTACGAGACGGATCTCGACGCAGCCGTAAGCGTCTCGGATGTTTTCGATTCGGCAGCGAGCCCGAATTATGTTGAACAGATCAAGCGAGCCAACCGTGAAGTATTTGCGCTGTACTCGCTCGCGAGAGATTTCAGCTCGGAGATCGACCTGGATGAGATCCTGCCCCTCTTCACTCAAAAGATCCGCGAACTGATCCCCTGCGATACGTCCGTCGTCTACCTGCTCGACGAGAAAAACGATTCCGCCGAAGCGGTGTACGTCGAAGGAAAGAACAAAGGCCTTTTCAGCGGCAAGACGGTAAAGGTCGGCGAGGGTGCAACGGGGTCGGTATTGAAAAACCGGTTACCGTCCGACGGCCTCGACCCGGCACTCGATTTTGATTTTTCGCAAACTGAGGTGCAGCACGAATACCGTGCGATGGCCTCGATACCATTGATCGCGGATGACAAACTGATCGGGGCGATCTCCCTTTACTCTTGCGAAATGAGCCGGTATCAGGACGAGCATCTCAGGCTGCTCGAGACGGTGTCGCGCATCGCCGCCGACGCCATATCGAAATCTCTCGAGCACGCGGTCACCGAAAACTATGCTCTGACGGATCCGATGACGGGGCTGCCAAACGCACGCAGCCTGCAGATCCATTTCGACAAAGAAGTGAAGCGTGCCGACCGGTCCGAGAGCAGCTTCCAATTGCTTGTGCTCGACCTCGATGGCTTCAAGTCGGTCAACGATACCCACGGGCACAAAGTCGGCGACAGAATGCTGAAAGAGATCGGGTCGATCATCCAGTCGCAATTGCGCGAGTACGACTTTCTTTCGCGCTACGGCGGTGACGAATTTGTCGCGATCGTGCCCGACACCGACAACACCGACGTGATGGAGCTTGCCCGCCGCATCGAAGAAGCGGTCACCGGTTTCTCACTTACCGTCGACCAGGCTGTCGCACGGGTCGGGGTGAGCGTCGGCACGGCGTGTTACCCGATCCACGGCGAAACATTCGATCAGATAATTGTTTCGGCCGATAAGGCGATGTATCTGACAAAAAGCTTCCATCGAAAACGCGCGGCGACGCTCGAGCCCGATGACAGAATGCTCCGGCCGCCCGTTTCGCTGCCGGAAGAATTAACGGAGTTCGCCACCATCAAGGCCGTAACTTCGGACGGTTTAATCTTGGAAGTCGACGAGACCCACATCGTCGCGTCGACGGCCATCAATTAACAGCAAAACGGTTTGGTGAGCCCGTTTCGCTGTTTAGGGTTTGGCCAGTGCAGGTCGAGTGAATCCGCCGGCGCTGGTCAAACCCTAATTTAGTTAATAGGGAAAAGGGTAGTGGAAATCGGGGCAGCAAGTACATCAATTCTCCCTATTCGTTTTCACACTTCGGTAGGTGCCGAAACTAACAATTCTGGGAATGAAGCCGAGACGATTTCCACTCCTTACAGTCTCGAGCCGGTGAAATTCTAGACCGCCGCTTAATTGCAAATCGTCCAAGCTACAGCATTCGCAAGTTCGGAAGGGCGGCTTGCCCCCGCTCTTCTGAATTTGTTATGGAAGATAGCGATAACATTGGCGGGGCTTGCCGTCCCCTGCGTCTGGCAGTAGAATGCTGCCCAACGCAACTCAGAGCCGCTCCCATAAATGGCGAAGAAAGTTACCAACCGAAACCTGGCTGGTGTTCTGCATTATGTCACCGGCAATCTCGATAAACGCCGACCCATTTTCCGGTACGACTCAAACTGCATCGCGTTCCTCGACGAGATGCAGGGCGTAAGACGCGAACACGAGTCGCGGCTCATCTGCTTCGCCGTTATGCCCGACCACTTCCATCTGATCGTGAACCCTCGCGACGGAGACATCCAGGGCTGGATGGGTGAATTAAAGAGCCGGACTGCTCGGCGGCTAGTCGACGCCAATCGGACGGGACTGTTCCGCAAGAACGACGAAGAGAATCAGGTTTGGCAGGAAAGCTTCCGTACGCTGCGTCTCTGGAGCGGCTGGATGATCTGGCAGAAGATCAACTACATCCACAACAATCCCATAAAGGCGGGTCTGGCTGAATCCGCGAGAGATTATAGGTGGTCGAGCTTTCGATCTTTCTACCATCTGGCGAACGAAGATCTTCTTTCGGTCGATGATCAGTGGTTCTATCCGGAAGACGCGGAGCGTCTAAAGGAACTACAGCGAAAGGGTGAACTCTTTTGAGCAGGTATGGGGAAGAGCGGGGGCAAGCCGCCCTTCCGAACTTGCCAATGTGGCGGGCTTGCTCGGTTTGCAAAGGGATAATGCCCTTTCACCTAAAACGCCTGCGAGAATCTAAAATGCACGTGGTCTTGCCGTAGTTGATAAATCGCGTTCGGCGCCATCACTTGCGGGATTAGGAAGCGGGGTGGATTCAAGAGGTGGCCGTAGTCGATGGCGAACTCGCCGCCGATCGGCGTTTTCAATCTTAAGCCGAAGCCTATCGTATGCGTCCAAACTGCGCGCAGGTTGGCGGCGTTGACGTTGTTTGGGTCGGAATTCGCGGGATTGAAAATCTCTTTCGGATTCTTGAAAACATTTCCACCATCGTAGAAGGGAACCGCGCGGATCGATTTCGTGACCGGGATTCGCGCTTCGAGATTTACTACCGCAAGCGCGTTGCCGCCGAACGGGATCGTGAACGGGTCGAGGAAAACCGGATCGCCATTGCGGTTGCGAAAAATTCCCTGCGGCACCACGACGACGCGTGGACCAGCCTCCTCGAAATCGAAACCTCGAATACTGTTTCCGCCTCCGGCAAAGAATCGTTCGCTGATCGGCAGACTGCCGTTCAATTCCGGATACGCTGAGCCGGTAAACCGGTCCCCGTTCGAGAAGACGCTCGCGACCCCGAGTATCCCTCTGGCGGCGAAGGTGGTGTTCTTTAGGAACCGGATTGTGCGATAGATGTTGTACGACGCTTGGAACTTATTGAAGCCCGTATTCGCGCCCAGGAAAGGGATAGAGACCGTGTAATCGGCCGTCAGATAATCCCCGTCCGACGGATCGCTCGCGCTGTATTTGCAGGGCTCGCCGACCTCACCCTTTGCGATGATGTCCAAAATAGAATATTTGATCAGGCAATTTTTTCGAGTATCACGGACAAACGTCACGCCGAACCCGGAAGTGCGGATCCTGGAGTCAGGAATCAAAAGTTCTTTTATCAACAAGCTTCCGATGTTGTAGAGGCGCACATCCTCGAACTTGTATCTTACAAAGACGATGCTGCGATCGCGCCGACTGATCGTCCGATTCGTTTCCGCCGAAAGAGTCAGACGATGTAGCGTTGGGTCACCCGCCTCCGCCCCGAATTCATCAATCGGATTTCCATCTTCATCGACCCGTTGAACGATCCCGAACGTTCCTTTGTCGAAGGCCGACCGGAAAAAGCGCGTGACCGTCGAGTCCCGCTGATACTGCGCGGTGAACGTCAGCGGTGCAAAACGGCCGTCGCCATCGCGCAGGAACCGTGGGTTGAGAAAATCAAGTTGCACGAGCTGCTGCCTTTGACTCATGCGCACGCGGGCTCCGCCCTGCCATAGCCGCCCGAGAAGATTGAAGTGGCGGATGTCGACGAATCCGCTCGCTCCTAGATCAGTAGAGACGCCTCCGCCGTACGACAAGATGCGGGCCGCCTGTTCCTCGACGTTCACGATGATGTCGGTCAGCCGCTCGTTACCGGGCCGCTCGCCCGCCGGCCGCGGCTTGATGTCGACGCGTGCGAATACGTCGCTCGAATAAAGATTCTGTTCGCTCGTGTAGACGTCTTTCGCCCGCAGGTAGTCACCGGGCTTGAGAGTCAGCGCTCGGAGGATGGCCTCCTCCTTGGTTTTCTCGTTGCCGGTTATCAGGATGCGATCGATGACGACCTTCTGGCCTTCGTTGTTGATCGTGTAGACGACCTTGAAAAGACTTTCGCCCGTCCCCGGGTCGGTGACGCGCTCGTCGATGGAGAAATCAACCTTGGCGTCATAGAAGCCGGCCTGCGAATAAAATTCTGCCAGTTTCCGCTGTCCGTTGCGGATCTTGGCCCGGGAAAAATAAGTACCTTCAAGTTTCGGAAGCTGCGCTTTCAGCACGTCATCGGTAAAGCCCGTATTGCCGTTGATTTCTATCCCGGA
>DATLCA010000392.1:0-3030 GCA_035526605.1 Pyrinomonadaceae bacterium | reverse complement strand
GAACTCCGCGGCTCATGTATCACTCTGCTTTATCTATAACAACTACGACTTCGATTGGACGCGAAGTGAAGAAGAGTGCAAGAGGGGGATCGAACTCGACCCGAATTACGCGAAGGCACATTTCGCCTACGCTTACATGCTTGCCCGGGTTGAAAGATGGGACGAGATGGCGGAGCAGATGGAAACGTCGATGCGGCTAGATCCGGCCGAGCCCTGGTGGCCTTCGGTGTACGGGTCATTTTTGATCCAGGCGCGACGGTTTGAGGCAGCCGAGAAGCAGTTGAAAAGAGGGATCGAGATCGATCCGGATTGGAACTCGGCGCACGGCGGGTTATTAAATCTCTACGTCGAGCTCGGTAGATTCGATCAAGCTTTTGAACTGGCCGAGAAACGGAAGTACACGCCGGTGGTGATGGCATATATCTATGCCCGAATGGGCAATCGTCAAAAGGCATTAGATCTCTTAGGCCAATCGCCCGATGCAGATCGGTTCGAGCTCGCACTGATCTACGCTGCATTGAACGACTTCGACAAGGCTTTCGAGGTTATCAACAAGAGCCTAGACCTGCGGGAGGGTTTTATGTTCGGTTATGGGAATTTTCTTGCGCTGGACAAGCTCAAGTCGGATCCGCGCTGGAAAGACGTTTCCCGCAGGATAAATCGGCCGGAATAGGAATTCTATGAAACGCTGTCCCGAATGCAGGCGAGATTATCACGACGACAGTTTGCTTTACTGTCTGGACGATGGGAGCACTCTGCTCGATGGTCCAAGTTCGACCGGGGCGGCAACGGCGATCCTCCATCGGGCCGCTTCCGCGAACGAGGCTTTGACTCGCGCGCAGATAAGTGCGGCGGAGGCTGAAACCGGACCGCAGGCCCCGGGTCAGGCAGCGGGAAAACCGTCTATTGCTGTCCTCCCCTTTGCGAACATAAGTAAAGACCCAGACAACGAGTACTTCTGCGATGGACTGGCTGAGGAACTCCTCAACGCCCTCGCGAAGATCGACGATCTGAAAGTTGCCGCCCGGACTTCGGCCTTTTCATTCAAAGGCCGAAATGCAAACGTCAGCGAAATCGCGGCCGCCCTCAAGGTCGACACGGTTCTGGAAGGGAGTGTAAGAAGACAAGCGGATCGCATCCGAATCACTACTCAACTTATCAGCGCTGCCGACGGCTATCACCTATGGTCCGAGCGCTACGACCGGGAGATGAAAGATATCTTCGATGTGCAGGACGAGATTGCGCTCGCTGTAGTGGACGCGCTGAAGGTAAAGTTGCTTGGCACAAAGCAGGCCGCTGTGTTGAAGCGCTACACCGAAAACGCGGAAGCTCTCGACTTTTATCTGCGCGGTCTTTCTTATTTCGCAAAATTTACGCCCGAGTATTTCCAAAAAGCGATAGAGAGCTTCACGTCGGCAATCGAGATCGATCCTAACTATGCTCCGCCGTATGCGGGCCTCGCCGAGAGTTATTGCGAAATGTCGTTTTTCGCCTCCGCCCATGAATGGATGCCCAAAGCGAAAGCGTCCGCGCGTAAGGCGCTGGAAGTCGACGACACGCTCGGCAGCGCACACAACGCTCTAGCAGTGACTTTGATGTATTACGATCGCGACTTTCCGGGAGCGGAGAAAGAATTCCAGCGTGCGATTAGTCTCGATCCGGGAAGCGCCCATATTCACATGTGGTACGGCTGGTTTCTTGGCTTGATGCGGCGGTTTGACGAAGCTGAAGACCGGGTGAGGCACGCGAGAGGTCTCGATCCGCTCTCGCACCTGATAAATTTGGGAATTGGTGCCATATACCTATGGTCAGGAAAGCTGGATCGCGCTGTCGAAGAGCTGAGCCGGGTCGTCGATCTGAACCCGAACTTTCCAATCTCGTACATATATCTCGCTGAGGCTTATGTAGAAAAACGTGAGTTCGCCGCGGCTCTCGCGACGCTCGATAACGCCCCGATAACATTTAACGATCCAATCTCACGATCCGCGGTTGCTTACGTGTATGCAAAGGCAGGAGGACGGGATAAGGCTTTTGAGATGCTCGCTGAATTGGAAGGTGAATCCTGCGGCGAGTTCGATCAGGCAGTTTACATCGCGAAGGTATATCTCGCGCTCGATGACACAGACCGCGCGTTTGGATGGCTGGAAAAGGCTTGCAACGAACACTCAGTGTGGTTGATCTGGATGGGGGTTGACCCGGCGTTCGACCCGCTTCGCCACGATCAGCGATTTATGGAAATGCTGAAACGGATGAATCTGCCGCAATAGTACGATGCAGTATCTGCAGAAAATGAAAACTATGAACAAAATAATTCTCATTCTGATTATCGTCATCTCCGTATCATCCGCTGCCTTCGGACAGACGAAAACGGCGCACGGTCCAAAAGCCGAGATCATCGCGTTGGAGAAGGCGGGTTGGGAAGCATGGAAAAATAAAAATCCATCATGGTATCAGGCAAATACGACAGCAGAAGTTGTTTCGATAAATTCCGGCGGCGTTTCCGATAAAGCGCAGATGATTAGAGACCTTTTAGGGTGTGATGTAAAAAGCTTTGCCCTCGACAATTTCAAGTTCGTCACGCTTGGCAGCGACGCGGCGATGATGACGTACACCGCGACTCAGGATGGAATGTGCGGTGGGCAGAAGATTCCTTCGCAGGTTCGTTCGACGGTGAATTACGTCAAGCGCGGCGGTCGATGGCTCGAGGCGATGTACATGGAAACATCGATGTCGGCGGAAACGCCCGCGGTACAAAGAGACAAGCATGAGACCTTCGCTCTGCGTCCCGCAGTTGAAAAAGAATATGGCTACATTCATGCGATGCGGATCGGCGATGATCTGAAAATTTCAGGCGCGGTCAGCATGGACGACAAAGGAACGCTCGTCGCCGCGGGCAACCTCGAACAGCAGATGAAAAACTGTTACGCCGATCTCGAAAAGATCTTGAAGCATTTTGGCTACACCTTCGACGATGTGACGGTAGAAAATGTTTTCACGACCGATATGGCCGGTTTCATAAAAGTCTCGGGC
>DATLCA010000391.1:0-1903 GCA_035526605.1 Pyrinomonadaceae bacterium | reverse complement strand
GGTGTGACTCCGCAGATCTTCTATCACCGCGGTGATCTCGGCCGCAGCCCGACATTTACCCAAACGGACTTCAACGTTACCCATCGGTATAAGTTTGGCCGCGACGACCGTTTGACTTTGGCTTTTGATCTAAACTTCTTGAACCTCTGGGATCAGGCCACAGTGACCGGTATTTATCCGACGATGAATACGACCACCAGTCGACCCAGTGCCAGCGGGCTCGGAAGAACCGACAGGGACTATGCGAACCAGTACACGTCCGGGGCTCTGCTGCCGGTCATTCTCAATCACATAGCAACTACTTCGGGACAGAAGGATGCTCGGTATATGCTGCCGCAGCTTTTCCAGTCTCCGCGGACGGTTAGATTTGGATTTAGACTGCTGTTCTAGGTCGATCTTCAGCCGCGTACTTTACTCGCCCGAAGAAATTCGGGCGAGTTTTTTGCGTCCGGAGTGTGAGCTCTTCGAGACTTTTTCGACGAAGCTGTTTTCGCGTCGGCTCCATGGAACAAGATCGGCTTCAGGTAGTTTCAAGAAATTATTGGCCCGTGGAGCAACTCGATATGCCGAGCAGGCATCAGTTCAATTGAGTAAGAAAGCGATAGGCCGTAGATAATGACTCGGCGTACATGGTCTTTCTAATTCCTCCTGTTTCTACCTTGACCCGTCGGGAATGCGACCCGGCGGGCTTTTTTGTTGTCGGACGGGTTCCCGATCTGCCGTGCGCTTTCGGCGAGCCGTGCCGCTTTAGGCAGCGCCTGGATCGCCACCGCGACCTCCGGATCGGACAGGATCTGAGCATGCCTCGCCGATCCCGGGCCAAACGTCGCTAGGGCGAGCTCGTAGTTGAGCCGCTGCGAAATAAAATTGGAGTACTGGTTGAGTGTCCCAACCGAAATGCGCCCATCGTACTTTTTCGCGTACTCGGTAAATTTCTGCAGCAGATCATTTCCCGCCGGCTGATGCCCGAATATTATCGACTGCCGGACCTCGTCTCGGGAGCTCATAGAATTGCTTGATGAAATTTGCCCGCGGTTGACTAGATCCTTGACGAAAAAGAATATCGGGTCGAGCAGTTCCGCCTTTTGGTGATCGAATGGTTCGGATTGAAAGGTCTCGTCGGGTGCGATCCCGTCGCCGCCATGCACGACGCGGTTCGTCACGGTGCGCGCTTCGGACTTGGGCTGGGAGGCTCCACGGCCCGAACGGTGATTAAAATAATCGTACATTCCGGTTCCGTCATATGTCCGCTGGATCGATCTGCCGGACGGCGTGTAGTAGCGCGCCGTCGTGAGGGTCAGCCCAGCGCCCGCCGGCAAGTCGAGAACATTTTGAACAAGTCCTTTACCAAAGGTCGTTCGTCCGACGATGAGCGCCCGGTCGTTGTCCTGCAGGGCACCCGCGACGACTTCGGACGCGGAGGCGGTCTCCCCGTCCACAAGCACGACCAGCGGAATGATCTCGGGGTTAGGGTTCGCCGATCTCCACTCACGATTGTCTAAAGCCGATCGTCCGCGTTGGGAAATTATCCTACTCCCCGCCGGTAAGAATTCTTCGGCCGTTTTTACTGCCTGATCGAGAATGCCGCCGCTGTTGCCGCGCAGGTCGAGGACGAGCGAGGTCATCCCTCTCCGGTGCAGCTCCTTCAGCGCGGTGACCAGCTCGCCCGACGTTGTGTTGCTGAAGCCTTCCGTGAGATCGATGTATGCGACTCCGTCCTCAACGATAAAATAGTTCGGCAGGGTCGGTTGAAATACTCGGTCGCGTTTCAGATCGAACGTCTCGATCCGCCCGGTTGCCGCGCGTTCTATTGTCATCCGGACGAAACTCCCTCGGGGGCCGCGGACTTTGTCGCGAACGATGTCGGACGCGACGCCGCTTACCGGGAACCCATCGACCGAAA
>DATLCA010000390.1:0-3714 GCA_035526605.1 Pyrinomonadaceae bacterium | reverse complement strand
GTACGGCCTGTCGTCGGCGATCTACACGCAGGATGTCAATCAATCGTTCTACGCGATGCAGGAGCTGTATACGGGAATCTGTTATGTAAATTCGGCGACGATCGGTGCCGAAGTTCATCTCCCGTTCGGCGGAACGAAGGGAACGGGCAACGGGCACCGCGAAGCCGGCACGCAGGTGCTGGACATCTTCACCGAGTGGAAATCCCTGTACATCGATTACTCCGGCAAGTTGCAAAAAGCCCAGATCGATTTGGTGGAGATCTAACTAGTTTGGAGTCCCGGCTTCCGCGGGCAGTTGATTAGCTCGAGCCCCGTTTCAGAAGGGCTCGAGAGCGTTGCAAATTCCCACAATGCCGATCGAAAAAGCACGAGAAATTCTTAAACACCGGTTCGGCTACGACGCTTTCCGCCTAAATCAGGAAGCGGCGATCGAATCCGTTCTGAACGGAAAGGATTGTGTTGTTCTGATGCCGACCGGTGGCGGCAAGTCTCTTTGCTATCAAATCCCGGCCCTTCTGATGGACGGCCTGACGGTCGTCATCTCGCCGCTGATCGCGCTGATGAAAGATCAGGTCGATGCGTTGCGCGCTAACGGCGTCGACGCGTCCTTTTTGAATTCGACTCAGACCGGCGCCGAGCAGATCGACGTTTTTCGGAAAGTGAGAAGCGGGGAACTAAAGCTTTTGTATGTCGCGCCTGAGAGGCTTCTGCAGAGCGGTGACCAGTTCATCTCTTTCCTGCGCGGCATCAACATCTCGCTCTTCGCGATCGACGAAGCGCATTGTATCTCGAGTTGGGGACACGACTTCCGCCCGGAGTACCTAAAGCTCGGAGCTCTCAAAAGGGAATTCCCAAACGTCCCGTTGGTCGCCCTTACCGCAACGGCCGACAAACTGGTTCGCAAGGATATCGTCGATCGTCTCGCGATCAATGGCGGTGAGGTCTTTGTCTCAAGTTTTAACCGGCCGAATATCTACTACGGCGTCGAGACGAAACGGAATTCTTACGGCCAGCTCCTTCATTTTCTGAACGAGCGGAAAGATCAGAGCGGGATAATTTATTGCCTCAGCAGAAACTCTGTCGACTCGCTCGCAGACGATCTGCGCGGCGAGGGATTCAGCGCGTTGGCATATCACGCCGGGCTCGATAAGCAGACGCGCGATCATCATCAGACTTCTTTCCTCAACGACGAAACAAAGATCATCGTCGCGACGATCGCGTTCGGGATGGGCATCGACAAATCGAATGTGCGTTTCGTCGTGCACATGGATCTTCCGAAGAACATCGAGAGTTATTACCAGGAGACGGGCCGCGCGGGCCGCGACGGTTTGGAGAGCGAGGCGTTGCTCTTCTATAGCTGGGCCGACGTAACGAAGCTGAAAGGGTTCGTCGAAGTCGACGGTAACGCGGACCAGTCGTCGATCATGCTAAAGAAGCTGGACGTCATGGCGAAGTTCGGCGATCTGAAATCCTGCCGTCGAAAATTCCTTCTCAATTATTTTTCGGAAGAGCTGGCGGAAGATTGCGGCAACTGCGACAACTGCACAAAAGAATTCGAACGCTTCGACGGCACCGTCATCGCGCAAAAAGCGCTGAGTGCTGTTTATCGAACCGGACAGCGCTTTGGGTTGAGCTATCTCGTCGATTTTCTTCGCGGATCGCAGGCACAGGTCATACGCGACGAGCATAAAAACCTGAAGACCTACGGCATCGGTGCGGATATCCCGAAGCAGGCCTGGTTCGATCATTTCAAAGACCTCATCGCACAGGGCTACCTCGCGCAGACCGAAGGAACATTTCCGGTGATCGTGCTCACCGAAAAAAGCACGGATGTGCTGGCGGGGAAAACGAATGTCGAACTGATAAAGGTCGCCGTCAAAGAAGAGAAAAAATCGAAGCTCGTATCGCAAACTTCGCTGCCGTATATTCAAGAGCTCTTTGACGAGCTCCGCGGCCTGCGTACCGTATTTGCCACAACCGAGAACGTTCCGCCGTACGTCGTATTCTCCGACGCGACGCTGATCGAGATGGCGACCTATCTGCCGCACAACGATTGGGAGATGCGAAAGATCTCGGGAGTCGGCGATCTGAAAATGGAAAAGTATGGGGCGGTGTTTCTGCGGGCGATAAAGGAACATTGCCTGAAGAACAATCACGTATCGCGGATGGACCTGAAATCGCCAAAGCGTGCGAGCAGGCAGCGAACCAAACGCGACGCGAGCGGAAAGGACACGTATCGAATTTCCTTCGAGATGTTCCGCGATGGTCGCTCGATCGAAGATATCGCGCGGGAGCGGGGAATTCAGCGGAGCACCATTGAGGGCCACCTGGCGAAATTTGTCAGCACCGGTGAAATTCAATTACAGGAGCTGGTGCCCCTGCACAAAGTCGAACCGATCCGCAACGCCGTCCTGAAATTCAACGACGGCGGAGCGTTGTCGCCCATAAAGGAATTGCTAGGTGACGATTATTCTTACGGAGAGATCCGGGCCGTGATCGCGTCGATGTGATGTTTGGCTACGAGAGCTTCCCGGGGACCCGATCTCCTTCAATTAAGTAGAATTGCCGCAGGGCACGATTGGCTGCGTACGCCGCTCTAACCATGCTTTGCATGTTTCTTGCCGTTTGAGCAGCCGACTGGCTCAAATACCAGGAATTACTCAAATAGTTCGCAGGGTTGGGTGCGTAATTCTCAGAATGTCCGCGGCCTCGCCCGGCTCCAGGTTCAGATCGATTTGGCTAACCGAGCGCTTTCATGATCTGGATGTGGTCATTAAGAATCTCGTCGGCTTGATCGCGTCGGACATCGAGCGACCAATCACCCTGATCGAAAGTTCCCCCCAGAACAATTCCATCCGAACGCGGGAACATGTAACCCGAACCCAAATAACAATAGTCGATCTCGGGCTGCGGAAGCAGGATCTCCAATTGTCCGCGCACCGGCGTTAATTTTTCATCTCCGAACAACGCTCGTGCGCCGAGGCCGCTGCAGTTGAAGATCACCTGATCGGGAAGCATCATAACCTCCTCGCGGGTGCGAAATTCTTTGACGACGATCTTTCCGCCGGCCGAATGAAAATCACGAAGCAGCGACCGCAGATAAACCTGCGGCTCGATGATCATAGTGCTGAACTGCCGGACGAATGGAAATCCGAAATATTTTTCGGCGTTCCGATGAAAGGTCTGCTGCGGGTAAAGATCATTGCCACCCGGGAGTTGGCGGTCGAGGCTCGCTTCGTCTTGATGAAGGTCGAAAGCATCGACCCACCTCACACCGTAGTCTGGTCCGACCAACAACTGAAAGGCGCGGTTCGCTATTCGTGACGCCGCTCGAAATTGGTGGACAAACTGCGTCGACACGGCGTCGCCGTCGTACACGGATGTCGGCGACCAATATCCCCCGGCGATGTTCGAAGTCGTATCGGGCGGAAGATCCTTGGCGTAGATGGTCACGCTCCCGCCGATCTCCGCGTACCGCCGCTGGAGCATGATCGCCGTCGAAAGTCCGTTCACGCCGGCGCCGATAACAGCGAAACGCGTTGGCCGGGGCACACGCGCCGGTGCTCGCCGCGTGGTCGCCGCAACCGGAGGTGAAAAATCGCGCACAAGATCGACGGCCTGCGACGCGGTGCCCCACGAAAGCGTGATCCCGCCACCGCCGTGCCCGTAGTTGTGCACGAGGAGTTTTGTCCCGACGCGTTGAGCTTCCACAAG
>DATLCA010000389.1:0-1528 GCA_035526605.1 Pyrinomonadaceae bacterium | reverse complement strand
GCGAGGTAGAATGCGGTGATCGGGAAACCCCAGAGCATGTGCACCCACATTCCTTTCAACCCGAGGGCGATGAATGTCGACACGATCCACATAGTTCCCGTGATGTCGAAGTAGCTCGATGAGCCGGACATCGCGAGTGCCCACCACGGGAGCTGCCTCCCGCCGAGAAAGTAAGACGACATTCCTTTCGCCGCCTTTCGCTTCATCGCGAAGCCGATGCTCATAATCGCGGCGAGGTATAAGACGACGATTATCTGATCCAGAGTGGAAAGGTTCATGCTGTACCTACTTTCTACGCAACGCGGATTAAGTTTGAGACTGAGTTAATTACCGGGTACTTTGATTGCCCGGCGGGTCGTTCTGCTATGAGCCCCACCGTCCGATATTTGTGTGCTTGCGAAACGAATACTTGCGAACATCTGTATCGTGACCAGTGCAAGTCAGAGAGTCTGACTGGGATACAAATTGCCGAGGAGAATCTTTATCTTCACCGAAGATAAAGTACTTTTAGCACAGGCCGATTTTTCTTGTCAATCGTATTTTTAGATCTTTGACGCGGTTAGCGTGTGAGGCGAGGTAGGAGACTTGAAATAGTTCTGAAGAGCGATCGGAACTGCGCCGAAGAGGCTGGGCCGGTGCACACTAGCCGCCCGGACCAGTATCTGCTCCGGTGCATCCACGTACTTGCTCCGAAGACGAGCACGGATGATCGGTTCGATGATCGACCAGGCCGCCGTTATGTTGCCGCCGATGACGACCGCTTCGGGATAAAGGCCGTGCACCAGATTGCTTATTCCTTCACCCAAATATTCGGCCGTGATGTTGATCGACTCGAGCGCCATCGCGTCCCCGCTCTTCGCACGCGCGATGAGCTCCTGGATCCCGACGAAAGGTAATCCCTGTTTGGCAGTCACGCGATGAAAACGTTCGACGGTCGCACGCTCGGAGGCGAAAGTCTCCCAACAACCACGTCGACCGCATGAGCAGAGCTCCCCGTTCGGATCGATGCTCATGTGGCCGAAGCCGCCAAGACCGAACCGCGGGCCGACTCGCAGTTCGCGATTGATGATCAATCCAGTGCCGAGGCCCTCGACGACCAAAACGAAAAGCAGACTTTGTATCGAAGCTTCATCCAGCGGTCCGTACCAAAGTTCGGAGAACGCGGCCGCGTTCGCATCGTTCTCGACAAAAACCGGGAGACTCAAACGGCCCTCGAGAATATCCCTCGCGGCCACGCCGTTCCACTCGAGATTCGGCGAGCTCACGATCGAGCCGGTCACGCGATCGATAAGACCCGGCACGCTGACTCCCGCCGCCGCGAATCGCGCACGAGGGAACTGCTTGCTCACCATGTCCTCGATCGAGTCCGCAAGCGCGTTCAGGAATTTCGTCGGCTCGCCTTCGGTCAGCATCGACCGCTGTTGAAGAATTCTTCCGTTGAAATCGCTGACCGCATAGACGGAATCAGTGACGCCGATGTCGATCGCGAGCACGTAGAAGCTTTCGGAATTTATGTAGAGATATTTCG
>DATLCA010000388.1:0-9894 GCA_035526605.1 Pyrinomonadaceae bacterium | reverse complement strand
GGAAGCCGGCACGAAGTAAGGGCGTGAATGCAGAAGCCCGCACGAAGCAAGGGCGTCACGTTGAGCGGTGACGCCCCTACTTCGTGCGGGCTTCTGCAACGTGCGGGCTTCCGCGTGCTAACCCGCCGCCGGAAGCATTCCTTTTATCTCCCTCACCATCCGTTCCACATCTTCTTGGCCATCAAGGGCGATCATGAAGAAGTCGTAGCTCGTCTTGAAACAGACCATGCCGTTTCCAAAAAACCATACGCCTTCGAGCAGTGGATTGCCGCCGATGATCCAGTCGATCGGGGCGCCGGTGATCGTTTTCGGGTTGAAGATGTTTGTCATCATCACGGCACCCGACGCGAACGAGAATGCACCAAGCAGTGGAGCTCCGATACGCCTCGCGATGTCGCGCTCAAAACGGATTCGCTCCGCTTCCGCTTCGGTCAGTCGCCCTTTTTCGATCAGATCTTCTTTTCGTTTGAGGAATTCGTTGAATTGCTCGCCGATCTTTTGCACCGACCACGCCGGAAGCGCCGAGTTGAAAAGCCAGTGCGAGCTGATGCCGGTGAAAACTACACCTAGACCGGCGCCGACCGCCATCGAAACTCCGGTCGTCGCGGCCTGCAGGGGATTTTCCTGCACCCAGCCCGAGGCCTTAGATAGTGACTTGTAAGCCGAATCGAAAGTCCGGGTCCAACTCGCACCAAAATTGAAAATACTGGCGGCGCGTTTCGCATTCGCTTCGACGGTTTCGCGGGCGCCTTCGAAAATGCCCCCGGCCTTTTCGGCGGCCACGCCGATAACATCACTAGCGGCTTTTCCCGCGGCACCGACGACATCCCCAGCCCTTCCGCCGGCGTCTTCTGCGGCGTCACGGATCGGCTCACTCGCCGTCCAAGCCTTCTTCGCCGTTGCCTCCGCCGTCTTGATCGTTTCTTCCGCGACCTTGACCGCCTGCTTGCCGACATCCGATTTCTCAGCCTCAGCCTTTATCTTTTCGGCACCTTTCTGCGCGGACTCGACGACCGCACGCGCGCCTTCTTCGATCTTGTCCTTCAGGCCCAGCTGCTTGTCGATCTCGTCGAATTTGTCTTTCGCGTCGCGCTGCCATTTTTCAAAACGTTCTTTGTAATCGCTCATCGCTTTCTGAACTCCTGCTCCAAATACGAACCGTTTCGTTCGATTGTTCGCTTTGATGCGTTTTCGCCCGCGGCCTTTGTATAATTACCATCACAGACGCGGCGAGCACAAGGAATTTGTACTCGGAAATGCCTCTTCGCGTGTGCTAACCTTGCCTTCTCAAGGGGAAGTTTATGCCAGTTGTTAAGTGCCCGACGTGCGGGAAGGAAACGCAGTACGAGAGCAACGAGTTCCGGCCCTTCTGTTCGGAAAGATGTAAGCTGCTCGACTTCGGCGCATGGGCCGACGAGCAATACAGCGTGCCCGATGTGAGCACCACTCCGAGCGAGGAGGACATCGCCGAGATCGAAAGGGCATTGAGGGAGAAAGAGAAAAAATGAATTTGCTGTATCTCGTGCCAAGCAGCGGAATGATCGGAGCGTTGGTCGGGGCCGCGTTCTTTCTGGTTCTCGCCGGTACGGCGTACATCGCCTTCAAGGCGCTGGCGAAGACCGCGAAGATGGCGATCCGGATGATGATCGTTCTCGTGATCCTCGTGATAGCGGTTGTGGGGAGTGTCTCGCTTTGGTATTTCACTTCGGATGTGGAACCGAAGCTCAAGCCGCCTGCGAACCAGCGGCGATAAAACGGCAATAATCAAAACCGGGAGCGGTTGCGACCGGGGGATGTAGATCGTGAATAGTGAATCGTAAATAGCAGGTCTGAAACTGTTCTGACTACTATTCACGATTTACCATTTGCGATTTACGGTAAAGACCCCAGTCGCTACCGCTCCCGGTTCTGACTATCGTCTGCGGCAACTTTATGAGCGAAAAAGCAGAGACCGGCGCGACCAGGATCTGGCGGCGATATCGCAGCCTTTCGCCGACCGTTTTCGCGCTTAGCCTCGTAAGCTTTCTTAACGATACTTCCAGCGAGATCATCTACCCGCTGCTGCCCACGTTCCTTGCGCTCACGCTTGGCGCAAGTCCCTTCGCGATCGGCCTCATCGAAGGCTTTGCGGAATCGATCGCAAGCATTCTCAAATTATTTTCCGGATACCTCAGCGACAGATTCAATAACCGAAAGTTCCCGGTCTTTCTGGGATACTCACTCGCCGCCGTCGTGCGCCCGCTTCTCTCGTTTGTGACGAGCTGGCCGCAGGTCCTCGTCGTGCGTATGACCGACCGCATCGGGAAGGGAATTCGCGGAGCGCCGCGCGACGCCCTGCTCGCCGCTACGGTTCCCGAACACGCACGGGGCCTCGCATTTGGCTTTAACCGAGCCGCCGATCATTTGGGTGCGATCGTCGGACCCGTCGTGGCGTTCCTGCTGCTGACGTACCTCGCCGCCGATCCAAGTACACCGACGGCCCGCGAGTACCAGCAGGTATTCCTGTTCGCATCGATTCCGGTCGTGCTGGGGTTGTTCGTCATCGTCTTTTTCGTCCGGGAAAAGAAAAAGCCCGTCGACGAGCCGGCTGCGGCGCCGATCAAATTTTCCCTCGGTGCATTCGATTCAAATTTCAAGCGATTTCTCGTGGTTGTCGCGCTTTTCACCCTGTCGAATTCGACCGACGCTTTTTTGCTGCTTCGCGCGCAAGAGACGGGAATCGCTCCGGCGATGCTTCCGCTGCTTTGGATGGTCCTGCACTTCAGTAAATTTTTCAGCTCGATCATCGGCGGCGACGTCTCGGACAAGGTCGGACGCAAGACGATGATCCTTACCGGCTGGGTGATCTACGCGGTCGTCTACGCGGGCTTCGCGTTCGCGGAATCGGCGTGGCAGGCGTGGGCGCTGTTTGTCGTATACGGGTTGTATTTCGGTTTGACGGAAGGGGTCGAAAAGGCACTCGTGGCCGACCTCGTCGACGACGAAAAACGCGGGACAGCGTTCGGATTTTACAATCTTGCGTACGGGATCACGGTCTTCCCGGCGTCACTGATCTTCGGGTATGTGTGGAGCAAATTCGGCGCCGCACCCGCGTTCTTGATGAGTGCGGCGATCTCGTTGGTCGCGTCCGCGTGTTTGTTAACCGTCAGGCAGGGACGTGGAACGTTGATGGTGGATCGTTGATCGCTGCTTTGTCGACCTATAACTCCCGGGCACGACCAGAAACAACGAACAACGATCAACGATCCACAATCACCTAGTCATTCAACTGAATCGAGCTCACCATATTGCGGAAGACCGAATCGTACCGGCTCGCTTCTTCTTCGGGCGCCACAGTCGCGACAAAAAACAGATTGCCGCTGCTCAACTGCGCCGTGTAAACGGTTACTATCTCGGTGCGGCCGGTGACCGATGAACGGCCCGACAGGACCGTGGCAATACCCGTGCGGCCGGCGACCGTCGCCCGTTCCGCGCGTGCCGCTTGTCGCAAGTAAGAGTTGGCCTGCAGCAATTCGTTTATGTAATCGCCGGTCGCCTGACTTAAATTTTGCGAATTCGCTCTTGCCGCACCGACCATCGCACCATGCGTGATCCCTTCGCTCCCGTAGGCGCCCTCGGGCGCAAACCAAACCTGCCCGCTGGTATTAAAATCCTGCCAGTTATCCGGAATGTTCACGCTCATCGCGCTGTTCGAATAAACGCGAGTCCGAGCTGACGGGAAATCGACGGTTCGGGAATAATTTCCGTTCGCGATCGGACTTTGATCTTGCGACCCGCTGCCGCCATTGTTACCGCCCCTGCCGCCGGTGCGCTCGTAATCGCGCTGAATCTCCGCCATCGTCCGTGCCCGGGGCATCGCCCGAAGGCGCTCCTGCACCCGGCGAAACTCCGGTGTAATTTTTCGAGCGTTCGGGGACACGTTCAGCCTGCTCGCTTCGCGAATTATATTCTCGAAACGGTTTCCCGGATTCGGGTGTGTGCTCATCCATTCCGGAGCCCGGCCGCCCCCGCTCTGTTGCTCGATCGTGCGGAAGATGTTCGCAAGATCTCGCGGGTCGTAACCCGCGTTCGCCATTATCTGCGAGCCCAGAATATCCGCCTGAGTTTCGTAGTCGCGGCTGTAACGGGTCTGCATGACTTGGGCCCCCATCGCTCCGAGTTGAGCACCGCCCTGCCCGCCAAGGATCGCACCGCCGAGGATCATTCCCAGAGTTCCAAGTGTATTTCCAACGCTGCTCTGCTTCGTCGCCTGAGCCGTCGCATGCCGCAGCGCGACGTGGCTGATCTCGTGTGCCATCACGCCGGCCATTTCGCCCTCGTTCCTCGCGGCCTCGATCATTCCGCGGTTGACGTACATCGGTCCGCCCGGAAGTGCGAAGGCATTGATGTCGCGGGCGTTCACGACGTCGAATTGGTAATCGAACGCCGGCTGCTGAAATTCCGCGGGGATCGCCGCGACGAGACGCTCGCCGACGCTTTCCACATATCGCTCGGCCTGGTTGTCGTTGAGCAGCGGGAACTGCCGGGCAACCTCGCGCGATGCGTCACGGCCGAGCTTCACGTCGTCCTGAACCTTGTACTTGTTCTTCGGCATCGTGACCCGCGTTTGCGAAACGGCCGCGAGCGGCAGAACCACCAGCGACCACATCATCAATGTCGAGGCGACGGCTCTAGCGTAAAATTGTCTTTTCATTTCAGCCCTCCGGATTCTGTATCGATTCTAATTGAGGCACATTCGTGCGAGCACTGGGGAGTCGTGGCTCATGTCTGATGAAAAACTGGCCCGCTACGGTTTGCCGCCTTATGGCTCCTCGGCCGGGTGTGTTACAGGAATGTTAACCTAAAGACGATCGGACTTTTATAGTGTCCGCGTATAGGTATAATCCAGGTTACGGCAAGGTTTCGGCAGTTAATATGATGGGCGACAGGACGATCAGCCACGGATTAGACGAATTGCGCGACAAGATACTGCTGCTCGGCGGCGCAACCGAATCGGCCGTGCACCAGGCGATCCAGGCATTGACGGAACGCGACAGTGTGCTGGCGAAGAAGGTGCTCGAGCAGGATTCGGCGATCGACCAGATGGAGCTCGAGATCGACGCTCTTAGCATCGACATACTAGCTTCGCTTCAACCGACCGAGCATGACCTGCGTTTCGTGATCTCGGTCGCGAAGATAACGCCGATCCTCGAGCGAATCGCGGACCATGCGGGCAGTATCGCCGAAGCAGCCCTGGTCCTGAACAACGAGCCATTGGTAAAAACGTTTGTAGAGTTTCCGCTGATGGCGATGACGGCGACGGAAATGCTGCGAACGGCACTCGACGCGTTCACTTCCGAAGACGCCCTGCTGTCGCGTGAAGTGATCAGGCGCGACAAAGAGATCGATGAGAATTACCATAAGGTCTTCAGCGAGCTTTTGCAGTTGATGATCGTCA
This sequence comes from Pyrinomonadaceae bacterium, assembly GCA_035526605.1. GTDB lineage: Bacteria > Acidobacteriota > Blastocatellia > Pyrinomonadales > Pyrinomonadaceae > OLB17. The sequence goes on along the minus strand of DATLCA010000388.1, from coordinate 4,457 downwards.
ACCCGGCCGCCGCGACGAGCGCGGCGCATCTCTTGTTCGTGGCCAAGCATTTGGAGCGGATCGGGGACTATGTCAAGGACATCTGCGAATTGAATGTGTATCTCCGTGAGGCGGTGTTCATCAAACACAGCCGGACATACTGAAATTTTTGGAGAGAATGAATTATGGCTTTTAGTTTATTACCGCGAGAAGACGTCTATTTCGATCTGTTCACGAAGATGGCCGAGAAGATCGAAGAAGCTTCGGCGATCCTGACGCAAATGCTGGAAGATCCTGACGCGGATTTCAATGCGTTCAAAACCCGGATCAAGGACGTCGAGCACGCGTGCGACCAGCTTACGCATCAGATCACGAATAAGCTCAACAAATCTTTCATCACGCCGTTCGACCGCGAAGACATCTACACGCTCGCCGTCGCACTCGACGACATTTGCGATTACATCGACGCAGGCGTCCGTGCGATCGTCATGTACGACATTCGTGCCCAGAACGCGTACTCGCGCCAGCTCGCAAGGATAATCAAAGATCTTGGTGTTGAGATAAGGGGCCTGGTCTCGGTCCTCAGCAGGCCTGCCGGAATCAACGAACACTACCGAGAGATCCACCGGCTCGAGAACGAAGCGGACGATGTGTACTTCCGTGCGATCGCCCAGCTCTTCAAAGAAGAAAAGGACCCGATCGAGGTCATCAAGTGGAAGGAGTTTTACGAGATCCTCGAGAACGCCACCGACCGCTGCGAAAGCGTCGCGAACATTATCGAGAGCATAGTTTTGAAACATAACTAGTTATCAGTCGTCGGTCGTCAGTTGTCAGCAGGGCGAGTGCGTTTCTAATGACTGCATTCCACAACTGACAACTGACAACTGACAACTGACAACCTACAACTGACTACCGACAACTTTCATGGAAGGACAAACAGCAGCTCTAAGCCTGGTCGTGCTGATCATAATCATCTCACTCGTTTTCGACTACGTTAACGGGTTCCATGATGCGGCGAACTCGATCGCAACGGTTGTGGCGACGAGGGTATTGAGCCCCGGCGTTGCGGTGGCCTGGGCGGCATTTTTCAACTTTGTTGCATTTATTGTTTTCGGTACGGCGGTAGCGAAGACGATCGGCGGCGACATGGTCAACATCGCGGCGATCCCCCCGGGTGACCAGCTCTACGTTTTGCTCGCCGCGGTGGTCGGTGCAACCATCTGGAATTTGATCACGTGGTATCTCGGTCTTCCGACTTCCAGTTCACACGCTCTCGTCGGCGCCTATGCTGGCTCGGCCATCGCTTCGTACATCTATCACTTTGGAATCAACGGCGTCGAGACGGTTTTGAAGGCCGCTGGTTGGATCAAGACACTTACGTTCATTGTCCTTTCGCCGCTGATCGGATTCGGCTTGGGATTTATATTCATGGTCGCGGTGTACTGGATATTCCGTAAAGTGTCGGTTCACAAGATCGATAAGGGTTTTCGGATCGGCCAACTTTTCTCCGCGGCGGCTTTTTCGCTCGGCCATGGCGGCAATGATGCACAGAAGACGATGGGCATCATCACGATCGTGCTTGTTTCGGGCGGCTTCCTCGCCATGGACCCGGGCAACAAGCTTCCGACACCACCGTTGTGGGTTATCCTTGCGGCCCACGCAGCAATCGGACTCGGCACTTTGTCCGGCGGATGGCGTATCGTGAAGACGATGGGTACGAAGATCGTGAAGCTGCAGCCAGTGGGCGGATTTTGTGCCGAGACCGCGGGGGCCGCAACGTTATTCTTCGCAACCTTCTCAGGAATTCCCGTTTCCACGACCCATACTATTACGGGCTCGATCGTCGGCGTCGGCTCGGCTAAAAGGTTCTCGGCGGTGAAGTGGGGCGTCGCGGGCCGAATTGTCTGGGCCTGGGTTCTGACAATACCTGCGGCGGCCTTCATCGCCGCACTTTCCTACGGCGTGGTTCTCCTCATAGAAAAACTTACGGGCGTGGTTTAAGGATCTGCGTCAGAGTAGCCAGCGTGCGAGGACAGAAAATATCGTTCCGATTTGTTCCGTGTATTCGGCGGATTCCGTGGTTCCGTCCTAAATCGGTAACCAAGGGATACACCGAGCACAGGGAATAGGAACCGGAGGGATTCCAGAAGGCGCAGAGGCTTGTCTAGTTTATTTAGTTACAGAGAATCCAAGTAAGCAATCACCCATCCTTTTTTTTGAACAAGGAAGATACATCGATATTGCGCCGCAGCGCCGCCGAATTTATCGGCACTATGTTCCTGCTGGCCGCGGTCGTCGGCTCAGGAATAATGGCGGAGCGGCTGAGCGGCGGCAGCGTCGGTTTGGCTCTGCTCGCTAACACGATCGCGACCGGTGCGGCGCTCGTAGCTTTGATCTTCACGTTCGGCCCGATTTCCGGGGGGCACTTCAATCCAGCCGTTAGTATCTGCGACGCGGTCGAGGGCGGTATCGATATCCGCGAGGCCGTGCTTTACGTGATCGCACAGATTGCGGGAGCTTTAACCGGTGTCGCACTCGCGAACTCGATGTTCGAGCTGCCAATATTTTTTGCATCGACGAAAGTGCGGACGGGGTTTTCTCAGTGGCTCGCCGAATTCGTCGCAACCTTCGGCCTGCTGTCCGTCATATGGGGATGTTCTCGTCTTCAGCAAAAACTCGTCACTCCAGTCGCCGTCGCCGCGTACATCATGGCCGCCTACTGGTTCACGTCCTCGACATCTTTTGCTAATCCGGCGGTCACGATCGCGCGATCTTTGAGCAACACCTTCGCCGGGATTCGGCCGCTCGATGTGCCGGCCTTCATCGTCGCGCAATTGGCGGGAGCATTTGCCGCAACGTTGTTGTTTCGCTGGTTGGCGCCGGGCGGACCCGACAACGTGGTCGTGCCTCATGAATAAAGGTATGAAACGGGTCTTATTCGTTTGTGTCGAGAATTCGTGCCGAAGCCAGATCGCCGAGGCATTTGCCCGAATACACGGCGGCGAAAACGTCGTGGCGTACTCCGCCGGCTCCCGGCCTTCGGGGAGCGTAAATCCGAAAGCCATCGAGATCATGAAAGAGATCGGCTACAACCTCTCAACTCACGAATCGAAATCGCTCGACGACGTTCCGCAGGAGACCTACGACTTCGTCGCGACGATGGGCTGCGGGGACGAATGCCCTTTTGTTCGTGCGAAACAGCGCGAAGACTGGCAGATACCGGATCCCAAGAATATGGCGCCTGATGAATTCCGCCAGGTGCGGGACGAGATCGAGCGGCGGGTAAAAGCGATTCTCTAATGATGCTTCGTGAATTGCCTCCGTCTTTAGATGGAGGAAGACAATACAATTATTCGGCCTTAGCCGAACCTGCCTCATAACACCTCGAAAGATTCTGCTAAAGCCGAGTCTTGCTGCACCTGCTCCTCCGTCTAAAGACGAGGCTATTCATAAGAGCAAGATTCAAACTGAAGCATTAAGCGTTTTTTGCCTCCTTGCGAACCGGCTTCGAAAGCGTCATCATTTTTGCTTGCTCACCGGGCAGATTTGCATCTAACAAATAGCGATGACAACAGTAATCGAACAGGCAAAACCGATCGAAGATTTTCTCGTCATGACGGACGCGGAACTCGACGTGCAGATCGAGGCGGCGCGGGAAGCGCTGGGCCCGCGGGTCGTCGTTCTCGGTCACCATTATCAGCGCGACGACGTCATTCGTCATGCGGATCTGACAGGCGATTCGTACCAGCTGTCGGTCATGGCTTCCCAGACCGAGGCCGAGTACATCGTGTTCTGCGGCGTACATTTTATGGCCGAGTCCGCGGACATTCTCGGAAAACCTCATCAGCGGGTAATACTTCCGGATCTTGGCGCCGGGTGCTCGATGGCGGACATGGCGACGATCGATCAGGTCGAGGACGCGTGGGAGCAGCTCCGTGACATCGGCGTGCTCGAACAGCGCGTGGCACCGATCACGTACATGAATTCGAGTGCCGCCATCAAGGCTTTCTGCGGAAGGAACGAGGGCGTCGTTTGCACTTCGTCGAACGCGATCCCGCTGTTTGATATTTACCTGAAAGAGTTCGACAAGATGTTCTTCTTCCCGGACCAGCACCTCGGGCGGAACACCGGGGCGAAGTTCGGCATCCCGCTCGAGAAAATGGTTCTGTGGAATCCGCATGAAGAGCTGGGCGGAAATACCGAGGAACAATTGCGCGAAGCAAAGCTAATTCTCTGGCGCGGCCACTGTTCGGTGCATGGACGCTTCAAGCCGTGGCACGTCGACAAGATCCGCGACGAGATTCCGGGCGTGCAGGTTCTGGTCCATCCGGAATGCATGCGCGAGGTCGTCGATAAAAGCGATCTCGACGGATCGACAAGCTTTATTATCAAAACGGTCGAGAATGCGTCCGCCGGATCGAAGTGGGCCATCGGGACGGAAGTGAACCTCGTGAACAGATTGCAGGGGCGCTTTCCGG
>DATLCA010000387.1:0-2867 GCA_035526605.1 Pyrinomonadaceae bacterium | reverse complement strand
GCCGATTTTCCGGAGTTAGTTGTTCTTGGTGACGTCGCGTGACATCATCTTTTCGAGCACCCGAGCCACGTAGGAGACGATCGATATCATCCTGGCGTATTCGATCCGGGTCGGTCCCAGCACACTTAGCGTGCCGACTGCGGCACCTCCGCCGATCCGGTAGGGAGCCGAGATGAGCGTGCAGTTTTGCAGCGAAGGCGATCGGTTCTCTGCACCGATCATCACCTGAACTCCGCCCGAACTTTCAACATCGCGGGCGATGCATTCGTTGAGGATCTCGAGCAGGCGAGATTTTTCGCCGATAGTGGTCAACAGTTCCCGCAGACGCTCAAGGTCGTTGAAATCCCTCTTGGTCAGGATGTTCGTCGCACCGTCCACGTAAACCTCGCTGTCTTCTTCGTCCTCGATACTTTCCGAACAAAGAATCACGGCCGTCTGCAGCAGCCGATCGAACATCGATTTCTCTTCGTGCATGAGCCGAAGAATCTCCGACCGGATCTCGGCCAGACTCTTTCCGGAAAACTCCGCATTCAAGTAGTTCGCGGTGCGTTCCAGTTCCTCTTTTGAGAAAGAAACCTTCAACCGAATGATCCGGTTATGGACTATATTCGGAGCCGAAACCAAGACTACAAGAATTCGATTCTCGGAAAGATTTACGAATTCGATATGCTGCAGGCGGTCGTTCGCCAAGCTGGGCGAGACCACTATTCCTACGTTATTTGAAAGAGCAGATAGTAACTGGGAGGTACGTTCCATCAACCTGTCGGGTGTCTCGACTAAGTCACTCTCGTTCAAACCAAATTCACCGCCGATGCGATGAAGATCGTCGTTCGAGATACTGAGGATGCCCAACAAATTGTCAACGTAAAACCGGTAGCCTTTGTCGGTCGGGACGCGTCCGGCGGATGTGTGTGGTTGTTCCAGAAGACCGAGGTCCTCAAGTTCTCCCATCACGCTGCGAATGCTTGCCGAGCTGAGGCCCGAGGCATTCGCAAATCTTTCGGCGATAGTTTTCGATCCGACGGGTTCGCCCGTGACAAAATGTTCGTTGATTATTGCTGTCAGAATCGACTGTCCGCGAGAGTCAGGAAAACCGTGGAGTTTCTCGATTTTCAAGTTTGTATCGCGAACCATTTTTTCACGGTGAGCATGGAGCAAATTGGGTGTGAGAGGCTTGCTTCCACTTAATTTGATACCATTTCGAGAGCAATTCTGTCAATTATTTTAGCTACCACGTGACCAACGACCCGAGCCATATCCCACTAGATCAAGTAAGGAAATTTTACGAGGGAGCGTTCGCGGCCTTTAACCAGGATCGGGCGATTCCGGACATCGATGTCACCTATTACCCGTACGTGGGATTGAACCAGACGATACGCGTACGCGACGGACGTGTCTTTGTTCGGATCGCCGACATGTGCCGCGATATGCCGGCCGAGCCGCATCGCGCTTTGGCGTACATCCTCGTCGCGAAACTCCTTCGAAAACGGGTGCCCCGTAAGGCCGATGAAGTTTATTCAAGCTACATCGATACGCCCGAAATGCGCGAGCGCTCGAACGCGCGAAAACGCTCACACGGGCGCAAGGTCGTCACGACGCACAAGGGCGAGGTCTACGACCTCGACGAGATCTTTGAGAATCTGAATTTCTGGTATTTTGAAGGGCAGCTTCCGAAGCCGGTCTTGACGTGGTCCACGAAAAAGACTTACAGGATCCTTGCTCATCACGACGCGACCCACGAAACCATCGTCGTAAGCAAATCCCTCGACGCGCGCGACGTGCCGCGTTGGGTGGTCGAATACATCGTCTACCACGAGATGCTTCACATCAAGCACCCGACGGTTCACCATAACGGCCGCCGATACAATCACACAGCGGTCTTTCGCAACGACGAAAGAAAATTTCCGCATTTCCAGGCGGCGGAAGATTGGATCGAACGCAGCATTAGGAAGCTGAAGCGAAGGGCAAGGAAAAAGTAGGTGGAGTGGAAATCCGTGCGGGGCGTGCTGCCGTTGAGCGGAAACGCATCATGGCCAGCCTCTGTCTCTCGCGGCTTTACCAACATAATCACTGTCATTCCTGAGCCAAATACTCGAGTATCGAACCGATCAAACCGAAATCCGAAACGGTGCGCCGCTCAATCCCGTTTTTGTTGAATCGAGTTTCAGTTTTGTACTGAGTCGTTAGCCGCGCGTTTTCGTCTTTCGGTTCGGCCAGCACGTCCACGAGCTTGCTGAAAGAATCCGTTTCATTCGCCACCGTTGTGGCAATTGAATCCGAGGAGGCGAACTGCTGGGCCAGGGCGTTGTTACCTCCTGACTGTTTCGCATCGAGGCATTTCAGAACAGTCTCCGCGTCGCCGGCTATTATTCGATCGCCGATGAAGGCCGCGGCGATCTCCCCGTCTTCGGATTTCCAAATATCACCGCCGAATTGTTTTTCCGGGGGCCGGTTCATATTAATCTCCTTCGCTATCGATCCACGTATCTTCGTCGAGTCCTTCAGCAACGCAATAACGGCGGCATCCTCCCCATCCGCGGCAAGCTTGACCGTAATGATCTGCGGACCTACCGAGCTCAGGAACAACTCCGGATCCTCGATCCCATAAGCCTCGAACACGCTTCCGGAAAACGCCGCGATCAAACTCCCGCTGGTTTCATCCGTTTTCTTCCGGGTAGTTAAGACGACACTTCGCCACGCGATCTGCGGATCGCGAAGAATGTATTGGGTAGAGCTCGCCATTGAAGCCGGGATCAAATCCGCGAGCTGCGAATCGCCGGCCTGTGCGGGCGCCAGCGTCTCGTCGAAAACTCGCGCCGATTCGTCGTCGAGTGCGACCACGATCTTGTCCTCGATTCCCTTGTCCG
>DATLCA010000386.1:0-2695 GCA_035526605.1 Pyrinomonadaceae bacterium | reverse complement strand
GGCCAGGCTTTCTTCACGGGCGACATGCTGGCCCTCGAGCGGGCGTTCAAGAAAATTTCCGAAGAGCTCCGGTCGCAGTACCTCATCACTTACCGGCCTGCTAACCAAAACTACGACGGCCGCGAGAGAAAGGTCGAAGTTCGATTTACCGATCCGTCGAAAACGGAGAAATACAAGCTGCGCACGAAGTCGAGTTACAGGGCGGTTAAGGACAGCTTGAAATAGTCAGAGGAGTTTTTAGATGTACAAGAGAAGCGGGATTTTTGCTTTGTTGCTTTTGGTTGGGATCGCCGTTACCGGACTATCCGGCAGCGAATTTGTAAACGCGCAGCAGTCTGAGCCAAAGTCCCCGGCGGCTAGCCCGACCCCACCGATCGAAGAGGAAGACGCGGTCGTTAAGGTCGAGACGGAATCGGTCAATGTTTTATTCACCGCTCAAGACCGCAACCGAAAATTGATCCTCACTCTCAAACCGGAAGACATACGGATCCTGGAAAACGGACAGCCGCAGGTTGTCTCGACATTTTCGCGGCAGATCGATTTGCCGCTCAGCCTCGCGATCCTCATCGATACGAGCGCGTCTCAGGAACGAACTCTTCCCGAAGAAAAGTCTGCAGCGATCTCGTTTCTTGAATCGGTGATACGGCCGGAAAAAGACGAAGTGTCGGTGATCTCTTTCACCGGCGAGTCGACGCTCGAGCAAGGAATGACCGCCAATATTCAACGTCTTCGACGAGCGATCGAGCGTGTCGCGTTCATTCCCCCGTCGGGTTATCTCGGCGGCGGCGTCGTCACCAACGGCGGACGCACTCCCGGAACGCCGCCCATCTCGGGGACCAATCAGCAGATCCAGGGTTCGACGGCGATTTGGGATTCGATCTGGATCACATCGTCCGACGTTCTCGGACCGGCGCCCGAAAGAACACGCCGCGCCATCATCCTGCTCTCCGACGGTTACGACACGTTTAGTAAAAAGAAATTGGACGAGGCGGTCCAGGCAGCACAGCGTGCGGAGGCGGTCATCTACTCGGTGGGCATTGGCGATAATTTTTACGACGGTGTCGACGAAGGATCGTTAAAGAAAATTTCGGAGCGTACCGGCGGCCGCGCATATTTCCCGCGGGACGAGAACGAGCTCCGGCAGGCGTTCAAGCAGATCCAGGACGAGATGCGTTCGCAATATCTCGTCGCGTACGAACCGACCAACCGGGCGCTCGACGGATCGTACCGCAAGATCGAGATCCAGGTGGTCAACTCCGAATTGGAAAAGCAAAAAGTTCGCGTCTCGCACCGGCAGGGATATTTCGCGAAGACGACGGGCAAGAAATAAATAAGGCTTTTTCTAATGGAAAGGTTCGGTTTTTGCCGGACCTTTTTTAGTTTGGAGTGCTCCTTTTCCGGTTTTCCTTCCGTGTATTCTGTGCATTCCGTGGTTCCTTGCTTTACGGAACCAGGCGCCGAGCAGTGACGATCGGTTCTGAAACGCTTCTTGTTTCGTGTTCTGTCTTTGTGTTCGTGTGATTTCGTGTGGATTAGTGGTTCCGGTCTCCTAACGCTGAAAACCTGAAACCACGAACTCACACGAAATCACACGAACAAAGCGAAGACACGAAACAAGAAGCGTTTCAAAATCCTACGAGACTTCGCCTACTCCTGACTTCCTTTCTTGAAGCAGCCGCAGAACTCACGGAATTAAAACGGGGGGAAATTTCAATACGAAATGATCTCGGTCTTCCTCACTTGCCCGTCCTTGATCCTGACGATCCAGATCACGCCGTACTCCGCGTCGTCGAGATTCTTAAACACCTCTTTCTTCCCGAGCAGATTTGCCAGGCCGGGAACCGTGTTGCTGTGGCCGACGACAAGAAATCTTTTCGTCTTGCTCTTCATCATCGCGTCGATCAATGCGGCGGGATTTTTCGGGTCGTAAGTCTCAACTTTCAGCTTACGTCTCGCCGCAACCGGCGCAGCAGTATCACGCGTTCGTTTGAAGTCCGTCGAATAGATCGCCCCCGGCTTGTACTTCTTCACGATCTTCGCGAGCCTCTCGGCCCGCTGTTTGCCTGCGTCACTGAGATCCGGATCCTGACTTGTCGCGTCCGCTTTCTCAGCATGACGCACGAGGATTATGGTTTTCTTCTGGGCCGCCGCGGGGCCGACAAAACACAGCGCGAATAAAACGATTGCGAAAAATGATTTGAACATAAAATTTAGTATACCGGGCGCGCTTTGAATTTCTCTCCTTTGCGACTTTGCGACTTTGCGGGAACACCTAAGTTAGCAACTTGGCTTCAAAATCCGCATGCAGGGCTCCTGCAAAGTCGCAAAGGAGAGGACAAGGTCAAGAAGAAGAAGAGGACATGGTCGAGAAGAACCCACGTTTTATCAAACGAACATCTTCCCCGGATTCAATATCCCGTTCGGATCGAAAACTTTCTTGATTCCCTTCATGATCTCGAGGGTCGGCCGATCGACTGCGTAGTCCATGTATTGCGCTTTCACATAGCCGATACCGTGCTCGCCGGAGATCGTGCCGCCGAGGTCGACCGAGAGTTGAAACGTTTCCGAAACGCATTGCCGTGCCCGAGCCACCGCATCAGCGTCTTCGCGGTCGACGACAAAGTTGACGTGGATGTTTCCGTCGCCTGCGTGGCCGAAGTTCGCGACGAACGTGTTATGTCTGCGGCCGATTTCT
>DATLCA010000385.1:0-1373 GCA_035526605.1 Pyrinomonadaceae bacterium | reverse complement strand
AGAATCTTCCCAGCTATGCTGCACTCGCAGGTTTCCCTTTTCCAAAGTTCCGTCGACTCGCAGCTCGATGACGAACGATTTCGTTTCTAACTTTCTCTTGCCCGCGATCTCTTTCGCCCGCTCGGCAAGTATGTGATAAAGACCCTGCTCCAAACCGCGGCGCTTCACTCCCTGCCATTCCTTATCGTCGGCGTCGGAAAGAAATATCGCGTACTCGCTCGGGATGATCGTAGTTCCCTGCGGCAGCGGCACCAGCTCGCGCTGCATCACGCCCTCGACCTCGCGGGCGATTTTCACAATGAACTCCTCGGCCTGCGAACGCGGCTTCACCTGCGCATCCCGAGCCGCGTCTTCGAGCACAAGCTCGGAAGTCTCACCGTCGATCCATCGTCTGACTTTGTCTAGAACACTCATCGTTTCAGTCTATCGGGTCTTCCGACTCATCACGGTAGCCTGGGCTTCTTCGTCGCGAACATTATCCAGAACGCCAACTGACCTACGGCGTACCACGCCACGGTTGCCGTAAGTATTTCCGGCTGGCCTCCGAAGTACCTGCGGGCGTAAGACAGCTCGTCACCACTCAGCATAATCCCCAGGATCGAAAACGTGACCAGGTAGTTGAAGCACATAAGAATCGCGATCGCTACCCGCATCGTCCGTTTCGCTGCCCAAAATAACAAGACTACACACGCCAAAACGAAGGGGAGTGCAATAAGTCCACTCAGCATCACAGCAGTTCCGTGGCCAGCACCGAGAGTGAAGAAAGTAAGGATTAGATAACCCGCGGTGTATACAACCCCATAGGTTATCGTGAGAAAGCCCGAAACTAGTTTCCACTCACCGCTCACAATTCATACTCAATCCAAATCTACGTATTTGCCATTCAACCAACCCCGATTCGTCGCCAACTGTCCGTCCCGCTGTCTTCCCTGTTCGATCACGTCGACCTGGTACCAATTGTTCTGCGTCTTGATCACACGCACTCGCGAATCTTTGGTGACCATACCGATCGGATCGTTGTTCGCGTTCGGCTCCGGGCGAAGATTTATATCCGTATTCGCCCTTCCGGTTTTCGCCGTGAACGGATTCGATATCCCCGGCAAAATTCCTCGGCTCCGAAGATACGCCGACGTCCCATAAAGCCCACCCGCAAATATTAACAAAAGAATCGCGAATGTAGCGAGACGGCGGGCGAAGCGAGGGCGCGGCGCTGAATGCGGAACGCGGAATGCGGAATGCGGAATCCCGTCGGGGTTGGCTTCGACGTCGCCCGGCATTTCGACTTCACTCTCCTCGTCGCCGCCAATTGTTATTCCTCGCCGAGCATCGGGCTGCCATGCTGGATATTTAACCTCACCACCAACAATGACCTC
>DATLCA010000384.1:0-6266 GCA_035526605.1 Pyrinomonadaceae bacterium | reverse complement strand
AAAAGACCGTCTCTAAGAAGAAAGGTAAGTAAGCCGTCGTGTCTTACCCCAGCGAATCGCGCCGTGAGTTACTCGATCGTTTCGCAAGGATCCGAAAGGATCCGATCGAGTTTCTCCGGTGCATTCGTACGCAGGACCAGGCGGACCGTACGACGCCGATTAAGCCGTTTCCGGTCGATTTGGACTACATCCGCCTTTACTCGCAGATTTGGCCGCGCGAACGCTTCCTCGCCGTACCGAAATCACGCCGAATGATCATGACCTGGACGAATATATGCCTTTACCTGTGGGACACGATGTTTAACGTCGGTCGCGCGCAGGCTTTCGTCTCGAAGAAGGAAGACGATTCAGACGAACTCATCAAGCGATGCGTTTTCATCCTCCAGAATCTCGACGAACGGAGACTCCCGAAGGAGCTCATCCCGAAGTGGGAGGATAAGTACGGCTTTCTGAATTTTCCGGAGATCAATTCGAACATCCGCGGGTTCGCGCAGGGCGCAGACCAGCTTAGGCAATTCACGTTCTCCGGGATTCTCGCTGACGAAATGGCCTTCTGGGAAGACGCTCAGAAGATGTACTCCGGCGCGTTCCCGACACTCGAAGGCGGCGGACGCTTCACGGCCGTCTCTTCCGGAGCGCCCGGTTTCTTCAAAAAACTCGTTCACGATACGATCGACTCCGGTGACGATAACGTCTCCGTACCGCAGTCGATCCGAAAGTATCCGATTCCGGGAATCGAAGTCTGGCGCAATCCGAAGAATAAATTCTTCGTCTTTCAGTTGCATTACTCGGCGAATCCGCATAAGCGCTCGTCGGAATGGCGAGCCGCTGCGAAGTCCGGTATGCCGCTCGCGCAATGGAATCAAGAATACGAAATCCAATGGGACTCCTTCGCGGGAATGCCCGTTTATCCCGACTTCGACTCGAAACGGCATCTTATTCACGAGCCGCCGAGAGCGATCCCCGGACTCCCTCTCCTTCGCGGCTGGGACTTCGGCCTTACGCCCGCGTGCATCGTCGCTCAGCTCGTCGAGGATCAGCTCTTCGTCCTCCGGGAATACACCGAGACGAATATGGGCGCGGAGCGCTTTTCCGAGAAGGTCCTCTCTGCGTGCGCGGTGGAATTCCCGGGATGGAGTGACCCACGCAAGAACTGGCGCGACTTCATCGACCCTTCGGGCGCCTTTCGAAAAGACACCGACGAAGGCACGTGCGCGAAGATCCTCGACGGTCATGGACTTCTGCCGATTTCCGGACCCGTGGCGTTTGAGGCGCGAAGGAAAGCGGTCGAGTATTTCCTCCTTCGTCAGACGAAGGCCGGTCCGGCGTTTCAAGTCTGTGAAAGCACTGCGCCTATTCTCGTTCGCGGGTTCCGCGGCGGTTACCGCTATCCGGAGAAGGCGTCGGAGATCGAGCCTGCGAAGATCCGTCCGGTGAAGGACGAGCACTCGCATCCGCACGACGGTTTGCAATACATCTGCTCGCAAGTCATACTGATGAGAAGCCGACATAAGGCACCGATTCCAGTGCTCAATTACGGAGGGAAGCGCGCTTGAGTGACGTAGACGAGAAAAGCGTAGTCAATGCGGTCGTCTCGTATAAGCGCGAGTCGGATCTTGCCCGGCGCGACCGGATGACGAAGAACGCGCGGAATTTCGACTTTTATCACCTTAAGCAGGACTTCTCGCATAAGAAGACCGGACAGTCGCAGGAGTTCCTCCCGAAGGTCGCCATGGCCGTCGAACAGACTACCTCCTTCGTTCATCAGGGACTCATCGACCTCGGAGAATGGTTCTCGGTCGAACCCGAACCAGGTAACCGGCAGCCTCTCGTATCGCGAGACGAAGCACGTCTCATCCTCAGTCGACAACTCAGCAAAGCGAACTTCTTCACGTTCATCGAGGATTCGCTCAAGAGCGGGCTTCTCGGCGCGGTTATGATCGCCAAGGTTCATGGAAGAACCGTCGAGAAGCCTGTCTTCTTCACGGAGAAAACCGACGACGGTGTCGTCACGCTCCGCCGGAAGAAGAATCAAGTTTGGCAGCTCAAATGCGACCTCATCCGCCAGCAGGATTACTTCCCGGATCCGACCGGAGAAGGACTTTACGAAATTCATTCCATCGAAATGGACCTCTTCGCGCTCAAGCGGCTCGCCGAGGCGAATCCCGACGTGTACGACCTTCCCGCAGTTGAGGCGCTTGTCGCTTCGCAGACGGAAGAGGCGCAGACGAAGGACCGCGAGACGGATCAAAGTCCGACGGATTCGTCGTACCGAAAGCGCGTCCGCATTGACGAATGCTGGGGCACGCTCATCGGCCCGGACGGAGACGTCCTTCACGAGAACGTAGTCTGCGCCGTCGCAAATGACTCGTTTCTCATCCGGAAACCTCAGCCGAATCCGAACTGGCACGGGAAGTCGCCGTTCGTCGTCGCTCCGCTCATGCGTGTACCGCATTCGGTGTGGCACAAGGCGCTCATGGACGCTCCGACGGCGCTTAATCAGGCGTCGAATGAAATCTATAACTTAGTCCTCGACGCCGGGATTAATTCCGTGTTCGGCGTACGGCAGGTGCGCGAAGACTGGATCGAAAATGCGGACGAGCTCAGTAACGGAATCAGTCCGGGCTTCGTTGCGAAGGCGAACTCCGCGTGTCCTCCCGGGCAGAAGGTCATCGAGACCGTGAGTACCGGTGCGATCGACCTAAATCAAGGGCTTCAGGTCCTCAATATTACGAACGCTGAGCTTCAAGCTGCGGCGTTGTCGAATGACCTTCGTCAGGGCGTTCTCCCTTCGCGCTCGGTGAAGGCGACCGAGGTCGTCGAGGCGTCTCAGTCGATTACTTCGGTATTCACCGGGATCGCGAAGTCGATCGAGACGTCGTACATCGAGAAACTTCTCGATCTCGCCTGGTTGACGATTTGGCAAAATGCGGACGATTGGGATGCGGACGAACTCGAGTCGCTCCTCGGCGAGAAACGCGCTCAGGCCGTCAAGGCGATGAGTGCGCAGGAGCGCTTCGCGAAAACCGTCGGTACGCACTCCTTCAAGGTTTTCGGGATTACTCAGACGATTAATAAGATCAAGGATTACCGGAAGCAGACGGCTCTTCTCCAGACCGTCGGTTCGTCTCCCGTGCTCATGGAGGAATTTTCGAAGAAGTACGACCTCGGAAAACTCCTCGGTGAGATCGTCAAAGCGCTTGACGTTAACGAGGACAAGATTAAGCTCGATGAGTCGGACGATCTCATGGGGCAGCTCGCGGAGGGTGGCGGCGAAGCTGCCGCCGGGAGCCCGGTCCAGGGGCTCCCCGATCAACAATCGCAGATTCCGCAAATGGCGAACCTGAGTCCGGAATCGTCCCTGAGCGCGATCCCGACGACGCAATTCTCCGGCCGCGCATTCAACGGCGGATAAGGAACTCTAAAAATGAGCGATGAACGGCACTTGAAACAGCTGAATGATATCGACTACGGGCGGAAGGTCGCGCTCGCATGGGACGTCTTCCGAGAACTCATCGACCGCAGACGAACGCAGCTTTGCGTTCAGATTACGTCTGCGTACCGGGAGGGAAAGACGCCTCAGGACGTTTTCAACTTAGTCGCGGGCTTGAACGCCATCGAAGAACTCGAACGGTTCGTAAAACAGGCAACTACGCGCGGAGAACGCGCAGGAAAGGATCTCCTCAATGGGTCTCCAAGAAACGCAAACTGAAGGGAATTCGAATGACAGTGGTGAAGAAACGTCGCATACGGAAGAAACGCAACTCATGGGAGGGCTCCCGGATACTCTCGGAGCTGATCCGTCGGTGGATGAAGCGCAGGCGGAGGAAGCCGAAGGCTCCGGAGAGTCCGCAGCTGAGTCTTCTGACGATGATTCCGCACCGGTAGCGCCGAAGACTCCGCGAGCGCCGCTTTTCAAAGGACTGACGAAGTCATTCGAGACTCCGGAGGAACTCGCCTCGTACGCGAGCGAACTCGAACGGAAGGTCATCGAGCACGAAGCGAAGCTCGGAGTTTTCGAGCGCGTGACGCCGAAAGCGGAAGTCGAGAAGGCGTCTGCCCCGGAGAAGAAGGCGTCGTACGCGGAACGGCTCTTCGCCGATCCGGACGGTGTAATCGCCGAGATCCGCGCGGATATTAAACGGGAAATTCAGGAGGAGTCGTCGAAGAGCGAGACCGAGAAGACCTTCTGGAAGTCGTTCTACGACGAGAACACGGACCTGCGCGGCCTCGAGGAGGTCGTCGGGATTAAACTAGAGCAGAATCGTCAAGCGTGGTCCGCGCTCTCGCTCAACGACGCTAAGGTCGCGCTGGCGACTGAAGTACGCAAATTCGTTACGAAAGTACGCGACTCTGGTAAGCCGACGGACGCTCTTCCTAACGGCAAGGCGCACGCACTGCCTGCGTCCTCGGGGAGCGTTCCTCGCGTACCGGCGACGGAGAAGAAGCCTCAGACGTTCGCAGAGCAAATTAAGAGCTTGCGCAGTCGCGGGAAGAAAGTAAGCTAGTAAGAGTTACCCATACCACAAGTGCTTCGCTCAGGATGACCGAAGTTTTCTGAATCACGGAGGATAGTAAAAATGGCCGGTTCCTTTAGCTGGACCTTTGATGCCCCAAGTGGCACTTATAAGAATCATGACCTGAGTGAGAAGCTCCGTGACGCTGCCATCGCAGACACGCAGTTTATGCAATTCGTTCAACCCGAAGCGGGTTACGGGAAGCGCCAGGGTGACACGATCACGATCACCCGCGTTTCGAACATCTCTCAGCCGACCTCCGGGAAGCTGACCGAGAATCAGAAGATTCCCGAAGACGTTCTCTCCCTGAGCACGGTTTCGATTACCGTCTCCGAGTGGGGCCGTTCGGTTCCCTATACGAGCTTGAGCGACGACCTGTCGAAGTTCGACGTCTCGAACATCGTTCAGAAGAAACTCAAGGATCAACTCAAACTCGTCATGGATAAGGCCGCAGCTTCGGCGTTCAAGTCGACCTCGGCTAAGGTCTGCGCGATTCCGACCGGAGCCGCTGCACTCACATTCGACACTGACGGAACTCCGTCGAGTGCCGCAACCGTCAACCTCAACGTCTATCACGTTGAGCAAATTCGCGATTACATGTACTCGACGCTGAACGTACCTCCGTACGAAGGCGACGACTACATCGGACTCATTGCGACGAAGGCGAAGCGCGGTCTGATGAGCGACCCGGCGTGGGAACAGTGGCACAAGTACACCGATCCTTCGAATAAGTTTAATTCCGAAATCGGTCGTCTCGAAAACATCCGTTTCATCGAAGTCGGTAATACGAATTCGCTGAGTGGCTCGATCGGCACCGGCTCTGTCCTCGGCGAAGGCGTCTTCTTCGGCGACGACGCAGTCGCGATGGCCGTTGCAGAAGATCCGCATCTCCGGATGGCAATTCCGGGCGACTACGGTCGTTCGAAGGGCGTCGCCTGGTACGGAATTCTCGAATTCGGTGTCGTGTGGGATACCGCGAACGCCGGCGAAGCCCGGATCGTTCGTCTGACCTCGTCTTAATCTAGGAGAAAACGAAACATGTACACCGATAAGGTTCCAGCAGTAGTTCTCAAGAAAGCGGCGAATAAAGGGATGCTCGTAGATCTCACCGCCGCGGCCGTGGCCGACGCCTCGTACGTCGTCCTGAGCCGGATCAAGGTCTCGCGACTCCTTTTCGTCGTGAGCACTGCGACCGTCTCTTCCGGGAACATCGTCGTAGCGTTCAAGCAGTATCCGACCGTCGGTTCCTCGGCTAGCGCCGTGACCCTCGGTTCTCTGACAATTCCGACGGCGATTGCCGCCGGGAAAGTCTACTACAAGGACATTAGCCCGGCGATCCTCAACGCGGGCGACGAGCTCGTATGCGAAGTCACCACGGCAGCTGCCGGCGGCGGCGCCGCAGGAGCGGGGTTCTTCGCCGTTGAATGCGAATTCTGCCCTGAGTACGTTTCGAATCAGAGCGACATGGTCGCAAGCGCCTAAGTAAGGAGAACGCATGGCCGATATTGCCGCGAGTGACGTTACGGTTTCCGTACTGAGTAAGGAAGAAGGAAGCGTCAAAGGACGCGTCTTCAACCTCGGTCTCGCTTTCGGTAACGGAGCGCTGACTTATCCGTCCGGCGGCGTACCCTTGAGCGCCTCAGCTCTCGGATGCCCGAATGCGATCGACTCGCTCGTCGTTTACGATGCGGGCGGATCCGGTTATCAGTGGGAGTACGACCGGACGAATCAGAAGCTTCGCGGTTTTCG
>DATLCA010000383.1:0-1422 GCA_035526605.1 Pyrinomonadaceae bacterium | reverse complement strand
ACTGGGATTTAGAAGTTTACGGGGTTCAGCCGGAAAAACTGCGACAGATCCTCCAGTCTTTTGGCGAGGTTAACGCCGTTGGCGAGGCTTTTACCGTTTACAAGGTCGGAAATGATCTGGACGTCTCGGTTCCTCGTCGCGACCGAAAGTCGGGCCGCGGGCATAAGGGCTTTACGATCGAGGGCGATCCTGACATGTCGTTCGAGGAAGCCAGCTCGCGACGGGACTTCACCGTAAACGCGATTCTGAAAGATCCATTGACCGGTGAAGTGATCGATCCATTCAACGGCAGGGAAGATATCGAAGCCCGCGTCCTCCGTCACGTTTCGCCGGAAACATTTGCTGAGGACTCCTTGCGCGTGCTGCGTGCGGCCCAGTTCGCCGCACGTCTGGAATTCGATATCGCCGCTGAGACGGTTGATATTTGCAGGACGATCGACGTCACCGATCTGCCGAAGGAACGGGTCTGGGGCGAGCTTGAAAAACTGTTACTAAAAGCGAAGCGTCCCTCGATAGGATTGAAATGGCTTTACGATCTGGGAGTTGTCGATCAAATCTTTCCCGAAATGAAATCGCTGGTCGGCGTGCCGCAGGAGCCTGAATGGCATCCGGAGGGCGACGTCGACGTGCATACCCTGATGGTCGCCGACGAAGCGCGCAAGTTGATCGATGATCTGCCGCATGAACGCAAGGTTGCGGTGATGCTCGGGGCACTCGCGCACGATTTTGGGAAACCGCCGACGACCCTGTTCTTCGACGGCCGCTGGCGCTCGCATTCTCACGATGAGGCTGGAGTCGAACCGACGTTATCATTTCTGGATAGGCTCGGAATTTTCACATTGAACGGTTTTGACGTTCGGAACCAAATCGTCCAACTCGTTCGCTATCATCTGAAGCCGGGCGAGTTTTATAAGGCGAAGAATCCCGTCGGCGATGGTGCATTTCGCAGGCTCGCTCGAAAGGTGGAGCCCGATCTTTTGTACCGTGTGGCCAAGGCCGACAGCCTCGGCCGTAATCCTGACTGGCTCCCGCAGGAAAAACGATTCGGGTCCGAAGCTCAGGAATGGTTCATCGAAAAGGTCCGCGAACTGCAAATTGAAAAGAAGGCACCGGAACCGATATTGATGGGGCGCCATTTGATCGAGCTGGGTCTTAAACCGTCGCCGCAGTTCAAGCAGATCATCGACGCGGTTTATGAAATGCAGTTGGACGGTAAGGTGCAGAATCCGGATGACGCGTTTGCGGAAGCAAAACGGCTTTTGGAATCGAGTCCGTGACGCGCGTTTCTGAACGTGTCTACACATTCTGAGCTCCGGTAGGAGCGGCACCGTGTTCTACCAACATCCCGCTCCTACCGGAGCTTTGTTCATCTAACGCTGCCTTTCCTACGAGTATGCCGCTCCTAGCGGAGCTCGAACGTCC
>DATLCA010000382.1:0-8458 GCA_035526605.1 Pyrinomonadaceae bacterium | reverse complement strand
TTCGCGCTCAAGGACGGGACGGAGATGCGACAGAGCGCGGTCTTTTCGTACGCGAGCGAACTGTCGATCTTCCTCGGCGAGGTCTTCGGCTCGATCTCCGAGCTCCTTACGACGTTCTACGACTGCGCGCCGAACGACTGGCGGAAGCCGTGGATCTACGAGAATAAGGGCGAGGGCGAGATCCGGATTCACGGACCCTGCCTGAATATTCTCGGTGCGTCGACTAGCGCCTGGCTCATCCGGTGTATTCCTCCGTCGGAAATGGAAGGCGGTTTTTCGTCTCGCGTAATCTTCGTCGTGGAGAAGGATCCACCGCAGAAACTCGTCGCCTGGCCGGAGATCGACCATGCGTCTGAAGGCGTCCGGAAGAAGCTCATCGAGGACCTGACCCGGATAAACGAACTCGTCGGGAGTATGGCCGTCACCCCGGACGCAAAGGACTGGTATACGAAGTATTACAATGAGCAGCGAACCGCGCTCATGAAAGCGACCGACTTGCGCTTCTCCGGGTACTACGGACGGAAGACGTCAACGATCCTCAAAGTCGCCATGTGCCTGAGTGTCGCCGACTCCGACTCGCTCGTCATCGAAGAAAAGCACATGCGCGAAGCCCAGCGCCTTCTCGACGACCTCGAAGTGAATATGTTCGACGCTTTCGGCGCCTCCGGGGATAATGCGTCTTCGCCGATTCTCCGGAAAATCTGGACCACGATTAAGCGTGAGAATGAGATCTCTCACGCCGAACTCCTCCGGATTCACTGGCGCGACGTAGATCACCGGGACCTCATCGGTCTCATGGAAACGCTCAATAACATGGGCGCGATTCGCGTCTTCAAGCAAGGCAGTAAGGTCATCTACACGCCGTCGGATAAGGAAGTTCGCTTGTGACACGACTTCGCGAACTACGCTACAATCTCCGGATGCACCCATGGGAACTCAAATTCTGGACTTATCTCGCTCATGCGCTCAAAGTAATCGCCTCCGTCTGTCACGATCATGCGAACGCGATTCACCGGATGGTCATTCGAAGACGAAGCGCTCCGGCGAAGTCGAACGAAAAATCGTCCAACTGACGAAGAAGCCGTCGTAGAGCGGAAAGTGCGGACGGAGTTCCTCCGCGCCGATCCTGTGCTGCGAGAAGTGCTCGTACCCTAATTTGACGTACTTCGAGACGCGCAGGCCGAGGAAGAAATTCCAGCCGATGAGACGGTACGCACCTCCGACGTCAGTCATCGCCCGGATCGCATTATCCCAGAAGAACGGGCCGAGAACGTCCACGTTCATCACAAGGACGATGTTCTCTTTCGCACGGAATTCCTCACCGAGTTCCGGCGTGAATCCGTAATCCGCCTGGTAACGGTAACGAATACCGAGCTCGCGCAGTTCGACTGCGTTCGCATTCTGCGATAGCAGAAGGAGGAAAAACGCCCCGATCAGATTCCGGATTTTCCGACCGAGGCGCTCGCATTCAACCATAGGAGGGACCGAGGAGAGAAAGGGTAAGAGTCCCCGGCGTACTTTTAGTTTGACGGAATACCGAGGAGTTTGTCGATTTTTTTCTCGATCCGCTCGAGCCGTAAGTCGAGAGCGATCCGGCGTTCTAGGGCATCGGCTTTGGATTCGAAATGAAGGAAAAGGAAGACGGTCGCTGCGGTGATCACTCCGGCGAACGCGAGGACTTCGTACGCCGCACGGATCTTCATTTTCGGCATCCCCGCTCGCACGTCTCGAGATCCCGCTGGCAGGAGACGAGGTCTGAGCGCAGGCGCTCGTATTCCGGCGTCAATTGAATGACACATTTCATTCGATTCGTCTCATCCGGAGCACACACGGAAAGCGCCTTATCGCCCTCAGGAGCGCTCGCAAGGAGCTTCCCGCGGTCGTAGCACTCCGCGGGCATTTCGAGCGCGTAGTAACGATACCCGGCGCCAGCGCAGGCACTCAGCGCGGCTCCTGAGACGAGGTAAGCAATGCGTATGCGAAGACCGTTACGCACCGCCGGGCCGTCCGCTTTCTTCGCCCTTCCGGATCTCTTCGCGTACGTCCGAGACGTCTTCGCGCTTTTTCTCCGAGGGCGTCTTCGCGGGCAGGTATTCCCGGATCGCTCTCAGAAGAAGCGTCAGTAACTCGACGACTTTAAGGAGCACAAATCCGCCCTACTTCTTCTGAATCGGTGCGAACTTCATCAGCGACTTAAGAAGCGGACCGACGATCGGCTTCGAAAGGAGCGCGATTTCGAACTCATCGTCCTTCTTCGAAGGCGTCAGAAGAACGACGCCCTGACCGACGATGACGAGAAGACCGAGGAATTCGAGAATGAGTTTCGCCGCAGGAAGGTAACCCAGAAGCAACTGAAGGATCAAATCAAAGTCCATACATTATCCCCTCTTAAGTAGTTTCGTAAGTCGAGACGTCTTTGGCGAGCTGTACGTGCGCATGCATCGGACCGCCCTTGAACGAATGCCACAGAAGCGTCGGCTTACCGTCCTTCCTATGGTACTTGCGATTAAGCGCACGGGCAATGCGCGCTTTCGCTTCGTCGGAATATGCGAACTTTCCTGTCGGATGCTCATCCCGAAAGTCCACTGCGCGTCCCGCTTCGTGTACGCCGGAGGATCCGACGACGGCCTCGCGTACGCGCGTGACGACGGGATCGACGCCCTCGGCCCAGCTCAGGAGCTCGAACTCCGAGCAGATGACCTGAAGGAGCGTCGGGAGCTCGTAGAATTCCTTCTGCGTTTCCGGAGACTTAAACCGCATCGTCGTTCTCCCCGAGAATCTCATACGTCTTCGAGAACATCTGCGGCGAGCACGGAAAGAAGCTCCCGTCGAGATCCCGAACGATCCAATCGCCCGACGCCACACGAATACTCAGCCCGGTCTTCGTATGAACGTGAGGGAGGCCGTAGTTTCCGCCGATGATGTTGCAGTACTTCGCGCAGACGCCGGGGACGGACCGACCGGGAACCCATTGCGCCGCTTCGAGGATAATAGGCCTCCGTCGGACCTTCACTTCTCGGCCGAATGCAGCTCTTCGAGCGCGTCTTGTTTACGCTGTAAGAAGTCCTGAGTCGATTCGTCATTATGCTTCGAATGCGCGTTGATCATCGCACTCACGGTATTCATCCGGAGAGGCAATTCGTACCGTTGCGCGCCGGACTTCGTCTTAACGACCTTCGACGCGCTCGTCATCTTCCCGAGCCAGTTCGCCGCCTGCACCGCCGCGGATTTCTGATCCGCACGCGGAAGACTCTTCGCGAGATTCAGCATCCCCTCGTTCGTCATGTAGTCCATCGCAGCTTTGTTATTCGAGAAGAGCGACCACACGGCGTGAACGTACGAAGACGGATTCGCATCGTGCCCGCGAAGAAAAGCGAACGTCGCACGCTGTATGAAGTGCTTATTCTCTGGATTCTTCACGAGTCCGGCGTATGAGACCTTCTCCGCGTTCGAAGCGAGCGCGGTGAGTGCATTCTGCTGCTCTTTCGTCAGGAGCTCTCCGAGAACGTCATCGCCGTAACGACCCATCTCGCGCTTCAGGAGCGCGCCGGAGACGATGCCTGTCTCCTTGTCCACGGCCTTGTCGACGATCCCGGCGAACCACGAAGAGCGCACAGCTCCGAACTGCGGCGATTCCGGACCGAATACGAACTTAAGCTGCTTTACGCCGGCGGAATCCTTCGGCTGAATGAGCGCCTCGGCGAACTTCTCCGGGGAGTCCTTCTTCAGCGCGAGCTTTTGCAAGTCCCGGATCGAGTCGATCTTAGAGGAGAAATCTGCGTACGCGGACTTTGCGAATTCCCCTTCCGGAGTCCCTTCGAGAACCGCCGGAAGAATCCGGTCGCGCTCCTCGCGGAGCGTCCCGCGAAGAACGCGATACGCGCCTTCGACGGAGGACGGGAGTTCCTTCTCGAACCCGGCGGGCTTCTCGTAGAACGAGAGCGTGTTCTTGAGCTGGCGAAAGTCCATCGTCCCGTTATTCCGGACGAGATTGTTATAATCGTCGGTGAGCTGCTTCAGTGCGCTCATTCCTTCGGGCGCTCCGAACGGTTTCGACGCCTCGAGGCCCTTCGGGATCGAGGCAATTCCGTTCGGGGTAATTTCGACGCCTTCTTCCGTGAGCATTTCCCGGAGGCGATTCTGAAACTTCTCCGTGCGAAAACGCGATTTCCCGGCGAGAGTCGCCGCTTTGTCGGAAACGGCGCCGACGCGCTCTCCGAGCGACTCTGCGAGTTGATCCGTTGCGGACTTAATCTGCGTGCCGAGCGCGGCGTTCGGCTTCGGCGCGTAACCGACTGCGCTTTGGATTTCGTCGATTCCGCCGCGGATCTTCGCGAGCTCTTTCACGCGGGCGATCGGGCGCTCTGCGAGCGCTTCGCCGACCTTGCCGACGGCGCCCTTGACGAGTCCACCGAGACCGAGAGTACCGACGTTGAGGAGCGCATTAAACGCAGCGTCTTTCGCGAACGAGACGTCCGGCTCGACGCCCGATGCGCGAACGATGCCTTCTTTGATCGCTGAGGATGCGACGCCACCCGCGGCTGCTCCGGCAGCCATTCCCGCGAATCCTCCGGCGACTCCGCCCGGTAGTCCGCCTAAGGCTGCTCCCGCGGTCGCCCCTGCGGAAATTCCAAGTGCTTCGCCGACGACCGCAGTAACGGCGTCGATGCCGACCGAAGGGATCGCGTCAGCGAGGTCCCGGCCGAATTCGCTCAGGGAGCGGAAAAACTTCGGATCAAGGCGCTTGAACGACGCATCGCCCTTCTTCCGGAAGACGACGTCTCCGTCCTCGACGCGCGTTTCGTATTCGCTTCCGAGACTCCGTTCGAGGAGCCGTCGTTGTTCTTCTGGCGAACGCCCGACTTTGGCAAGGAGCCGTGTGCTGAGAGGGACTCCCCCCTCGCTAGCCTCGTCGATAGGTGTGGGATTCGGGAGGTCTCCAGAGAGTCCCGCAGTAGCTTCGGCCGCCGCAAAAGGATCCCCCGAAGGGGGACCGGCGCTCGCAGCGGGGTTGGCCGACGCTGGCACGGTCGTTGTTTGTTCGACCGGAGGCGCCGCTTCTGCGAGCGCGAAGTGATCAACTTCCGGCGCTTCTGGCGGTGCGACTTCTGCATTCGGGATCGGTGAAGGTATCGCTGAGGGTTTCGGCTTCGGAATACTCACGTTCGGCGTCGCGACGGGCATTATTCCTCCTCGCTAACGGGCTCGATTTGAAGCACTTCGGGATTTTCGTCGACTACGTCCTGCGCCTGATCGACGACGGGATCGACTTCGAGAGCCGAAGGCTCCGGCGTCGGCGTCGAAGGAGCGGCAGGAGCCGCAGCCGGAGAAGCCCGTTTCGCCTTCGCTTCAGCGTACTTCTGCGCGAAGTCCGGTGCGTTCGCATCGACACCCATGCCCAGGAACGTCTTCGTAAGCTCCGGGTTCTTGAGGATGTTCTGACGGACGGTTTCGAGATCGGCCTGAGGTGCCTGCTGCGTCTGCGAAGACGAGTCCGCCGACTGTGTAAGCTCGGCGAAGATATCCTTTGCGCCTTTCTCGTCGAGAACGCCGCGTCGAACGCGTGCTCCGAGCTGACCGCGTAGGATCGTGTCTCGTGAGGAACGTGTTTTCTCTACGACGCGCTTCAAGCGCTCCATCGTGATCTTTGCTTGCGCGGGGTTGATGAAATCGGTTTCTTTTCCTTTGAACCTATCAATCACCTGCTGCATTTGTGTCGCCGCACTTTTGTAGGTCAAAGAAGCATCTCGACCTTCGGTGATCTGACCGGAAAGCGTGAGCATCCGATTGAGTTCGATGACTGCTTCCTTGTAATCGCGGAATAGCACCCTGTTTGGATCCTTGCCTACCAGAGCTATTGCGTTCTCACCAAGGACAGCATTCTGCGTGAAGGTCTTAATCGGCTGGTAATTCGAGACCTCGCGAATGACTTGATCATTAAACCGTGCCTCTTTTAACCTAGAAGCGGAATTTTGCTGTTCCGCTTTAGCTTTAAGAGAAGTAACGCGATCATTAGATTGTTTAACCTGCAGCATTAGGCCGGGCAAAGCTTCAGGGCTTTTCAGAAAGGACAAAATTTCGGCAGCATGCTGAGCCTTAGGGTCATCGGGAAGGTTGTAAAAGTTCAGGAGCGTACTGAACATTTCTGTTTTATAAGCATCATTGTCTAAGAACGAGAAGAAGCCTTCGTTCACCGGAATATCCATTTGCATGTATGTATTCTGGAGGTAATTGCGGTAAGATTTTTTCATCTCTTTCGGTAGACTCATGTACTTCTTAGAGCTATCGAGGACGAAGTTCAGCTTCATTACATTGCGTTTGTCCTCCTGCAATTTAAGATTAGCTCGGCGTTGTTGAAGCTGTTCGACTTTCTCGGCGAGTTCGATTCCGCTTCCGAATGACCGAATTGCGTCTTCTCCGAAGTTAGCCACGGACGTATCCTTTCACTTTGAGGTATTGCTTCAGTAAATCGTGATTATCGTCGAAGTGCTTCAGCGCTTCGTGCGCGGACTCGAAATTCCGGAAGTTCTCCCCGTACTTGTAAGAAAGCGCACTTACGAGCCTAAGTCTACCGGCTTTCGTAAGATGGAGTCTAGGTGTCGAATCCCCGAGAATCTTCTTAATCGGTTCGTCATCGAGCTTCGGAAGCTCGGAGTCTTGAAGTGCTTTTGTGAGGTTAGGGTGATTCTTACGCGGCATACGGATTTTTATCGAAAAAATTAGGGTTACTCGCCGCAGGCCCGCTGAAAGGAAGGCCGGATCCGTTGCCTGCCGACAATGAACTTCCACCGGAACCGAAAAGTTTATCGAAACCTCCGGAACCGGCGAAGCTTAGTCCCCCGAAGCCAAGCGAAGAAATTCCCCCGCCTACCGAGGCAAGGCTTTGCCCAGCTGCAGCCTCGTTAGCGAATTGGCTTCCGGCAAAACCGGCGGCGCGAAGTTGCCTATTCTTAATATCGCTGACAGTACGTTGACCTAGAGCAGAGTAATTGTAAGCTGCTGATTCAGCTGCCGCACGTTGCTGCCCCGAGAAACCGAGAAGCCCTCCGAGCGTCGACTGTTGCGCACCTTGCAGCGAGGAAGCGGTTTGTTCGTCAAAGCGATTAAGCGCTTCAATTCCGGACGATGACGTCTCGTACCCGGAGCCGAGTTGATCTCGGAGACGCGATTCAAGCTGAGATCGCTGGCGCTCTCGTTCACGACGAATCGGACTGAGCGCGCCGGCTTCTTCGCCGCGAAGTAATTTCAACGCCTGCTGAGACGCCTCGATGATCGCCGGGTCGATTGCGGAAATAAGCTTCTCCTGTCTCGCAAGTGCGGAATTTTCCTGGTTTATGGTCCGGTTGAGCAGAGCAATTTCCTCAGGGGAGACTTCTGCCGCTTCTCGCGCTGCACGGTCCTGAGCCTGGACCATTTTCGCCTGGGCGCCGGCAGCTTGAGACTCGCCGACGGCTCGAGCGACTGAACCCCCTACGGATGCAATTCCTCCGATGATAGCTAGAGCTGGTGGCATATTACGAGATCTCCTTTACGAATCCGAAGAGTCCTTTGAGCGTGGGTACGAATCCCAGTTTCTCATAATACGCGGCGAGTGTCGCGTTCGTGGCAAGTGCGACGATCTTCGTCTTCTCGTGAAGTCGGGCGAATTCGAAGCCGTGCCGGACGAGTAAGTCCGTGGCTTCCTTGCGGAATTCCCCGCGGGCGAACGGATTCCCGACGAAATTCTCCGCATACGCGACGCAGGAATTCGTCAGGAGGACCGAGGCGCTAATGAGCGGGACGCCGGAGTGCGCGTAGACGATCCAGGTGCTTCCTTCCGGAACCATTCCCGGCGTCGGAGGAACCTCACGCTGAAAGGTCCACCATGCCCGGAGCATCTCGTAATGCGTCTTTTCGACGTAATCGACGATTTTCACGTTCGATCACTCCGACCATCCGCGAATCGGAATCTCCGCAGTGAAGCAATGAGCGATTCCTGCGGTTCCGAAGGCATACCGCGCACTTCCGACCTGTTCCAAACCGCCGTCGGATCCACCGGATTCAAGCGAGAGTTGACTGATTGTTCTAGCATAAACCTCAACCTTACGGTTATTTACGTCGGTACTAGCGCTAACGCGTCCGCTACCGCAATAACTGTCAATAGGATTCGTATCAACGGTCATTTGAGTACTGTCAATGAAACTTAATCCCGGAAGACTGTACATGTAAGTTCCGTTTCCGTCCGCGCCTACACCTGCCCCGTGACGATACTCATAACGATATTTCATCGTCCCGTTGTCAGTACGGAGAAACCTTCCTTGGTCTATCGAGGTAGTGCCTTTCGTCGGATTCGCAGTAACCGCAGTGACGGTGACATTGAAGGTTCTCCACCGCTTACTCGGAAAGTCCGGAATGTCGAACTCGAAGTTCGAGCTCCCGTTGTTGAAGATCTCCGCGACGAAGCGCCACGTATTGTACG
>DATLCA010000381.1:0-10217 GCA_035526605.1 Pyrinomonadaceae bacterium | reverse complement strand
GGATTTGTGCGCGGGGTGCCGTTGACGCGGAAGGGCTTAATGTCGATAACGTAGGTCGCCTTGCCGGTGCTGAACTGGACAAGACGCAGGTCGCCTCGGTACGGATCCAACTCCGTGGTCTCCGTATCGAAGCCGAGAAACTTCTCATTAGCTAGCTCGCGGCACGTGTTGCGGACACCTTCGGCATCCGTTATCAACTGAAAATAAATCTCCATAAGAGTGCGGTAATAAGGATTGTAGCGTGACCCCGCGAATTGCCCGAAACGATCCCGATCGATAGATGCCACGAGAGGGGCAATGACGAACTGACCTGCGGATTCCTTTAGCCGAGATTTACCCAGACGAAAACTAGAGATCGAGATGCTCTTCACTCCAGAGGAGTGAAATGTTTGTAGCACGCCCGTCGGAAATGTATGTCCGCTCCGTAGGAGCGGAACTGATCGCGGCTGTAAAGAAATCTTTAGAACTATTTAAGACAACCACCGTTCGTCGATGCTATTAAAAGGTCATGGCTAATACCTACTCCCAAATCTACATCCAAGCAATTTTCGCGGTAAAGCATCGACGCAGCCTAATACAAAGAGAATGGAAAGAAGAGCTGTTTAAATACATAGCTGGAATATTCCGCAACAAAGACCAAAAGCTTATCGCTATCGGTGGGGTCGAGGATCATATTCACCTGCTATTCGGTTTGAAGCCTAATATAGCGATCTCGGATCTGGTCCGGGACGTGAAGTCCGACTCGACGGAGTTCATCAACAAAAAGGGCTTCGTCGCGGAGAAATTTTACTGGCAAGAAGGCTTTGGTGCTTTTTCGTATTCGCGCTCGCAGCTGGATGCGGTCGGAAAGTATGTTTTGGACCAGGAAGCCCATCATGCTGCTAAAACGTTCAAGGAGGAATATACATACCTTCTTGACCGATTTGAGGTTGAATATGAAGATCGATATTTGTTCGATTGGATCGGGGAATAACATCCCACTCCTCCGGAGCGGAAATCGTCGTTCCACCGCTTTACTACAAACATTTCGCTCCTCTGGAGCGGGGAAGCAACGGGGATCTAATGCAAACACTGGTTCGCCGCGAAGTAGTCGCTAATATAATCTCGTCCCAGGATCTTTGGGCGTGGAATACAGCGAAGACAAGTATGCACGATCATTTCGCTCGAGCCTGGTCAAATGGCTGCTTTGAATGTTACAAAAGCGGCGTGCGGGAAATCAGTGGTGTAGTTGCTGCTGCTCGAAGTTGAAACGAAACCGTCGGCCATACACTGGAAAAAACATGATAGCTGGTCGAACAAAGACAGTTTTCTCGCTTGGCTTTCTATGCGGTATGGCCGTCCTCGGGACGGCTAACTACGCCACGTTTTTATACCCGTCATGGTCACGGAACGCCGTCGGCGCTCTCGTTCCTCACGATCCGTCGTACAGCGGATTTCCTTTCTCCATGTACGCGGGTGCGTACCTATCCTCTTATTTCATTGTGAGTGGGGTGGTAGGGAACATCATTTTTTGTCTCCTTATATCTCTTGCAATCGGATGGATCGCCACAAAGATTTCGACTCGAAACATTAGACTTAAATAGCTGCTTTACTTCTTTCGATGGCCATTTCGCTAACTACCTATTTCCAAATCTTATTTCCATTTGCGCCGTTTTTGTTTATACTAACTGCGAGTTTGCCAAAGGGAAGGATCAAAAAGGATCACGGTTCGGAAGCAAACGTTAGAGGATTTTAGAACGCCGGACAACACGGCATACAGATTTTTGAAGGTTGAGCACGATTTACGTATTGACGAGATCGCCTGCTCCCTTCCGACATAAAAGCGTTCGACGCTTTTTTGATAAAAGAGATTCCTGCGTGAGACAATTCTCAACCTCCGGGCCCGGAATGAACATTCCGAGCTGGGACAATAAGCAAAAACTTTACGCGAAATCCACTCTGTCGATGGCGACGGAGATTTAGGTCTGTTCAAAATCCCGCTAATGTGGCTCCTTTCCGAAGATCGCCGGCCGATCTCGTTGTGCATATCTACATTTAATTAAGGAAGACAGAATCTCATTTATGTCTAAAGAGATGATCATCAGCGTCAACGGACGCGAAAAGAAAATTGCCATTCTGGACAACGGGAAGGTTACGGAATTTTACATCGAGCGCGGCGAGGAGAACTCGGGCATCGCCGGCAACATTTACAAGGGCCGTGTGCAGCGGGTGCTGCCCGGCATGCAGTCGGCGTTTGTTTCGATCGGGCTGGAGCGCGACGCGTTTCTATATGTGACCGACTTCTTCGACGAAGAAGAAGAGATCGAGCGCATCGTGATGGAGAAGTCGAAGAAGATCTCGCCCGAGGAAGCCAAGCGGGAGGCCGACGACAAGATCGCACGTGCACGCATCGATCGCGAGAAGCAGATGGACGCGGCGCAGGAGCTGACCGAGCCGCTGGTCGAAGGCGGTGCGGAACTCGGTGTATTCGATGTCGATATGCCGGTAGTCTCCATACCGGATTCGGTCGAGCCTGATGGTTCGCCTGAAGGTGCAAAAAATAAACGCGGCCGTGGACGGCGTGGCAGAGGCGGGCGTGACGATCAACCGGTGCCGACTGCGGAAACTGAAGAGCCCGCATTCGAGGCGCAGGTTCCGGCGTTTGAATTCGAAGATTCGGGTTTCGAGCGCGTAATAGACGACGAGGAAACGACCGGCGAGATGTTCAAGGATGCCTACGTGCAGGAACGTATCGTCGATCAGGTTCGGCGTGTCGAGTTCGACATGGAAACGACATCCGAGGCCGCGGTCGGATCTTTGCTCGGCTCGGTCATCGAGGCCCCGAGCGGGTTTGAACGGATCGCCGATGAAGATGAAGCGCCCAGTGCGGATGATGCTCAATCGAAAAAGAAAAAGGGTCCGGCAAAGCCTTCGCACGGAAAATTTTCGAAGAGCTCGAAAAAGAAGAAGGGTGATTCAGACGAAGAGTCGACGGGAGCGGAAGAACCCGCTGCGAAAGCTAAAAAGAAACCCGCCGCGGCGAAAACCGCAAAGGCGAAAGCCACCCGTAGCAAAGCCAAGAAAGAAGGCGAAGCTCTGGAAGACGGTCAGGCGAGCGTGAGCGAGCCGAGCGAGATCGCCGAGATGGCGGTGCGCCGTGGCGGACGCGGGCGCCGAAGAGGCGGTCGTGGCCGTCGCGGAGCGACAGACGCCAACGGCGAATTTATCGAAGGCGAAGAGGGCGGAGCCGAGGGCGAAGGAGAAGGAGAGTTCGAAGCAGCCGCCAATGGTGACGGCGAAGTTGAAGTCATGAGCGCCGAGCCGAGTGAAGATGTGCCGGCGGAAATTTCCGAGCCGAAGGCGGAGCCCGCGGAGAGAAGCGAACCGAAACCATCTTCGAGAAGCGGCCGCGGCGGAGGTCGTGGCGCGGACCGGAATGCCGATCGCAATGCTGATCGGCCCGATCGAGGTGGCGACCGGAACGCTGATCGTCCCGAACGGGGCGCCGATCGGAACGCCGAGCGCGGAGGCGAACGGGGCGGTGCGGAGCGTGGCGGTGAACGCGGAGCCGAGCGCGGGGGTGAACGCGGCGGTCGCGACAACCGCGACACTCGCGGTGGCAGAAACGGACAAGGCGGACGTGGCGGTCGCGACCGGGACCGCGGACCTCAACCGACGATTTCCGAATTGCTTCGCGAAGGGCAGGAAATTCTCGTCCAGATCGCGAAAGAGCCGATCGCTCGAAAGGGTGCACGAATCACTTCGCACATCGCGTTGCCGGGACGCTTCCTGGTTTACATGCCGACGATCGAGCATCTCGGTGTTTCGAGAAAGATCGAGTCGGCAAGCGAGCGTGGACGTCTGCGAACTCTGATACAAAAAATCAAGCAGGACGAGGATGTTCCGTCGGGGGGATTCATCGTCCGGACCGCGGGTGTGGGGATCGCCGACGAGGATTTGAGACAGGACGCGCGATATCTCGTTCGCACGTGGCAGGACATAAAGAAGACAAGCGAGAAGGCGAAGTCGCCGGCGATGGTGCATCAGGACCTCGATCTTGTGCAGCGTCTGCTCCGCGATCATCTTTCCGAAGACTTCACCGCGATCCGGGTGGATAGCGAGGAAGAATATTTGCGGACTGTCGAGTTCATCAACCGCATGCAGCCGCGGATGGTCAATCGGGTCAAATTGTATA
Organism: Pyrinomonadaceae bacterium; assembly: GCA_035526605.1. Lineage (GTDB taxonomy): Bacteria > Acidobacteriota > Blastocatellia > Pyrinomonadales > Pyrinomonadaceae > OLB17. The sequence continues at coordinate 6,043 of DATLCA010000381.1, read as the reverse complement.
CACGCGATGAACCGATCCTCGACGCGTACGGCGTGCAGGAAGAGATCGATAAAGCTCTGAAGCCGCGCGTGTGGCTAAGATCGGGCGGCTATCTGGTTATCAACCAGACCGAGGCGCTCGTCGCGATCGACGTCAACACGGGCAAGTTTGTCGGAAAGGGAAATGCCCGGCTCGAAGACACGATCACGAAGACGAACATGGAAGCCGTCGATGAGATTGCGCGTCAGATCCGACTTCGCGATCTCGGTGGGATCATCGTGCTCGACCTGATCGACATGGAAGATCGCCGAAACCGTCACAGAGTTTCGCAAGCGCTCCAGGAAGCGCTGCAAAGCGACAAGTCGCCGACGAAAGTTCTCTCGTTCAACGATTTCGGTTTGATCATCATGACGCGAAAACGCGTCAAGCAATCGCTCGAACGGACGATGTGCGCTCCGTGCGATTACTGCGAGGGCGCAGGCTGGGTCAAATCGCCGACGACGATCTGCTACGAGATTCTTTCCGAAGCAAGACGCCTCGGCAAACATCTCGACGACGTCAGGCAGACGACTCTGCGTATCCATCCGGATGTCGCGAAGGCACTGCGAAACTCCGAACGATCGGTGCTCGAAGAGATCGAAGCCTACCTCGGCAACGTGGATCTCTCCTCGGATCCGACGATCCATCAGGCGCAGTTCGATTTCGCGTTTATCTAAATGAGCAATGCGGAAGCCCGCACGAAGTAAGGGCGAAACATCAGAAGCCCGCACGAAGTAAGGGCGAACATCAGAAGCCCGCACGAAGGGCGTCACGCAGTCAACGTGACGCCCTTCGTGCGTGCTTCCGCATCGAATGTCAGTTTCGTCATTACATCAGTCGCATCTTTCGAAGTATCTGCTGGTATCTGGGTTCGCCGCGAAGCCGCGCAAAAACCGGATCTGCTTTTACAAAAGCTGAGAGAAACATTCGGGCGTCGGTCGCCTTTTCCAGGTAGTCGAGGGCCGTAGCATTGTCACCGGCGAGCGCGTGTTTCGTAGCGTATAGGTAGAAACTTTCCGGTGACGTCGGGGTTCCGGGATAGCGCGTCTCAAGATATCCATTGATCCCTGACTTGCGGAAAGCTGGTCCGAACTTGCCCATCGGCTCGCCGAGCTTCTGCACGTCGCCCGGGAATGCACCGTTGATCGCATCGGCTTTCGCGATCTCGAGCACGGCTTTTTCGTACTCTCCCGTTTTCAGATATATGTTGTGCAGATATTCGTGGGCGAACGCAAAATCGGGATCCAGCTCGAGAGCCTTCAAACAAAACTTCTCGGCTTCCGCGTACTCGCCCGAGAAGTAGTGAAGCTGCCCGAAATCCGCGAGCAAGTTATGTGACAGCGGGTTAAGGTCCAGTGCGGCACGCATTTCGGATTTTGCTGCCGCGGTCTCGCCCTTTATCGCCAGCAGGGTCGCATACCAATGGTGTCCGGTCACGTAGTTCGGGTTTAGCTCGAGTGAACGCTTGAAACTCTCCTCCGCCCTCTGCCATTCCCACTCATAGAACATCTGGTAAAACCCGCGCGTCGCATATGCCTCGGCGAGGTTTGGATCGAGCTCGAGCGCCTTTGCGATGAGGCCTGGAACTTCACCGACTTGCGGCTGACTCATCACGAGCGAATCCGCAAGTCCGACATACGCGAGAGCGAAGCCTGGGTCGGCCGCAATCGCATTTCGGAAGAGCCGCTGCGACTCGATGATTCCCGATGTGTTGCGACGGTTCCATTCGTACCGCCCGCGGATGTAGAGCTCATAGGCGTCCGCGTTTTGAGTATAGATTCTGCCGAGCGCCTCGCGCTCAAGGCCGCTCAGGTTTACAGCAAGCACGGGGACGATCTGCACGGCGAGATCTTTCTGAAGCTGTAGCTCGTCACGCCGAGGCTTGTCGAACTCGCCGCTCCAAACGACCGTGGCGTCCCGGACGCGGACCAGCCTCGCGGTCACACGTACCCGCTCGCCGACGTACACGATCGTACCTTCGAGAACCGCATCGACCTGGAGGAGTTTCCCCGCTTCGACTGTGTCCTGATCCCCGAACGCCGTGGCTGCGCTTGCGGGACGGATCTTCAGATCCTTGATGGTACTCAGCCTCGTCGTCAGAATGTCGGCGAGACCGACGCCGGTATGAGACATGTTCTGATCAGTACCCAGCGTCCTGAACGGCAGTACGGCGACCGAGCTGATTCCGGGATCCTGCGCCGAAGATCCGAGATACGTTGACCCTAGGAATATCGACCCGAAAAGCAGCAGGACTATAACGGCGTAAACCGCCACGTGCCGACTCCGCCCGGTGCTCGGGGAAACCGCCGCGTCCTGAAATTCGATCATCGTTCGGGTCCGCGTGTGTTTCTCGAGAACGATCTCGCCCGCTTCCACTCCGCGGACTTCGCCGAGGAACCGATAACCGCGGCGCGGAACGTTCTCGATCAAGCCGTCGGCTGCTCCCAATTCCTTCAAAGTTTTTCGCAGAAGATAGATGTGCCGGGAAAGGTTGCTCTCCTCGACGTAAGAATCTTCCCAGACCTCGTTGAGCAATTCCTCCTTCGTGACCAGCTCGCCGCGCTGCCGCACAAGTATCGAAAGCACCTGGATTTCCTTCAGCGGCATGGCGACCGTCATGTCGCCGTGATGAAGAACCTTCCGCCGAGTATCGAGGCGAAACTCACCAAACTGCAAAATTTCTGAAAACTCTTCTCTCATGAAACCGAAATTGGATTGAAATTGGAGAGAAAATTCAAGACTTTGTCGGCGCTATCTGGCGAAATGTGGGACGAACTTACTAGAGCGATGTAGGGGAATGTATACCAAACCGATGGTAAACCTCAAGAGAATTCTGATCGAGAGCGATACGACTGAGACATTCAGAGTCCGGGTAATGGCTCACCTAGGGGTGAGTTTGTACTGTCCGGAGTGTGGCACGATCGAAGACATGCTTGACCTGAACGCCGCTGCGGACGTCGCCGGCGCGTCGGCGCGAGAGATCCTGACATGTGTCGAGACGGGCGAGCTTCACGCTCCTGAGATGCCCGGCGGCCACCTATTTATATGCCGGGCTTCGCTCGAAGCCGCAATCAACGCAGACCAGCGGTTACGCCCGATCACGATGACGCTGGAGGAAAATTTATGAAACACTTTGTCGCTGCATTACTGCTCATTCTAGCGTTGCTTGCCGTGTCCCATGCACAGACGACCGCGTTCAACTATCAGGGAAGCCTGAATAATTCCGGAACACCGGCTAACGGAAATTTCGATTTCGAATTCGCGCTGTTCGACACACTCGGAGGAGCGAACCAGATCGGGAGTACGCTGACCCGAAGCGGCGTCGTTGTGACTAACGGCGTATTCTCAGTGACGCTTGATTTTGGCAACCAGTTCCCCGCGTCAAACCGGTTCCTGGAGATTCGCGTGCGGACGACGGGTGCCGGCGCTTTTACACCGTTGGCTCCAAGGCAGCCGGTTAACAGCGCGCCATATGCGATCAAGAGCGTAGCCGCGGAAAATGCGGTGATCGCGCTCAACGCGACGAACGCGAACAATGCAACGACCGCTACAACGGCGACTAATGCAACGCAACTTGGCGGTATCGCCGCTAGTCAGTACGTTGTTTCCGGCGCCCCCGTAATAAACGCCGGCACCCAATTGAACCTCGGCGGACAACGGATCCTCTTTGCTGCCGCCGGTAATACTTTTGTTGGATTTGGAACCGGCCCAACTACGACGGGCAATTTCAATTCGTTCTTCGGGAAGGACGCCGGTGCGGTCAATGTCACCGGCGGCGACAATGCTTTCTTTGGCGAGGCTGCCGGGAAATCAAACATTAACGGCTTTGGCAATTCCTTTTTCGGTCAGCAGTCCGGCTTTTTCAACACAAGCGGGGGGAACAACGCTTTCTTTGGTGTCACGACGGGGAGCGGCAACAAACAGGGCAACTTCAACTCCTTTTTCGGCGGTGCCGCCGGGAACACAAACGTCGACGGCGATCTGAATACCGCGATCGGCCATAGAGCGGATGTGACAACGAGTAATTTGAGGAACGCAACAGCAATCGGGGCCAACTCGGCCGTGTCGCAAAGCAACTCTCTTGTTCTCGGCAGTATCAACGGCGTGAATCTCGCCGACGCCGACACAAACGTCGGCATCGGGACGACGGCACCTTCAGCGAGATTTCATGTTGTTGGATCTTCCAGTGCGGGAACCACACCGATCGCGATCGTTGAATCCTCGGGTGTCCAAATTCCACTGGCATTTAAAAACCTGGGGATTGAGGTCGCAAGGATAAGGGCGAATAATCTCGGCAATCTTTTCATCTCGACGGTGGGCGGTTCGGAGAAGAACATTTTTTTCCGGGCTGGCGACGACTCAGGAACCGACATGTACATCGACGGGGCAACGGGCAATGTCGGGATCGGTACGACATCGCCAACCGATAAGCTCGATGTGACGGGATCAATGCGCGTGTCGGTGCTCGGAACGGGAGGAGTTACTTCGCTCTGCCGCAACGCGACAAATCAGATCTCGACTTGCTCATCTTCGGCCCGATACAAATCGAACATTACAACCTTTTCTTCCGGGCTCGACCTCATTCGAAAACTTCGTCCCGTCTCATTCCGCTGGCGGGAAAGCGGCAAGCCTGATCTGGGTCTCGTCGCGGAAGACGTAGCGGCTGTCGAACCGCTGCTGACAATAGCGAACGACAAAGGACAGGTCGAGGGCGTGAAGTATGACCGGGTCGGTGTCGTGCTCGTGAACGCGGTGCAGGAGCAACAGGCGGAGATCGATTTGCTGCGGAAGACAAACGCCGAACAAGACGCGCGGATACGAAAGCAGCAGGATGAGATCGACGCCTTGAAGCAGCTTGTCTGCACCACGCACTCGGCCGCAGAGATTTGCCGCCGTCGTAAACATCGGGCCGGGTCGTGAAAGAAGGGGTTCGGTCTTGTGATCTGCCGTCAGCGTCAAGGAGAAAATATGAATGCGAAAACTGATGTCCTATCGTGTACCGGTCGTTGGCTTTTGGCTGGCTTGACCGTCATCATTCCCGTTTTGCTGCTTGCTTCGTTCGCGCACGCGACCGTTGTGCAGACGACAAATCGGATAATCAACAACGGCAGTGCCGACTTCGGCTCGGGCACGCACGCCGGCGGCGGGCCGGCGGGGAGCTCCACGACAACTTTCGACTGGACACCGGCGGGCGGACAGATCATCTCGACCGGCCGCGTGCGCGGGACAATTTATTGGGATTCGTTAATCAGCGGCGGCTGCGCCCGGCTGCAGATAAGGTACAGGAATGCGGGCAATGCCAACCTCGCCGTTCGGACGTTCGACGCGTGCGGGCCGGGCGGCGATGCGAACAACTCGGCGAACAGGACGGTCGTGGACGATAGCTTCGCCGGTTCGGCACTATCCCACATTGTCTTGACCACCGGTGAGGTCGTTAACGGAAATCTGGTCAACGCCGCCTCGATTACCATCACGCAGGTAGCCCAAAAGGATTACCCGGTGACGATACAGAACGGCGTGGCCGACTTCGGCGACGGCTATCATGCCTTCGGGTTCCCGCAGGAACCGGGGCACATTATCTTTCGTCGCGACATCGCCACCGCGACGATGGCGTCGATCGTCGATGGCATCCTTTACTACGACTCCGCCAACGCCAACAGCTGCTCGCGGATAATCCTCGACCGACGGAACATCAACGGAGTGGTCCTCAACAATCAACCAATGTTGAATTGCGGGCCCGGTCGCGATGCCAACACCGGCGCGAATCAGCTTCTCATTTCCAACAACACGGTTTCCAACGGGAACTTGTTCGACATCAGGCTGAACGTGGCAGATACCGCGTTTCTCGGGAACGCGGTCGTTAGCACCTACGGCTACGCGGGACTTGTCGGCGACTTCGAGGTGGAACCCGCCGACGCTGTCGCAGGGGTCAACGAAACGTTCATCTATCCGCTGATGTGGACTGTGCCCGAGCCCCTGAACTGGCACGATCTTAAAACGCTGGAACTTCGGGTGCGGGACGGGG
>DATLCA010000380.1:0-5204 GCA_035526605.1 Pyrinomonadaceae bacterium | reverse complement strand
ATTTCGCAATCGGGCGGTGGCGGAACACGAATTTTCCAGTTTGGCGCGAACGGCGATCAACCCGTCGTCGCCGACTACGACGGCGACGGGCGAGCAGATGTCGGCATCTACCGCCCGGGGCCTCGCGAATGGTGGATAGACCGAAGCACTGCCGGACTGCTCGCAATACAATTTGGGAACACAGGGGATAAAGCGGTTCAGGGCGATTACACGGGCGACGGGAAGACCGATATCGCAATCTTCAGACCCACCACCGGAGAGTGGTTCATTGTACGCAGTGAAAACTTTTCGTTCTTCGGATTCCCGTTCGGGGCCAGCGGCGATGTCACCGCTCCGGGCGATTTCGATGGTGATGGAAAGTTCGATGCGACGGTGTTTCGGCCTGCGAGCGGTACGTGGTTTATCGCCCGCACTACGGCGGGAACCCTTATCGTCCAGTTCGGCTCGAATGGCGACCGGCCGATACCCAATGCGTTCGTGCGGTGAGGCGTGGAGCGGCTGAGGTCTGAGGACTTCCTTCGGGCCTCGCCTTTTCAGGCTGCCTTTTTTATTCAGCCAAACTCATGCCTCGTAGAATGTTTTGATAGCGAGGCTCGTCGCGCAAAGAGTCGAAAATCGGGTCGGCTTTCACGAACGCGGAAAGAAAGCTCTTATCGGCGTAAGCTTTCTCCAACAGGTCGAGAGCCTTTTCGCGTTCTCCGAAATACGCATGAATCTTCGCATAGACGTAACCCATATTTGCGTCTTCGATGTCGGTCAGGCGGTTCTCTAAAAACTTTTTGATCCCGCTTGTGCGGTAGGCTTGTCTCTTTTTTTCCAGGTCCGCATCGAGCTGTCTATGGGCTTCATCGGGTTGGTTGGCAAACGTTCCGTGAATTTTGTCAGCGACCAGACGCTCCTCGACCGCCCGGTCGTAATCGCCGGTTTGTAGATAAATCTGAAAAAGGTATTCGTGCGCGAATTCGAAATCGGGATAAATTTCGAGAGCCCTGTGGCAATATTCTTCCGCTTCCTTGTACTCGTGGTTGAAATAATAGATCTGTCCCAAATCCGCCAGAAAATTGTGCGACAGCGGATTGATCTCCAAGGCGCGGCGCATTTGCGTCTTGGCTTCCTCATGTCTCCCCTCGATCGTCAGAAGCTGGGCGTACCAATGGTGAGCGGTAGCGTAGTTGGGATTTAGCTCGATCGATTTCTTGAAGGCTTCTTCAGCTTTCCGCCAATTCCATTCCCGAAAGAGGTGCAGAAACCCGCGCGTCGCATAGGCTTCGGGCAGGGCCGGGTCGAGCTCGAGGGCTTTCTCGATCGCCATGTTGGCTTGAAGCCAGTCTGATCCCATCATTGCCGAATCGGCCAGGCCGATGTATGCGAGCGCAAATTCCGGATCTTTCTCGATCGCGTTTTTAAAGAGCCGTTGGGCCTCCCATGACCCCGCAAAAGTTCTCTTGTTCCATTCTATTCTGCCTTGAGCGTACAGTTGGTACGCGTCAAGGTTTTTCGTGTAAAACTTTCCGAGAGCCTCCCGTTCGTTCCCGCTCAAATTGAGTGCGAGCGCGTCCGCGACATAAAGGGCGATGTCGTTCTGCATGTTCAACTCATCACTAGCTGGTTTCTCGAACTGCCCGGTCCAGATGGTCGAGCCATCATCGGTCCTCAGCAGCCGCGCGGTGATGCGGATCTTGCCGCTTGCGAAATAGATAGTGCCATCCAGTACCGAATCCGCGTCGATGGTTTTTGCAAATGCGACCGGATCCTGACTCTCGAAATTCACAACTTCACTTGTCGGGCGCACCGTCAATTGCTTGATGTTCGAGAGGCGGGTTATCAAAACGTCAGCCAAACCGAGGCTGCGCTTTTTGTCGTCCTGCCTGGAGTCGATTGTCCGAAACGGCAAAATGGCAATCGATTTGATTGGGGACGCTCCGGCGTGCCGGGAGACGTATCGATTTACAGAAAGGCCGCCGACGAGAAGTGCAGTCAGAAGAATCGCGCAAAAGGAAAAGATGAGTCTGGTCGAAGGGCGATAGGCGGTACGGACCTGCGGTTGAGCCCGGCCGGCTGTCGCACGGGAAACGCTGCCCTCGGCAAAATCCTGAATCTCAATATCTGTCTGCGTGAGCGTGTGCTTTTCGACCACCAGGTCGCCGCGGTGCACCGGTGTCCGGACTTGCCCGGCGAACCTGTAGCCCCGCTGCGGAACGGTCTGAATATAATCGCCGCTTGCACCAAGTTTCTTGAACATTTGGCGCAGCACATATATATGCCGCGACAAATTACTCTCCTCGACGAATGCATCGCCCCAGACCCGATCAAGTAATTCCTGCTTGCTGACTACCTCACCGGAGTTCTCCGTGAGGGCCGACAAAAGCTCGATTTCCTTCAAGGCCAAGTTGACGGGTTGATCTTCGTACCACAGAACGCGCCGTCCGACATCCAGCCGGAACTTATCGAATTCGATTAAACGTCCATTTTTACTACTCATTACGGCCCCGAGAAAGATACGAGAAAGATCGGAGAAGAACTTCAAGACACGATTTCTCCAAAACTGTATAACGAATCACCAAGGAAAAAACCGTTGCACGGCATTGTCGGCCGCCCGTGTGCAGAAGGGTTGAGAATTTCCGTAGGGCCGATTCTAAACCAGAAAGATAATGATTGCCAAGAAAATTTCTATAACCACCGAAAGCCGCGAAACCTTCATCGTGCGACGTATCGGAGAATTTGGCGTACGGGGGTTCTGCGAGTCATGCGCCGGCGACGGCGAAATGCTGACGCTCGATGCGGCCGCGGTTGTGGTCGGCCGGCCGACACGTGAGCTGATCCGCGAGATCGACGCCGGGATCGTCCATTCAATTGAAACCGTCAGCGGCCGGCTGCTTGTGTGCGCGGCGTCGCTGTTCAACGATTTGAAATCTTCAAGCCCGCAATCTCACGACAAGCCGCTCCAATTAATACAGGAAGAATTATGAAACACCTCGCAAACCATTCGCGAAAAGTTACTCCGCAATTTGCTTACGTTCTATCAGCGTTCGTTCTAATTTTGCTTGTGAGCTCGTGGCTGGTGCCCGCCCGCATCGGTTATATGTTTGTGCCGCGAGCGGCGGCGGCGGCTTTTACCGTAACTAATACAAACGACGGGGGTGCCGGCAGTCTTCGGAAAGCCATCCTGGATGCCAACGTCAATTCGGGACCGGACACAATCGGCTTCAACATTCCGCCAACCGATCCGCGCCATTTTTATTATCAGAACGACGGCGTTCTGGGAACGGTCAGTCAGGCAATGATCGCGGCGACGACCGCCGCGGACGACGCGACGATCGCCAACCTTGACCCGGACTGGCCGCACAGTTGGTATTCGATTTTGACTAATGGAACGCGGATCGACATTGACTCTGAGGTGGCGATCGACGGCTACTCGCAGCCGGGTGCGCAGCCGAACACAAACGCGACCGGCGGATTGAATACTGTTCTCCGCATAGAAGTCACTACTGCGGACATACCAACTTTCAACTGCCAATCTATCTTCAATACCTTTTCCGCACAGCACACCATCAGCGGACTGATCATCAATCGCTGCGGAAATTCTGCGGCTATTTACTTTGACGTTAATAACACCGGGAGCATCGCCGCGGGAAATTTCATCGGAACCGACCCGAGCGGAACAATCGCGCTCCTCAACGGTACCGGGATTGGTGTGGAGCGTTCGACAATCGTTCGCATCGGCGGCAACTCCCCGGCTGACCGAAACTTGATTTCCGGCAATTTCCGCGGAGTAGTGATTGCCAGCGGAACCGCGAGCGGCGATAACGTGTCGTCTGTTTCGGTCATTGGAAATCTGGTCGGAACGGCGCGCGACGGCATCAGTCCGCTCGGTAACGGTTTTAGCCCGCAATTGCCAACCTTTCCTGAAGACGCAATTTCCATTCAATCAATTAACGGAACCGCGCTCAGCAATCTGGTTGAAAGGAATGTCATTGCATTTAATTCCCGCTACGGCGTCACCCTCGGCGGCGGCGGTGTGGGCACGACACAAGCGGTGACGGGCAACCGCATTACCAATAATTCGATTTACTCAAACGGGAACATCGGCATAAATCTTGACGGCCTGGATCAAGGATCAGCTAACGCCGTTACGCCCAACGATCCGTGCGACGTGGACGCTGGCGTGAACGGTCTGCAAAATTATCCAGTCATCAAGGACGCGACAATTTCCGGCAGCACGATTGCGATCGCCGGAACCCTCGACAGCGCCGCAAACGGCAGCTACCGCATCGAATTTTTTGCCAGTCAGGCAAGCGACGCGTCGTTTTTTGGTGAAGGGCAGACATACCTGGGCTTCGCGAATGTAACTACTGCGATGGGGTCGTGTACTTCGTCGTTCAGTGCGACGTTTTCGATTCCACCGGGAGCAGGCAACGTCATATCCGCGACCGCGCGCGACATCAGCGGCAACACATCCGAATTCTCCGCCGTCTTCATAGCTCAAGCGGCGGCCGATTCGTGCGTGATGCGGCCACCCGGGCAGGTCGCATGGCTTCGTGCCCAGGGGAACACGAACGATTCAGAAGCGGGAAATCATGGAACCTTCTCGCCGTACACACCGACCTATACGGCGGGCAAGGTTGGTAGGGCTTTTGATTTCACTGGAAACGTTAGCGGCGGAATTGTACGCGTCCCTGACAGTTCCGACCTTGATTTTACTAACGCGTTCACGATGGAAATGTGGGTATCACCGGGGGACGTGGGGCATGGACTTGGCGGCACCTTCTTCGCCGCTAAAGGTAGTCTCGGCGCGGCGAGTACTCAATCCTACGCGATGCTCTTTACGGACGAGCGCAAGATCGTCAATCGGGTGAGCAACGGTTCGACACTCGATCAAGCGGTAAGCACAGCCCAGCTTCCGCTAAACACTTTCACACACGTCGCGACAACATATGACGGCACGACTCTTCGTGTCTATATCAATGGCGTACTGAATAGCTCAAAGGCGACGTCCATCGGCACGCTTCTTAACTCAACCGGCAGCCTGGATATCGGAGGCACATTTATCCCAGGGCTGAGTCTGCAGCGTAATCAGTCGCTGATAGATGAACCGTCTCTCTACAACCGCGCCTTGTCCGACGCGGAAGTACTTTCCATCTTCAACGCCGGGAGCATGGGCAAATGTTTTCCTCGGTCTTGCGCGCCTCTGTTGATGATGGATT
>DATLCA010000379.1:0-7247 GCA_035526605.1 Pyrinomonadaceae bacterium | reverse complement strand
ATCGTAATCATGAACTATCAGAAAATCGAAGAGCGCGAGGTGAAGATCAGGCTCGTTGAGGCCCAGGCGTCTTTGCCGCGGTGAACCGAGCTGAAGCGCCATTCCGAAATCGTAAGACAAGGTGAAGACGGCGGCATGGCCGCTAGCCAGTTTCTCATCGAGGAGGTCGAGGGCCGCGGCTGGATCGTCCCGTTCGATCTCGAAGACGTCCACCGGACGCAGCCCGGCTATGAGAAGGTGCGAACCGAGATGCCCCACACCGCAACTGTCGAGAATGTAGGCCGGCTCGTGTTCACCAAGGCTCAGCAGGGACGAAACAAGTTCGTCCGCTGAAAGTTTGATCTCTTCCACGCCGCTGATTCTAACATGCGGGGCACGCTCGAAATTTTCGAGTCGGTCGAACCCATTGAAGTCCTCGTACCGTGCGCGTAATATACTGCCAGCCTCGATTTCCGGGAAATTTATGGATCCGACCACAAACGAAAGAGTCACGCTGGTCCGCGGGCTCGGCCTGATAGCCGCGGTCTCGGTGATCATCGGGAACGTCATCGGCACCGGCGTTTTTCTAAAAGCGCGCGTCATGACATGCAACGTCGGCAGCCCGACTTGGGTGATCGCTGCCTGGATCGCGGCGGGACTGCTTTCGCTGGCAGGAGCTTTGACCTACGCGGAGCTGACGGCGATGAAGCCTGAGGCCGGCGGCGAATACGTTTTTCTGCGCGACGCGTACGGGCGCTTATCTAGTTTCCTATTTGGTTGGATGCAGATGTTCATTGCGAAGCCCGGATCGCAGGCGGCCGCCGGTATGGCATTCGCGATCGGGCTTAACGATTTCATCGGGGGCGGGCGTCTTGGAGGCGCGGTCTTTCTCAAGACCGCATACATCGAGATATCGATGATCCAGGTTGTCGCTCTGATGGTGATCGTCATCTTCACAACGCTGAACGCGGCAACGGTCGCGATCAGCGGTCAGATCGCAACCGTCCTGACCGCGGTGAAGATCGCCCTGATCGTCTTCGTAGGCGTGGGCGCGTTTATCTGGGTCACGGGCGACTTCTCGCACTTCCCGATGATCGAAAGCGGAGGTGCCTGCGAGAAGGTTGCCGAAAACGCGCGGTTCGGCTCGGCGACCTATACATTCGCCGCAGGCTTCGGAGCCGCGATGCTGGGAGCCCTGTGGGGTTACGACGGCTGGAGCAATCTGTCGTTTGTCGCGGGCGAGGTGAAGCAGCCGGGGCGGAATATTCCGCTTGCGATCATTGGTAGCACCATCCTGATCATCTTCCTGTATGTGTTCGTGCACATCGGTTACTTTTACGTACTCGATCCGACAACCATAGCGTCGGTTTCGGCGAGCTCGTCCGTCGCCAAGACCGTCGTGGCAAGCTTTTTCGGCGGCAACCCGGCAACCTTCGCGGTCGGACTTTCGGTCGCACTGTTCACCGTCGGGCTCATGATGTCGTCGCTCGGAACCCTTCACACATCCATCCTCTCCGGTTCCCGGGTTCCTTACGCGATGGCGCACGACGGTCTGATGTTCAGGTCACTTGGAACATTGTCGGTCACCCACGTTCCGGTGCGGGCGTTGATCCTGCAGGGAATTCTCGCATCGATCCTGGCTCTGTCCGGATCTTTCGATACTCTGACCGATTACGTCGTTTTTGGTTCGTGGCTGTTCTACGCACTCGTGACCTCGTCGGTTTTCGTTTTCCGCCGGAAGTTTCCCGACGCCATTAGACCTTACCGAGCGTGGGGTTACCCGGTGGTTCCGGTGATCTTCCTGCTGGTCGCCGGATGGTTGATCATCAATACGCTGGTTACGGCGCCGACACAATCCTTCATCGGGGTTGGACTAATTCTTTTGGGATTACCGGTTTATTACTACTTGAATAGTAAAGGCGGACCGAGCACCGAACGCCGCGACGCAGATGGGAATAGATAGGATGCCGGAGTTAAATAGACGCAAGAGCGACGAGGATCGCCGAAAAACGAGGCGGTTCGCCATCAGCATAGATGTCGAGTGGGAAAACCATAACGGAAGGCGATCCGGAACCCTGAGCGATATTAGCGAAGAGGGCTGTTTCGTTCTGAGCGAGGTGGACGTCAGCGACGGGGAGTTGGTGAAGATCTTTATTCCCCTCAGCGACGGCATGCAGGTCGAGTTTCTGGGACAGGTCGCCAACTTCGTTTACGAGATCGGCTTCGCCGTCTACTTTCTGAGCCTGTCGGAATCGCAGAAGGAGTTTCTTTCCAACTTCGTCGAGATGCACAGCACCGACACCCCGGCCTAGTTGTCACTTAATTTCGCAATTGCATCGAGTGCGACCTCGCGATCGTCGAAATGGAACTTGTCATTTCCGACGATCTGGTAAGTTTCGTGACCTTTCCCCGCGACGATCACGACGTCGTCGGATTTTGCCAAAGCGATCGCGCGATATATCGCTTCCCGCCGGTCCGAAACCGCGAAATATTTCACATCCGTTTCCGCCACGCCGGCTTCGACCTCGGAAATAATTTTAAGGGGATCTTCCGTACGCGGGTTGTCCGACGTGATGAAAACGACGTCGCTGTTTTGACCGGCGACGCGCCCCATAGGAATCCGCTTGGTTTTGTCGCGATCCCCACCGCACCCGAAGACGGTAATGATTTTTCCGGCCGTAAGGTCCCGCGCGGTTCTGAGCGTATTCAATAGAGCGTCGTCGGTGTGGGCGTAGTCGACAACGACCGCAAAATCTCGGTCGTGCGTTACGCGCTCGAACCGGCCCGGCGCACCAACGCAGCTCGACAAACCTGTAACGATGGAATCGAGATCGTAGCCCAGCTCGTGCGCGGCGGCCGTGGCAGCCAGCATGTTATAGACGTGCGGCCGTCCAACGAGCGGGGAAGTGATCCGACGCTCACCATCCCGGGTCTGCAGCCGAAAGGATGTCCCGCGTATGAGGGACACTTCTATATCTTCTGCGAAAAGATCGGCGGTGTTTCGATTCTGCGAAAAAGTGACCACGCGTTGTTGTGCCGCCCGCAGTTCATCGGCGAGTTTTACGCCCCACTTGTCGTCGATATTTATTACGGACACGCCAGGTGCTTCACCCAACCGCCCGTCGAATAGTTTCTTCTTTGCGTCGAAATAATTTTCCATCGTGTGATGGTAATCAAGATGGTCCTGCGTGAGGTTTGTGAACACCGCAATCTTGAAACGCAGCCAGTCGCACCGGTGAAGATCGATCGCCTGCGACGATGCCTCCATGGCCGCCATTTCGCATCCCTCATCGACCGCCTCGCGCAAGAACCGGTTCGTGTCGGAGGCTTCAGGTGTCGTTCTTACGGCGGGCTCGCTTTCCTGTCCGATGCGGTACTCGACCGTCGTCAGCATTGCCGGTCTCACACCCGCCGCTTCCGCGAGGGCGAAGCACAAATAGGTCGTGGTAGTTTTCCCGTTCGTGCCGGTTATACCGACGAGGTCCAGTTTGTGTGACGGGTTTCCATTTATTACGGCCGCGGCTTTCGCCAGAGCTTCGCGGGCATCCCTCACTTTCAACCACGGCGATTCGAAACCAGCGGGCGGGTCGTATTCGGAGATAATCCCCGCCGCACCGCGCCGCATGACATCCGCGACGAAGCGGTGGCCGTCCATTGTGTGACCCTTGATCGCGACAAACAGGACACCCGACCGAGCTTGGCGGGAATCATGGGTCACGTCGAGGACAGGGCTCGAGCCATCGCCGGAGAGCGAGGCATCCAGAGCTTGTGCGACATTTGTGATATTCGTATTCAAGTGGACGGATTCTTCAATGAGCAGTTGATAGTTTGAAGCGGGTAGTTTCGGGCCGCGACTCCGCGTTCAACTTTTAACTATCCGCTGCGGAAGAATTATACGACAGCACGGAAAATTTGCACGAACAAGCTGGGATTCATTTCGTATAGAAAGCAGGTTGGAGGTTCGGTCATGAATTTTATAAAAGTCATTCTCGCAATTCTCGGTTTGATATTCGGCGTAATGCTGTTTTTCTGGGTGCTCGGCATCGTCACATCGCTGCTTTGGTACGGCGTGTGGATCGGACTCGTCGCGGCAATCGGCTACGGCGGGTATAAGCTTTTTACCAAAGCGGAAAACAAATACGTGGGCAGCGGATCGTCCGCCGGGTACATCGACGACCGGGATTTCGGTCTTTCGTGGGAAGAGTACGACAAGAAGTATTTGAAGAAATAGGCGGAAGTCAGAAGTCGGTAGCCAGTAGACATCACGGCGCGGATTGGTTTAGATTCGTAAAGTAACGCCTCGTGCCGAGGTGGCGAAATTGGCAGACGCACTAGACTTAGGATCTAGCGTCGAAAGACGTGCGAGTTCGAGTCTCGCCCTCGGCACCAAGAAATGCTAAGTGGTAAACAGTAAGTGGTGAGTTCGTGATCGAATCGTGACGAACTTACCACTTACTGTTTACCACTTAGCACCAAAGACCCCGTTCGACTTTTATTCCACCGTTCGCTATCCTTTCTTTCGTAGATGAAGACAGAAATAAAAGAAATTTCACCGACCCAGCGAGAGATCCATATCGAGATCGAAGCCGATGCGTTAAAAGACGCTTACGGCAAGATCAGCCAGAAGTATGCACGAGGCGCCAGCGTGCCCGGCTTTCGGAAAGGATATGCGCCGCTGGACGTCGTCCGACTCCGTTATAAGGAAGAAATCAAGAACGAAGTCCTCCAGCAGATAATCCCGGAGAAGGTCACCGAAGCCATCCAGGAACACAACCTTCAGCCGCTGGCCGAACCGCACCTACATCTCGATGACGCAGAGAACGTGAAGGTTAACGGCTCCCAGCCTATTGCGCTTCATGTTCACGTCGAGGTGATGCCCGAAATCCCGCTCCCGACATACGAGGGCCTCGAGGTTACGCGGCGCGTCAAACCGGTGGAAGACGGCGAGATCGAAGATTTGATCGCCAACCGTTTGAATCAGGAAGCGGCCTTGATTCCGGTCGAAGGCCGGGCGTCCGAAATCGGTGACACGGTCATTGCCGATCTCGAGGGTACATTCGACGATGATCCGACCGCTGAGACGATCAAGGCGGACAATCTCGAAGTCGTTCTCGGAGATGAGGTCATTGAAAAAGCTTTTACTGAAAATTTGGTAGGAGTGTCGGAGGAAGAAGAAAAAGAATTTACTGTTTCTTATCCGGCCGAATTCTCTTCACCGGCGCTGGCGGGGAAAACTGTTCATTATAAAGCGAAGATCAAGTCGGTCGGCCGTAGCGAGACGCCCGAGATGAACGACGACTGGGCGAAGAGTCTGGATGAGGGCTATGAATCGCTCGGCGATCTCCGGAAAAAGCTTCGTGCCGATCTTGAGACCTATGCGAAATCGGACGCCGACGCGCGAGCACGCAACGAAGCGATCGCGAAATTGATCGAAGAGAACGCGTTCGAGGTTCCTAAAACCTTGATCGAGAATCAGGCCCGAAACCTTCTCAACAATTTCGCCCGCGATCTTCAACAGCGCGGGGTCGATCTGAATACGGTCGACAACAATTTCATCGAAATGGCTTTTCACCAGATGCAGACGCAGGCCGAACGCGATGTCCGCGGTGCGATGCTTTTGGAAAGGATCGCTGAAGCTGAGGGTGTCTCGGTTTCCAAGGAGGAGGTCGACGAAGAGGTCGCGAAGATGGCCGAGTATTATCGAACGACTCCGGAAGAGCTGCGCAAATCCCTCGAGAGTCAGGGCGGCCAAGGTACGATCGAAAATAATCTTCGGACTCGAAAATCCATCGAGGCCCTGATCGCTAAAGCGAAAGTCGCGGAAGGCGAGTGGATCGACGAAGCCGCGCAGGCAGCGGCTGCGGCCGCCAGCGATTCCGAAGGCGGGGAAATGGAAGAACAGCCGAAGAAGGCTGCAAAGAAAAAAGCACCTGCGAAGAAAGCCGCGAAGGCGTCAGGGCAGGAAGATAGTTGATAAGCAGATCTCCCCAAGACGGGAAGAAGGCGTTAAAGTGTTTGGCTTGCATTCGACGCGGAGATGTGTAGAATTTGCGATCGGCCACATTTCTACTTCGCTCTATTCCTCTAATAATTAAACAGGCATTTATCGAGAGAGAAAAAATATGGCTTTAGTTCCAATGGTTGTCGAACAAACGTCGCGAGGCGAGCGGGCTTTCGACATCTACTCACGACTCCTAAAAGACAGCATCATTTTTATCGGAACGCCGATCGACGACGTTATCGCAAACCTTCTGGTCGCGCAGCTTTTGTTTCTTGAAGCCGAAGATCCGGAACGCGACATCAATCTTTACATCAACAGCCCAGGCGGATCGATCACCGCCGGCATGGCGATCTACGACACCATGCAGTTCATCAAGAACGACGTGACGACGATCTGTGTCGGCCAGTGCGCGTCGATGGGGGCTCTGCTTCTGACGGCGGGAACAAAGGGCAAGCGTTTCGCTTTGCCGCATTCTCGAATTCTCATCCACCAACCTTCGGGCGGTGCATCTGGTCAGGCGACCGACGTCCGCATCATGGCCGAAGAAATCTTACGCATGCGCGAAATGACATCGCGTATCATTGCCGAGCACAGCGGCCAGACGTTCGACCAGGTCGAAAAAGACGTCGAACGTGACCGCATCCTTTCACCGCAGCAGGCAAAAGAATATGGATTGATCGACGAAGTGATCGAGCATCGGGAGAAATAGTTCTCAGTAGTCGGTTGTCAGTTATCAGTTGAGGAAAAGATGGCTTCCCACAGTTATCGAGACCTTATCGTTTGGCAAAAGTCGATGCGGTTTGTGACCAAGGTATACCGCACCACTGAGGCTTTTCCAAAAGCGGAACTTTTTGCTCTTTGTAACCAGATTCGACGTGCAGTCGTCTCGGTGCCTTCTAATATCGCAGAAGGGCAGGGCCGCGATTCTTCCAAAGAATTTACCCATCATTTGTCGTTCGCATACGGATCTTTGATGGAGGCCGAGACTCAACTTCAAATTGCGGCCAACCTCGGCTATATTGAACAGGCTGAAGTTGATCTACTTCTTGAAGATGCCGCCGAAATCGGTAGAATGCTAAATGGTTTGTCGCGGTCAATCCGCACTGATAACTGACAACCGACAACTTTCTTATGGCCCAATTCCGCAGACCTGAAGAACTTCTTTGTTGCTCGTTTTGCGGCAAGTCGCAGAACGACGTCAAGAAACTGATCGCCGGCCCTGGCGTCTACGTTTGCAACGAGTGCATTGATATCTGCAACGAGATCA
>DATLCA010000378.1:0-3703 GCA_035526605.1 Pyrinomonadaceae bacterium | reverse complement strand
GTACCGTTTGCTCATCTCGTTCGACGGCGAGGATTATGTAAAAGACATTCCTGCGCCGACCATCATAGATAACCTGATCGCCGCGGGAAAGATCTATCCAACCGTCCAGATAATGGTCGACAATTCCCAAGACCGTCTTGGGGATCTTGCGAATCATCAGAAGTTCGCCGATTTCGTTGCGAAGGATTTGCTGCCCTGGGCACAAGCGAATTATCACGTCGCTAAAGAAGCGGGCAAGGTTACACTGCTTGGCTACAGCGCCGGCGGCCTGGCGGCGGCTTATGTCGCGTTCAAATATCCTAATTTATTCGGCAACGTCTTTTCCCAAAGCGGCGCATTTTGGCGAGGCGACGAAGGCGCTTCGCAGCCCGGCGAATGGCTTACCAGCCAATTCAAAAACTCACCTAAATTAAAACTGCGTTTTTATCTTGTGGTCGGCGGCGGTGAAACGAGCAAGAACGCTTCAGGCTTTTCAATGGTCGAAACCAGCACTCATTTGCGCGATGCTCTAAAGTCGAAAGGCTATGACGTCGCATTTCTCGAAGCGCCCGGCGCGGTGCATAACGGCGAAAGCTGGCGCATGCAAGTCGCAGACGGGCTGATCCATTTGGTGGGCAAAAAATAATCTGAACGTGAAAGCGGCGATCGGAGTTTATCCCATCGCCGCTTTCCAGATAATGATCCCACGAAGAGATTAGGCCGCGGGTTTCTTCAGGATCTGGGCCAGGGCCGCAATCCTCGCAGAGTCTGCACCGCTTTTACCGCCTGCGTTTTTCTCAAGGGTAGCCGCAAGACCTTTGAGCTTCTTCTTGTCCGCTTTATCGATCGCCTGCCGAAGATTCATGATCTCGTCGGCCGAGAGTCCCTTCGAACGCTCCAACTGATCGACGTACGCCTTCGCGACCGCCAAGTTGCGCGGCCAGACGATTTGCTGCTGGTTCTGAACATTCAACTCCGCAACGCGAACCGATTTCGCGGCGTCGATCTCGTTCTGCGAAAGATTTTCCGTCGGCGTCAGCTCGAAGATATCGAGACCGCGTGCGATCTCGGACGAATAGATTCGTCCGTTGTACCAGTAGGCGGACCATGATCCGCCCAGAATGAGCATCTTCGGATCGATGGGTCCGCGATCGAAATAAGCAATCTCGAACACATGATCGGGATCGGTGAAATCCATTATCGAGATCCCGCCCTGGTACCACGCCTGTACCTTGATGTCGCGGCCGGGTACCGGAACAAGTGAACCGTTGTGTGCGACACAATTCTCACTGTCGCCTTGGGCGGCAGGCATTTTGTAATAGCTCGCGAAGGCAAGCTTGTTATCGTTTAGGCGGAAGATCGCGTCGGCTCCCCATTTGTTCGGATCGTTCGCGCGGCACCGGGCGCCGAGCCCGCCGCCCCACTCATCCGTGAACACGACCTTCTTGCCGTCGTTGGAAAATGACGCCGAATGCCAGTAAGCGTAGTTCGGATCATTTACCGCGTCGACGCGTTTCGGATTGACCGGATCTTTGATGTCGAGGAGCAGCCCGTTTCCGGAGCAAGCGCCCGCGGCCAGTCCGATCGCCGGGTAAACCGTGATGTCGTGGCACTGGTCGGTGTCCGACGGCGGAGCTATTCCATCTTTGCTGTGCGTGCCTGAATTATTCAAGCCGTTCAGCGCGCCCGTCTTCGGATCCATAAAGATCCGCGGATTCGATACGACCTTCGCGTCCTGGGGGGCCGACAAGGGAACCTTGATCACGTCGATTCGAAACAGCGCCGTGTTCGGGTCCTTGTCCGGTGTTCCGCCTGAGCAACCCGCAAGCTCTTCCGCGGGACGCACGAACGACGTCCCCGAGACGTAGATGTAAACGTTGTTCTTGTCGTTCGGGTCGACGACCAAAGTATGCGTGTGCGAGCCGCGGCAAGTTTGCACGGCGGCGACCTGCTTCGGATTTTTGATGTCAGAGATATCGAAAATTCTCACACCGCGAAATCGCTCCTTATCGGCGGCCAGCCCTTGAGCCCCAGCCGCCGGAGCGGGGAATCCTTGCGCTCCGCAATCCAACCGACCGTTCGGCATTTCCACCGACATGAAGAGCAGATTTTTGTACACCGTCGGGTCGCCCTGTCCGCCCGGACATACGATCGATGTGACCAGGGCGGGCTTTGCGGGATCGGCGATATCGTAGATGCTCACGCCGTAGAAGTTTCCTTGAAAAAGATGATTGCCCTGGAAGGCGATGTCGGAGTTCGCAAACGCGAGCTGGGCCAGGACGAGTTGGAACGGCTTCGGCATCTTCGATGAGTCGCCGATCCCGAGTAGCCCGAGCGCTTTTTGCACCTTCGGGTTATCCGGATCATCGGACCCGAGCTGGAACGCGTCCGGCTTTTTGGTGAGCGAGAGATGCCTCATTCCCATCGCGGCCTCGCCCGCTCCGGACATTCCGGATGCAAGTTTTGCCCGCGGGTCGTTCGCATCCGAACCGGTCATCCCGCTAGGCAGCGGCGGAGCCGACTCAAGCTGGCCCTGAGCCGACGAACTTGCAACAAAGCATGAACACAAGAAAAGTGACGCTGCGATAAGACGAAAACTAAAAGTGTGGACTCGATTCATCGTTTCTCCTAAGGTTTTTCACCCAACATTGACTGCATGATCCTGATCTCGGCGCGTTGGCCGCTATCGACATCCGTTGCGAAATTGAACAGCTCGGCATCCTGCCCGGCACCCGCCGTATTGTACAGATCTTTCACCATGATCAGAGCGCCGTTGTGGTGCTGGATCATTCCTTTCAAAAACAAATTGTCGAACTCGGGCCCTTTTGCTTTTCTCAGCTCGGTCATTTGTTTTCGCGTCAGCATCCCCGGCATCATCATGTGGTGATGTTCCATATCGGCCGGGTCCATGTCCTCCATTCCCGGCATCGGCATGGAGAGAGGCTCCCCCCGGGTCTCGAGCCAACGCTTCATGAAATTCATCTCGTCCGATTGTGAATGGCTGATGCGAGCCCCGAGCAGGCGAAGATCCTTATTCTCGGTTCGCGATCCGATCAGCGCCGTCATCTCAACCGCCTGGGCGTGATGCATGATCATCCCTTGCATGAATTCGACGTCTTTGCGCGACCGTTCGGGTAAAACAGCCCGGGTGGATGCCGGAAGTTGTTTGGACGGCTGGCCGGGTGCACCGGGCTGCACGACCACCGGGGCCGATTGTTGAGCGTCGACCGGTAAAGCAAAAGACGCGACGGCGAAAGCCACTGAGAGAGCGCATCGCTGCACCCGCGCTCGGTTGCGAGGTGTACTCATAAGCTGCAAAGGTTTTGAATTATCAAGCATCGGGAATCCGGGAATCTAATTACAAGCAAGAGATTACTCCAATAAAGCCTTGTCCCCAAAACGACCGGGCCGATCGATCCTTTTTTAGGGTAAACCGGGGAGCGTTGCTCGCGTCTACGCCGTACCTTTTCTCTTTGCGTTTGGATGGATTCAATTTAAAATCCTATCGCACTCCGAGTCGTCCGAAATATTGACAGAAAAGCGTGTCCAGTGTGAGCAACAGATGCCGGCAGAATTGAAGTATCCCGGAGTTTACATAGAAGAAGTTTCCGCCGGCTCGAGAACGATCGCGGGCGTCGACACCTCGATCGCGGCCTTCGCCGGCTGGGCGAAGCGCGGCCCGACCGACCGCGCCGAACTGGTCCGCAGCTGGCAAGATTTTGAG
>DATLCA010000377.1:0-2548 GCA_035526605.1 Pyrinomonadaceae bacterium | reverse complement strand
GGAGGCGGGGTCGATGTATGAGTCGCGAGCTGCTCGATGTGCCGGAGCTGGCGAGCGAAGAGACCCGCAGAGGCCTGTCTTGCGGTCGGGCGCTTCTGCAATGCTTCGGTCAGGGCGTGCGTGACGAGCATCCGCAGATTGAAGTCGTCGATTTTTATCTCGGGTGGCGCTTCGTTTCGATGTTTGTGAATCAAACCGGCCGAGCCGGCGGCGTCGAACGGAGGGCGCCCTGCGAGCATTTCGTAGAACACAATGCCGAGACTATAGATATCCGCCTGGGCACCGAGTTCGCCGTCACCGCACTGTTCCGGGGCGTAGTAACGCAGGGAGTCGAGCGCCGAGTCGAGCGCGAACCTGTTGTCGAACATCGACCGCCGCATAGCCGAACCGAAATCCGGAATCTGGAGCCGAACCGACGCCCTCTCGTCCCGACCTCGAGTGATGATAATCGATTCCGGATTTACGCGACCGTGCGTCAAACCGGCGGCGTGCAGCGAGTGCAAAGCTTCGGCGGCCTGTCGAACGATTTGGATGGATTCAAGGAGACGTGGGGCGCCGACATTGTCGAGTATCTCGCGGATCGTTCGGCCCTCCAACTCTTCCCAGGCGACGTAACTCCTCCCGTCCGCTAAACGTCCGGCGTCGTAAACCTCGGCGACCGCGGGATTGAAACTTCGCGCTGCATGTTTCGCTTGATCAAGAAATTTGAGTGCGGTCGCGTCGTCGGAGGCGACGACCGTGATCAGACAAGTGCGACCGGATGCATTCTCCTGTGCACGATGGAGCTCGAATGCACCGCTCGAGATGGGATTCATCGCCCGGTAACCTTCGATGACGATAGCGGAAACACCCGGACACGCGACGGAGGCGAGGTGATCTTGCTGACAGATAGAACAAAACTTCATGTCCTTCCCTTTATGTGCTGAAGAGATCAAGCTCGTTGAGCGAATGATCTTTTGGTTATACCGACACGTCGAGCCCGACCTACTAACTCCAAGGTCCACGGTGCGGCCCTTCCCGCGTTTGCGTTCAATTCTGACTCAGAAAATGTCGGAGAGAGGTGCTCAGTGAGCGACGTCAAGCGATATGAAGTTTGTACTACTTTTGAAAATCTTCAGTCAAGGATTTTGCGCACGCTTCTATATTTCGTTAGGTCGTGACCACTCGACTTTTAGCTTCTGAATGGCCAACTCTTTATGCTTTGCTTCGACCTCGATCCACGGAGCATGACGAAACACTTCGGGCATGTTGTAGATCAGATCGCTGTGCGCCCGATCGTTGAAATTCGATCGGCCGTTCGAAATGTGAACCATCTGATTCGCGGGATCGGCCCAAGTTTCACGGGCCGCCCAAAACGCTTCGGTCACCGACGGATCGTCAAAGCTGTCGAGATTTTCGTGACACACGTGATGATGTGCGTCGAAGATCATCGGAACTCCCGAACGTTTACAAACATCAAGGATCTTCGCGGAGCTGTATGAGTACTCGTCGTTCTCGAGGACGATCCGCTTCCGAATCTCGTCAGGCAATTCCGCGATCGTCGAGACAAGGCGCTCACTGCGGTCGCGCTTTCCGCCGTGTATCGTCATCGCCGCCCATTCGCTGCGGGGCTGCCCGAGCATGTCCATCGTGTTCGCGTGCATCCTTAGGATCTTGATGCTGTTCGCGATGACGGTGTCCGAGTCCGAGCTTAGAACGACGAATTGATCGGGATGAAGCACGAGTCTTAGTCCGCCTTCAGTCGCACGTTTACCTAACGCAGCGAGACGATCTGCCGACTCGTCAAGTATCGCTCGTCCGAACGGCTCGTCGGCGAACGGAAAGATCTCGGAGCTGATCCGATAGAGATTGATTTGATTTGCGAAACAGAAGTCGAGTGCGCGCTCCAGCCGGTTCGAGTTCTCGATGTAGAGCTCGCCCAGCAAACGCCGCTGCTCGGCTTCATCAAACGACAAAAGCCGTTTCCGCGTGATCGTCTTGTACCTGACTGCATCCGTGCTCGTGATACATACGAGGCCAAGATTCGATTTCAGACATTGCGGTTGAGCCTTCATCTTTATTTCTCCAATACATTAAAGATGAGCGGAAGGGTCGCAAACGTTTGCCCTCGATGTTGGGGGCGGAACGCGAAGAGGACGATTTCGCCCTTGCCATAAGTGACCGATGCGAGTGCGGTCTTCCCGTTCAGATACTTTTCGCCCAGCATCCAGCCGGACATGAGAGCATCCTTTTCTGAGTATGAGGCGATCCGCGAGACGCGTGCATCGGCCGCGATCTCGAACGCCGAGCTGCTGATGAAATACGCCGGCGTTTCTTCCAGCATGCCTTTCGCGTAGGGGTGTCGCGTGTCGACCTTCAGTTTCACGATCGAGCCCGGATTGTAAAATTCGTTTCGCTTTAGTCCAGTGAGGGCGTTTCGCAACGGCAACGCAAAACGTTTGATCGCTAGCTCGCATGAATCATCGAAACAGACAAGCTTGCCGCCTCGCTCGACAAACTTCTTCAAATTTTCGACCCCGGCTTCGCCGATGCCGCCGGCGAACTCCGT
>DATLCA010000376.1:0-1879 GCA_035526605.1 Pyrinomonadaceae bacterium | reverse complement strand
GACCCACGCCGCGATTTCGGGACTTGATGAAGAAGATGGCTTTTCAAGAGAAGTAGAATTTCCTATGAAGCGATGCCCCGAATGCCGGCGAAGCTATACGGACGAGACTTTAAATTTCTGTCTCGACGACGGAGCTGCGCTGCTCGAAGGACCGTCGACCGCGGAGCAGCCTACCGCAATACTCTCGGGCGACCCCGATTATGAAGATCGTGCGACTCGGCGCCTGCCCGAAACTACCCGCGATCCGCTCGTGCCCCGATTGTCAAACGAAGCTTATTCCGCGCCGTCGCTCAGCAGGAAAAAAACCGCCATTTTCGCAACCGCCGCAGCGGTCGTTGCGTTGGTTGCCGGACTAGGTTTCGTCGTTTACAGGTATAAAGGCGGTAAGCTTGACCCTCCCCGGTCAATCAAACTCGAAAAGGTTACGACCGATGGGAAAACGTTCAACGGGGCGATATCGCCGGACGGCAAATACGCGGTTTACAATATCGATGAAGGCGGCCGGCAAAGCCTCTGGACAAAACAGCTCGCAACCGGAAGTACGGTCCAGATCGTTCCGGCGGCGGAGGCCGTGGAGTATGGGGATATCCGATTTTCACCGGACGGAAATTTCGTAACATTCAGAAAACGGGACATAGGCACCGTGATTTTCACCCTATATCAAATGCCGGCGCTGGGCGGCCCGCAAAAAAAGCTTATCGAAGATATCGACAGCGGGGTCAGTTACTCGCCAGACGGAAAACAGTTTTCATTCATCAGGGGCAACTATCCGGAGATGGGTGAAAGTGTCCTGGCGATCGCCAACGCGGACGGATCAGGCGAGCGTGTCTTGGCAAAACGCCGGCGCCCGGAGACATTCGTCTGGTGGCCCGGCTCCGCGGCGTGGGCGCCGGATGGCAGAACCGTCGCGGCGGTGATCGGTGGTAACGCGACGGGGGGCGTCCCGATGCAAGTCGTTGAGGTGAATTTGGAGGACGGCGCGATCAAACCTATCGGCGATAAAGGCTGGTACGAGATCAAACAGATCGCATGGCTGTCCGACAAAAGCGGGATTCTGGTGATGGGTGCGGAGAAGGCTTCCGACTATCACACACAGCAAATCTCTCTCATGTCTTACCCGGACGGTGACATGAGGAGAATCACAACAGATTTCAATAACTATCTGGGGATGAGCCTGACTGCGGATGGTACAACTCTGGCCACCGTCCAGAGCACCAGGATCTCAAATATCTGGATCACGCCGAACGCTGATGCCGGCCGAGCCGTTCAGATACGGGCCGGCGGCACCAACCAGGAAGGAACCGACGGTCTTGCGTGGGCGCCCGACGGTCGAATTCTCTTCTATTCGAAGGCACGCGGAACCGACGACGTTTGGATCATGAATGGTGACGGGAGCGACGCCAAGCCACTCACCGTCGACGCTGGAACAAACTACGATTTCAAAGTCACACCTGACGGCCGCTATGTCGTTTTCACTTCCGAGCGCGCGGGAGCGCCTAACATCTGGCGAATGGGTATGGACGGCGGGAATCCGAAACAGCTAACGTTTGGCAATAGTGAATACGGCGTCAGCGTAACGCCCGATTCGAAATGGTTGCTGTTTGATTCAACGGCATCCGGAACCCCGGCGATATGGAAAGTTTCCATTGACGGCGGGGAGTCGTCGCCTGTAACAAATCATTTCACGCAGAACTCGGAGATTTCGCCGGACGGGAAATTTATCGTCTGCGAGTTCCGCGAGAATGCCACGGCGCCGTGGCGGTTCGCCATATTCAATATAGACGGCGGCGAACCCCTCAAGGTATTCGATCTTCCGTTAAAGGACGGAGACATGCGTTGGACCCCGGACGGTCGCGCAATTAGCTACGGTCTCACGACG
>DATLCA010000375.1:0-18644 GCA_035526605.1 Pyrinomonadaceae bacterium | reverse complement strand
ATACGCAAATCTATGCTTCAAAGGAAATAATGCGCGTAATCGTCGCTGGCAAAAAGACGTTTTAGTGCACAAACCGACGTTAGAAAACGGGACGCCCAAGGAAGGGGCTCCAAGCAGTTTCGAAAGGGAATGCTGAGTGACTAACAACTAAGAGTGTAAAACCCATCCGAGCTTTGAGCCGGTAGTGAAATATCCATCCGGGCCTGAACACATTCTTCGGGCGGGAACACTTAGACCAAAAGTATCAGCGCCCAACAGCGTGGTCGCCAGGACCTATGCCGCCAATGCAGGTCCAGCCAGATATCTATAGCAACTTTCAATTCAAAAATTTATGCGTGCATTTACAGATGAGGAAGTACTAACTCGAGTGAGAAGCTTGCCGACGTTTACCGGGTTCCCTAAGGGTCCGATGGATGTTTGGATAAGGTCGACCGCGGACGTCTTCGATACTTTCGATGACAAAGCGTTCACGTACGAATGCTACGGGGACGCGAAGCCACCGAAATTCATCATGGCCCGGAACGGCACGACGAACGCCGGTTCGTACGGGCTGAAACACTTCGAAGACTATAACCATGACGGATGCGCGGTATTGAAATCTGATGTGATCGTGTACGACTCTCACGCGTTCGGACTGCACAAGAAAAAAGACGCTTACCGGCAGGTAAAAGAATTTCCCTATTTTCGGGATGGGAACAGGAACGACCGAGCCGAAGAAATCCCACCGGAAAGGAAGGACATCATTCTCGCGAACGTGCATCGCGCCGGCGTCGATTCGACCGTCATAAACAACTGGTCGGTCGCGTGCCTTGTGACGGCGAACCTGAGCAAGTTTCTTTCATGGCTCAAGTGGATGAACAAGCGGCCACTCACCGTCTGTATCTTGAAGGAATGGGCGTCCGGCGTCCCCGCCCCTGCAAAGACCGGATCAGTGGGGGCCGCGGCGGCGACATCGGCAACGCTCACTGCTCCGCTCGCGGCCGGCACATTCGCATTCGACAGAAAGAAATTTTTCGAGGCATATCGAACGCGCTTCGGCCCACTCACTCAACCTCTCGTCGACGCGCTCGAGTATCTGCTCGGCCGAATTGAGGCCGACACCCGTTTCGGAACCACGGATGCCGACCGCAGACAACTGGCCTACTGCCTCGCCACTTTCAAGTGGGAAACCGCACATACATTCGAGCCCATCGACGAGCGCGGGGGTGACGCGTACTTCAATAAGCGGTATGGCCCCGGAACAAAGGCGGGAACCAACGTCGGAAATACGCAGCCCGGTGACGGGGCTCTCTTCCATGGCCGCGGCTACGTACAGTTGACCGGGCGCGCGAACTATACCAAGGCGAAAAAGCTGACCGGGGTTGACCTTTTATCGGAGCCGGACCGGGCGAAGGAGCGAGCCCTGGCGTATCAGATCGCGATTCAGGGAATGATCGACGGCTGGTTCACGACCCGGAAACTAGCGCAGTATTTCAAACCGGACGGAACAGCAAATTACGAAAATGCGCGCGCGATCATCAACGGCAGCGATCAAGCAACACGCATCGCCGATATCGCCCGCAGGTTTAGCGAGATTCTTTTAGAGGCAAGTCAGTAACGGATCGAGCAGATGGATCTTACGAACTTCAAGGCTAACGCTCGGTGGTTCCTTCTCGAAGGCTGGACGAGCTACGTCACGATAGCCGCGGGCCTCCTTGTAGTTCTGGCACTTGTCGGAATGACCACGGTGTCGGTGATCAAGAGCCGAGCGCGTGAAATGACCGAGGCCCACTTTATCCGAGGGCGCCAGCTGACCGCATGCGCGAAGTTTACCGACCAGGAAAAGGTAAATTTCATCAACGGCCAACGAAGTGAGATAACGAGCCTCGGAAATCAGCACCACGCAAATGCGATCAGTTATTTCGCTTATTTCTATGCCACATATTTGATACTGACGATATTTGGGTTGGTCGCCGCGATCTGTCTTGCCGTCATTACCAAATCCGGGATAAATGCTTCGAGCCCGCACCTGATCGCCACTTTTCTGATAAGTACGGCGATCGTGGTCGTATACCAGGGCTCGTTCGATGTTCTAAAACAGAAAGCAAATATCGATCTTAACTCCGCGGCCTCGATCAAGTATGCGGTACTGGCAGATCAGATCGACACGTTCTGCACCACCGGGAAAATCAGCATGAAAGATCCGAACGAAATGCTGCTTGCGGCGCTGCCCAAAGTTGCGCCGTCTCCCGAACAAAACGCGAACACTCAGCAGTCTGCCGGTGACGCCCGGGCTGGGGGGATGATCCTCGCGTTCTTTGTCGAACCGGATGACGATCAATTTATCAACTACGTCGCATGGCAGATGGACCACCTTCGAACTTTCGCCATTACCGTCGATGACTCGAAGGTCGGTTCGATCGACAAGTCGCGTTTTTCGTTTTGAGCACGGGCGGCTTTACCGGCGGGGGTCCTTTCCGCACTGTTTTTTGAGGAGAAGAATATGCCAAAACTTGTAGTCTCTGTTCCCAAGCTCGGCCTCCCGGCGAAAGCCCACGACGCCAGACAGCTTTACGTGCTCGCGTTCGCGAGCGACCTCAACATCAGCCAGAACAACGATGCCCAGATCACGGGCGGTTCAAACAAAGACCTTTCGGGAATGATGCCGCCGGATTCGGACAAGGACGCGCTCAAGTTCATGCTCGCGTCCGTTTCCAACATCTTCCCGGTTACGAGGTCATTCCCCCACGCCTCGTTGACCGGCAGCGGGATCATCATCTACCCGAATCTGGATCCCGGAGGATTCTTCGCCTTGCAGATGTTCATTATAGAAAGCGACGACAATCATAAGCGCTTCGGAACCAAGCTCGAAAAGATCCTCGGCGACGAGAGCGTAAAAGGCGCAGTCGACAAACTAAAAGCCGCCATTACGAATCCGCTGATCGGCAGTCTGATGGGCGCGGTTTCGTCCGTCGTTCCCAAATTGTTCAAGGACAGCAGCGACGATCTCTTGATGTCACACGCACATTCGGGATTTGATTTTGACAACTACGGCCTCGACGAAGGCCAGAGGCTTCAGGACTTTCCGTTCTTTAGTAAAAACGCGGAGGGCGTGCTCCGGGTTCGGATAAACGCATAGGCTTCGACGCGACGCGTGCCGAACCGCTGACTTACGGCAGTGCCCAAATCTACAAGGTGGATTTAAAACCTAGAAGGAGAATAACCAATGCCAACGAGAAAAAATACAAATCGTGTCGTAAACATAGTCCCGTCGAGAGACACGAACGAAGACTGGGGCCTAATGAACGCCGTGGGGGCCGGTATCGTTGGGGCGCCCGCTGCCCTGCCACCGAGCGTGGACCTTCGTGCTACGTGGTGGAAAGTCGGGGATCAAAAGGCGACCGGTTCGTGCGTCGGTTGGGCGACGGCGGACGGCGTGTTGCGATACCACTTCGTCAAAGCCAACCGGCTGGCGAAAACTGAAATGCTTTCCCCAAGATATGTCTGGATGGCCGCCAAAGAAACCGACGAATTTATTGACCGGCCGACAACCTTCATTGAATCCGACGGGACAAGCCCCAAGGCCGCGGTAGATATCGCCCGAAGATACGGCGTGGTTACTGATGCCATCCTTCCCTTCGCATCAGGCCAGCTTTATCCGGATGAAGCCAACACGTTCTACGCGATCGCCGCGCAGCGGAAGATCGCCAGCTACTTCAATCTGTTCAAGAATTTTGGACAATGGCGAACTTGGCTGGCGACGACGGGACCGCTGCTCGTCGCACTGAACGTCGACAGCACGTGGGACAACGCGACCGCGACCCAGGGAAAACTGGATACTTTTAAGCCCAATACCGTCCGCGGTGGCCACGCGGTCTCGGTCGTCGGGTACCGGGCCGACGGACGCTTTATCATTCGAAACAGTTGGGGAACCGCCTGGGGCGCGAGCGGGTTCGGGTTCGCAACAGAGGCTTATATCCAGGCTGGGTTTTTCAACGAGGCGTACGGTGTGAACCTTTAGAAAATATATGACGGACGAAAACCTACTGAAAGATGGAGATCTCGATGAGATCGAAATGCAAAGCGCATCCGAGAACGACGCACCGTCGGATGATACGGACAGTTCGGAACCCTTGGATCTCGCTCACGTCCTCACGGAAGAGCTACGGGAAGCGAAGACGGCGTTCGTGTCACCCCATGACCTCGGCGATGTCTTCGCGGCCCTCCACGACGCAAAGCTCGCAGCGCTTTGCTTTTCAGGAGGTGGAATTCGCAGCGCGACATTCGGCCTCGGCATCGTCCAGGCTCTTGCGAGGCGCGGTCTGCTCAGCAAGTTTGATTATTTGTCCACGGTCTCCGGAGGCGGCTATCTGGGCTCCTGGCTCTCGGCCTGGGTCCGGCGTGCGCGCATTCCCAAGAAGGAAGATAGCGAGGACGCAATCCCCGATCGCGATCTTGGTATACATCGGGTCCAATCCATAATCAATCGCAGCCCTATCCGGGACTTTGGAAACCCAAATCCCGAGCCGCCCCAGCTCCAGCATCTTCGGGAGTACAGCAATTACATGAGCCCCAGAACGGGCCTCATGTCGGCGGATTCGTGGACCCTGATTGCGATCTATTTGCGCAATCTCTTTCTCAACCTGACAATTTTCCTTCCACTGATGGCTGCGGTTTTGATTCTGCCGAGACTTCTGTACCGGTCGGTGGGACAACCAAATCTGGGAGCCAACGTTCAGTTGAGTCTGCTGATCGCAGCTATGGCGCTCGGCGCCGCCGCCGTTGCATTCGTGATCGGGAGACTTCCGAGTAAAAACCTTAGCCGCGACGAAGAGGGCGCTGCGAGTGAGACCTCGACGGCTTCCGACAAAGTCACCGCCTTTGCCAACACCGACGGCGGCGTTCTGCTTTTGGGCGTGTTCCCGCTAGCCGTGTCGGCGCTCCTGACAACCACGCTCTGGGCCTGGACCTATAGGTCCGTGAGCAGTCTTGGCGACTTTCGTTTCTTGTCTTACACGTTCGAGGCTGGCCAATACAGGACCCTAATTTATTTCATCCTGGCGACCATTGTCGCGTTCGTGTTCGGGGTCGTGTTGTTTCAAATATTCCGCTTCAAGCGCGGCTTTGGATTCTGGGAAGGGATCGCTGCCATCGCTTCTTGCGTTCTCGGGGGCATCCTGCTCTGGCTCATAACGACGAAGGTTTTCCCCCGCGGCGGCGTCGTCGTCGCGCGGATATTCGGCGAAGGTAGTGGTCTCGGGTGGCCGATCTATTTTTGCCTTGCGGTCCCGACGTTCTTGATGATCGTGCTCGTTTGCGCCACGGTGTTCGTAGGATTTACGAGCAGGCGAATGACCGACGAGGACCGTGAGTGGCTTGCGCGATACGGGGCTTGGGTGCTTATCGCCGCTGCGTGCTGGGTAGGGATTAACGCAATCGTCCTCCTTGGGCCAAGGATCCTGGAATGGATTTTCAATATTCAACCCGGTGAAGCACCGTCTTTTTCCGGGGCTGCGGCGATAATCTCGACAGTCGCCACCGCCGTCTCGGGCGCAATTTCCCTCGTCGGCGGCTTTTCAGAGAAGTCCAAGGTCCGAGCCGAAGGGCGCGTCAGCATCACATCCCGAATTCTTACAATTGCCCCGCAGGTCGCGGCGACGATATTCCTGCTAAGTATTTTTATCCTTATCGCGTTCGGCACGACCGTGCTCCTGTACATTGTCGGAAGGTCAATGCCGATTGAAGGACTTGCACCCTTCCCGGCTAGCTATGAGCATGCAGTGGTCCTCAGCGTCGCGAAGTTCGGGTACGTTCTTCTCTTTTTCGTCGTCCTGACGGCCATCGGTCTCATCATGGCTTGCTTCGTGAACGTTAACAAATTCTCGCTGCACGGAGCTTATCGCGACCGCCTCGTTCGAGCTTACCTTGGAGCTTCAAACGTCAATCGAAAGAAAGAGACGTTTATCGGCTTCGATGATAACGACAATCTCGAGCTTCATGAACTGGAAAATCAGCGGCCGCTGCATGTGATCAACGCGGCTGTAAATCTCGTTGGGGGTAAGAATCTCGCCTGGCAGAACAGGAAGGCGGCGAGCTTCACGATGTCGCCGCTCCATTGCGGAAGCTGGGCCGTGAAGGGCTACCGACGGTCAAAGAAATATTGTCGAAGCACGACGACGGGCAAAGCACTGCGCTTGGGCACCGCAATGGCGATCTCCGGAGCCGCGGCCAATCCGAATATGGGCTACTACTCGTCCCCAGTCGTGACGTTCCTTATGTCACTGTTCAATATAAGGCTGGGCTGGTGGCTGGGGAACACGGGGACGCGGGGCTCCGATTTCGACTGGTTCGGGCTGGGTAACAGCCGCTATTACGAAAAGGTGGGTCCCTCGATCGCCGTACTTCCCTTGATCAATGAAACATTCGGTCGGACGGATGAGAATAAACGGTTCCTGATGGTTACCGACGGCGGCCATTTTGAGAATCTCGCGCTTTACGAGATGGTACTGCGGCGATGCAAGTTGATCATACTTAGCGATGGCGCCGCAGATGCCGATTTCAAATTCGGCGAGATCGCGAACGCGATCCAAAAATGCAAGGTTGATCTTGGCGTGGAAATCGAATTTGTGGGCTCGATGAATATTCGCGGCCGTCTGGCCGTGAAGGAGAAGGCGAGCCTTCCGAAGTCGAGGTTTGCGATCGCTCGAATCACATATCCGGAAATCTACGACAGTGAGGCGATCGATGCGGAAACCGGCAACCCGACGGTGAACCGAAACAACGGGACCGGCTGGCTCATCTACACACGTCCGACCTATTACGAGACCGAGCCGCGCGACATCAGAAACTATGCGGATTCGAATACGACGTTTCCGCACCAGTCGACCGGTGATCAGATGTACGACGAGAAGCAGTTCGAGGCTTACCGAGGATTGGGCTTTCTCACGATGACGGAAATTGTTCGGATCCTCGTAGCGACCGCGAAAGGCGATCCGGAAAACGAGGTGGACGACGACCTGGAAGAGCTGTTCGCAAATGAAGTGGAAATGCGGCAGACACTTTTCGAGTTTTTCAATTTGGGAGATTACGATTCGTATAAGCCCCGAAAGAAAAGACAAAAAGCAGCGACCGATCAAAACGGAGCATCGAGCGCTCCTCCCGTCGAGGCGACGACATAACGCGGTTCGCCGCCGCGACCGGGCAGCCGTTACTTTTTGGCGAGGGCTACCGCAGTCCCTGGCCGAACTGCTCGGTGCCGAAGCTGCCGATCCCGTTCAAGCGAAAGCTAAAGACGAGGCGGTTCTCGTTGCGGACGCCGACGTTGAATGTGTAGAACTGCACCGCGAGCGAGCAGCAGTCATACGCGTAGCCGGCTGTGTAGAGAGAGCTGATGAGCGGGGAGAGCCCGGACGCACGGCGGTTCTCGAAATCAAAAAAGAACGACGTACCTCCGTACAAACCATGGTCCCGGTTACCGATAAATACCGACGGCCCCCACTGCGCCCCTTTCAACGTCCCCGGTTCCTTGCCTTCCCTATTTGCGTAAACCTGCAGCGAAGGAACCAGGTCGACGGCCCTCGTGTAATAGAGCGTCTGGAAAAATTTCAGTAAGGGCGTTTCGTACCCGATAGTCGCGGAGGCCGCGCGAATGCCGTCCCCGTGAAGTCCGAAATCCACCCGAGTGTTCACGTAAACGGTTCGTTGGGGACGATAAGTGGCGTCGACGTTCAGCGGCGAAAAGCGCCTCGGTATCCCTCCGAAAGTATAAAAGCTCACCGCCGTTATCGGTTCGATCTGATTCCGCTGTCCCGCGATCAAGGCTCCGCCAAAGGTCTTGTCGAAGAAATACTTCCCTCGGACCGTCAGGTTGAAGATTTCGTAAGGCTGCACCGATAGAGGCTTCTTGGCCGTCGCGTCGGTATCAGCTAACCGCTTCTGCGCTTCATCCGTAACCGCTTCCGAGTAGCGTCTTGTGTAGAACCGGTTGGTCAACCCGAATTCGAGCTCGTTCGTGTCGGTGATCGTATCCAATTCGTCGATGCGAATAATCCTTTGAAAATTATTGACGCCTTTCACGAACCGGTAGGTCACGAAGGGTTCGATCACGTGCCGAAACTTGAACGCATCATTCTTCCCGTAATAATTTTTCGCGAGGGCGACCGGCCGAATGTCGAATTGAAATTGGCCGTATTTCCGCGTAACGTCACGGGCCACAATACGACGCATGTCGTCAAAGGAGTGCGAGTAATAAGTAACGCGGCCGGCCGCTGTGGCAGTAAAGTTGAAGTACTTGGTGTTGATCGGAAGCGTCAGCTCCGGAAAGACATCGAAGCGCTGTGTAAGGGTCGGCGTGATGACCGGGTCGGCGCCGGTCGTTTGCTGGTACAGTGGAATACTGTCGACTTCTTCGCGTCGCGATACGCCTTCCGCACTTGTCTGAAACGAGAAATACAGCGGCTTCAGGAACGAGATCATGGAAGGTCGTTTTTCAAACTGGAAGCTCGGCAGGTTCCGCAGTTTTACACGAACATTCGGGATCGAAATCACCTGCGAGCGAGCCAGGACGTTCAACTCATAGTTGTTCCAACTTTTGTTCACGAACGCCTGCGAAATTTCGATTGGTGAAATGATCTGCTGAATTCCATCCGAAAAAACCTGCCGGAACGCGAGGTTGGATGTAAGCCGGACGTCCGCCGCCGCTGTCACACCGTTTGAAAAATATTGGACGCCTTCGGCGTAAATCACGGAGCCGCCCTGGTCCGGAGTCTCGGGACTCGCGCTCGAACCGAAGATCCTGTCCTTCACCGCATAGAAACCAAAATTGAAAAAAGATCGCGAATTCGCGCGAGTGCGAAAGTCCAGCCCGTACCCGATCCCGCGCTGCGTGTAGAGATCTCCACGAATAGTGACGTCGGCCGAACGCCCCAGAGTCTGGAAGTACGCACCCGACAGACGGAGCCCTTTATTGCCGGAAAACCCGAACGTCGGCGTTAAAAAACCGGACTGGCGGTCCCGCTGCTCGATCGGAAGCGATGCAAACGGAACCGGGATGATCGGAATATCCTTCACCCGAAATTTCGCGTTCTTAAGCTTGATCCGCTTGTTGATCTTGATCCGGGCCTGGTCGGCGGTAAACGACCATTTGGGCACCGCCTCTTCGCACGCGGTGAACTTCCCTTTGGTGATTACGACTTCGTCGAGAGCGGTACGCTCGACCTTCTCTGCCGTGAAATAGATCACCGTTCCGTCGTTCGTTTGATTCGTGAAGCCGGTCGAGTCTTCGAACGTTCCCAACTTGGTTTTCAGGTTCCAGACGGCCTTCGCGCCGGTGATCCGCTGAGCGTCCCCCTCGTCGAACACGACGCTGCCTTCGGCAACCATTCGGTCTTCGGCCTCGTATAGCGTCACCTTGTTCGCCTGCAGGCGATAGGTGCCGTAGTGGACGTCGACGTTACCGGTGTAAACGAGAATTCGGCTTCCCTGCTCGCCCTCTACTGTCTGCTTTTCCGAGTACACGACCACGTCGCCGTTGCCGCCCTCCTGGTCCAAACTTGTCTTCGGTTTTTTTGTCGGCGATGTGTTCTGTTCCGCCGAAACAGGGTTGATGTTGGGGGTATCGGTGATCGGATTCGCGACCTGCCGGTCAACCGGATTCGTTTGCTGGGCCGGGGCCTGCATGCAAGACAAACCGAGAGCCAGAGCGAGAACAATTGGAACGAAAAACCGCATTAATTGATGAGAGAGAGTTCGTTCCGATGCTATCACGAAAGGGAATCAAGAATAAACCTTGTGCTAGACTGGACGTGTTTACGCTATGGCTCAACACACCATTTTGGTTGTCGAAGACGAAGAGCTCATGCGCTCGATCTTGCGCCGGCTGTTGGAAGGATCCGGTTACGAGGTCGTCACCTCCGACAGTGCCGAGTCGGCTCTGTCCGCGTTCGGCGAAAGAGATATTTCGGCAACCATAACCGACATAAAAATGTCCGGCATGGACGGGATCGAGTTGCTCGACCGGGTCAAGGCGATCGACGCGGACGCGCTCGTCGTCGTCATGACGGCTTACTCCTCGGTTGATTCCGCCGTCGCCGCGCTGCGCAAGGGTGCGTACGATTACGTCACGAAACCGTTCGTCAACGACGATCTTCTGCAAACAGTAAAGAACGCGATTCAGCAGCGCGAACTGTTCCGCGAGAATCGAGCGCTCCGGCGCGAGTTGAATCGGCAATATTCGTTTTCCGAAATCGTCGGCAAGAGCGACAGCCTCCAGAAAATATTCGCCCTTGTTCAGAAAGTGGCGGGCACGAACGCGAACGTTCTGATACAAGGGGAGAGTGGGACGGGGAAGGAATTGGTAGCGCGCTCGATCCATTTCAACAGCAACCGTGCGACTCACCCCTTCCTCGCGCTGAACTGCGGGGCCCTTCCAGAATCACTTCTCGAGAGTGAACTGTTCGGCCACACCAAGGGCGCCTTTACCGGTGCGGTCGCCGAAAGCAAAGGGCTGTTTCGCGCCGCTTCCGGGGGTACGCTATTCCTCGACGAGATCGGAGAGATGCCGCTGGCCCTGCAGGTCAAGTTGCTTCGTGCGTTGCAGGAGCATGAGGTAGTGCCGATCGGGTCGTCGACCGCTATCAAGTTCGACGCGAGGATAATCGCGGCTACGAACAAGAATCTCGAAGAGGAAGTCGCCGCGAATCGTTTCCGCGAAGATCTTTTCTACAGATTGAATGTCATCGAGATCCACGTACCGTCTTTGCGCGAGCGGATCGAGGACATTCCGCTACTCGCAAAACACTTTGCAGCGAAATCCGCCCGCAGCCAAAACTCGCCGGAGAAACCGATCAGCCGCGAGGCCGTCGCCGCCCTTGCAAATTATATTTGGCCGGGAAATGTCCGTGAGCTCGAGAACGCGATCGAGCGTGCGTTCATCCTGAGCGACGAAGTAATCGATGTCGAGAGCTTGCCGCAGAAAGTGCGGAACAGCGCAGTTCGTTCGTTTCGAACGCGCGACGATGAAGGTTTCCGGCCGACCCTCGAAGAGATGGAGCGCCGTTATTTGATCGAAATTCTCGGAAGCGTCGGCGAGGATAAAGCTAGGGCCGCCAATATCCTTGGCATCGATCTGTCGACCCTTTACCGCAAGCTGAAACGTTACGAAGAGATTTGAAAAATGAAGTAGTCGGTGTGCTCGATGCGGGTGATCTTCCCCGTCGTGTAGGGCGGATTTAGAAATGGTTCCGCCGGATAAGATTGCCCCTTAACAGTCGATTCGCCGGTAAGTTCCCCCTGAGCGATGAGCTCGTTCGGATACCAGCTTTCGACCGTCACGGTTTGTGGAGAGGGCTGCCCACCTTTCGCAACTTCGGCTGCCATTTTTTGCGCGTTCTCGGGCGAGAATCTAACCACTGCGGTCAGCCTTTTCTGTTCCGGCTTCTCCTCCCAAGCGACCTCTTCCGGCTCAAACGGAAGGCGCAGGAGCAGGCCGAGTTCGTCGATGTTATCCTTCGGGCCGCTTTGCGCCACGCTGGCCGCATTCGCCGCGTTCGAATTACCGGCATTACCGTTTTCCACGGGCTTGGAACAACCTGGAAGAATCTGGAAGGTGAGCAGAACCAAGAGCAGGCCGGGCCTTGAAAATTGCATTGGTCAATTGTAAGTACATGCGACTTCGATTGCAATTTTCTTTACCACGCGCCGCGGGTGGCTGTTGCTTTCGAATCTGATACCACCGATGAGAATTTTGCAGATATCTTCGGCTCATTCGATAGGCGGCGGCGAGACCCATCTTGCCGGCGTGTCTAATGAACTGACGAAGCGCGGTCACGAAGTATTCGCGGCTCTGCGGCCGAACGCGGCCATAGCGCGCGAGTTGTCAGCGCTGCCGACTTCCAATCTCATAACTTTGCCGCTACGCAACGCTCTGGATGTGAAGAGCGCAGTAAATATAGCGAGGTTCGTCGCGGACAAAAACATCGAGCTCATCAACGTGCACCTTGCCAGGGATTACCCGATCGCCGCTTTAGCCGCGGCCATGAACCGCATTCCCTTTGTCATTACGCGCCACGTTCTCTTCCCAATGAAAAGGATACACCGCGTCTTTCTGAGCAGCGTCAAGTACGTGATCGCGCCATCAAACGCCGTCGCGGAGAATCTGCGCCGCGAAGGGATCTTCCCTCCTGGGAAAATCGTGACGATACGCTACGGTCTTGACGTTGATAAGTTCGCGCGGCAAGCGCGTGTGACGCATCCCAATGTCTGCGTGGGCTCGGTGGGAAACCTGGATCCGGTCAAGGGATTTGATGTCTTGATAAGAGCCGCCGAAATCGTCTCGAAGCAAAGACCCGACGTGAAGTTTAAGATCGTGGGCGAGGACAGATCTCGAGACGGGCGGAATGAGAACGAGCTGCGAAATCTCGTCGCCCGTTTGCGTCTTGGCAGCGTTGTCGAGTTCGCCGGGTGGTCCGACAATGTTCGGGGCATGCTTTCCGGGTTTGACGTATTCGTGTCGGCGTCCCGGAGCGAATCGTTCGGCTTTGTTATCGCCGAGGCGATGCTTGCGGGCGTACCGGTTATCGCCACCGAAACCGACGGAGCAACGGAGATCATTTCCGATCCGTCACTCGGGCGGCTTGTGCAGATCGGCTCACACGAGGCGATCGCGAATGCAATTTTGGAATTGGTGCTCGACTCGGAAAAGCGCGGTCAACTCGTACAGCGCGGGCGTGATCATATTGAGGCGGCATTCTCGCTGAAGAGGACGGTAGACGAGACCGAAGACCTGTATCAGCGAGCTATTGCGACCGGGTGATCCTCGAAGGCAAGAGCCCCGTATGTTAAAATTGCAGCCTGAGCTAATTAATATGACACCGGAAATTAAAGAAGCACGGACCACGGCAGAGGTCGAGAAGCAGCGTTGGGAAGAGGAGACTCTCCAAAAGGTCCTGGAGAAGACGTCGGAAAGAAAAGCCAGGTTCGAAGGGGTTTCCCTGGAGCCGGTGGATCGGCTGTACACGGAAATCGACAGCGACGGTGTCGACGTAGGTTTTCCAGGCGAATTCCCATACAAGCGCGGAATTCATCCGACCGGCTATCGGGGAAAACTCTGGACGATGCGGCAGTTCGCCGGATTCTCCTCGCCCGAGAATACAAACGCTCGTTTTAAATATTTGATGGAGCACGGGCAGACGGGTCTCTCGGTGGCGTACGACCTTCCTGCTCTGATGGGCCTCGACGCCGACTCGCCTCTTAGCGAAGGCGAAGTTGGGAAATGCGGTGTGGCCGTGTCGTCCCTCGCAGACTTCGAGGTTTTGTTCGACGGCATCCCCCTGGATCAGGTAACCGTCTCGCAAACTATAAACGCTCCGGCGCCGATCTTTCTCGCGATGTATCTCGTCGTCGCTGAAAAACAAAAGGCCGATTTCACGAAGATCTCGGGCACGCTCCAGAATGACATTCTCAAGGAGTACATCGCGCAGAAGGAATGGATTTATCCGATCAAGCCGGCGATGAAACTCGTCATCGACACTTTCGAGTACACCACCCAACACGTTCCCAAATACAATCCCATCTCGATCTCGGGTTACCACATTCGTGAGGCCGGTGCGACCGCCCTTCAGGAACTGGCATTCACGCTGCGCGATGGCGTCGAGTACGTGCAGTACGGTGTCGATCGTGGAATGGATGTCGACGAATTTGTCCCGAGGCTTTCATTCTTCTTTAATGCGCATAACGATTTCTTCGAAGAGATCGCGAAGTATCGTGCGGCACGTGTTGTTTGGGCCCGCGTAATGAAGGAACGTTTTGGCGCGAAGAATCCGCGAACGATGCAGTTGCGCTTTCACACGCAGACTGCCGGCGTGTCGCTCACTGTTCAGCAACCGTTGAATAACATCGCACGTGTCGCCATCCAGGCGCTCGCCGGTGTGCTCGGCGGGACGCAGTCGCTACATACAGATTCTTTCGATGAGGCCCTTGCACTTCCGAGCGACAACGCAGCGCTCATCGCCCTGCGCACGCAGCAGATCATCGCGGAAGAAACGGGTGTCGCAAATACCGTCGATCCGCTAGGGGGGAGCTATTACATCGAATCGCTGACGGAAAAAATGATCAGCGGCTGTATGGATTATTTTGAAAAGATCGACGGGTTTGGCGGAATGGTCGAGGCTGTCGAGGCGGGTTTCCCGCAACGCGAGATCCAGGAATCGGCTTATCAATATCAGAAAGCGGTGGAGCGCGGCGAGCAGACGATCGTCGGCGTAAACAAATACGCGATGAAAACGGAGATCCACAAAACGGACATCCTGCAGATCGATGAAACTGTCCGGGCTTCGCAGCTTGAAAGACTCGCCCGCACGAAATCGACACGCGACAACGGCGCTGTTGCTAATTCGCTCGAGCGTTTGAA
Source organism: Pyrinomonadaceae bacterium (assembly GCA_035526605.1). GTDB lineage: Bacteria > Acidobacteriota > Blastocatellia > Pyrinomonadales > Pyrinomonadaceae > OLB17. The sequence goes on along the minus strand of DATLCA010000375.1, from coordinate 4,258 downwards.
AAAGGCGGCAGTCAATAACGAAAACACAATGCCCTCGATCATCGAGGCCGTCGCGGCTTATGCCACCGTCGAAGAGATCTGCGTGGCATTGCGCGACGTATATGGTATTTATGAAGAGCCGGCGTTTTAACGGCCGGCATTTCAACTAAGCTATTAGCTGAATCCTAATTCTCCCATGCAGGATTTTCGCAAACTCAAAGTATGGCAGCGGGCTCACCAGCTCACCCTGCTCGTATACAAACTCACCCAAGATTTTCCGCGCGACGAGCTATTCGGCCTCAGAAATTCTATCCGTAAAACATGTATTGATATCCCGGCATACACTGCAGACGGAGCCGGGAGAGCGACCGACCCAGAATTCTCGCGGTCGATAAACTCGGCCGTTGGTTTTTCGAGCAGGCTCGAATGCTACGTTCTGCTGGCGTTCGACGTAAACCTCATCTCTGAAACGGGCCGTGATAAAGTCGCGGCCGAAATATTGGAGATAAAGAAAATGTTAAATGGTTTCAATCGCGGGCTGCGCGAATAATGGGTGACTTGCCTTCAATTATCAATCGCTTCCCAGATATGCGGGTCGATTCCCGGGGCGAGCTCGGGGAACGAGGTGAGCGCCTAGCCGCTGAATTCCTTAAATCTAACGGCTACAGACTCGTCCTTTCCAATTTCAAAGTCCCAATCGGTCGAAACACTCGGGGCGTTGCGGTGACAGGTGAGATCGATATCGTTGCGATCGATGAAGACACTCTATGCTTTGTCGAGGTGAAAACGAGAACGTCCGCCGCGTTCGCTGGACCCCTCGCGAGTGTCACGAGGCGGAAGCAGCGCCAGATCATCCGGACCGCACGCGTTTATCGGCGTATCTTTAGCCTGAGTCAAATGCCCTACCGATTCGACGTCGTTTCGATCCTTCTCGAACGTGATGCGGAGCCGGACATCGAGCTCATAAAAGGTTTCTGGTCGGAGAGCAAATTCCGGAAGAAGGCTTGGAGCGGCGATATTTACTAGAACATTCCTCATAAAAGTCGCGTACAATCGGGAAACACCCCATCGATCTCGAGAGGACCCAAACAAAAACTATGAAAAACCTTAAGCTAACTTTGCCCGTTTTGTTCGCCATCTTTCTGTTAAGCATTGCGGCTCTTGCCCAGCAGCCGCCGTTGATCGACCGCGAAATATTCTTTGGAAATCCCGAATATGCCGGAGCGCAGATCTCACCGGATGGAAAGTTCATCTCATTTATCAAGCCCCTCAAGGATGTCAGGAACGTCTGGGTCAAGGGCGTCGACGAGCCGTTCGAAAAGGCTCGCCCGTTGACCGCCGAACGAAAGCGCCCGGTGTCGGGTTATTTCTGGAGCTGGGACAGCAAATACATACTGTTTACGAAAGACAACGACGGTGATGAAAACTTCAACGTGTTCGCGGTCGATCCGGCAGCCTCGCCCGCGGCGGGCTCCGATGTCCCCGCGGCCACGAACCTTACAAACGCGAAAGGGGTCCGGACGTTCATCTACAACGTGCCCGACACTGAGCCCGACTTTATTTACATCGGCATCAACGATCGCGATAAGGCCTGGCATGACCTTTATAAGGTCCAGATCTCGACCGGTACCAAAACCCTTATGCGGGAGAATAAGGATCGGCTCACCGGATGGGTTTTCGACAACTCGGGTAAGGTCCGAATGGCCACACGCTCCGCACCTGACGGCACAACGGAGGTACTTCGAGTCGACGGCGACAAGTTCACCAGCGTGTATTCGTGCGGCGTCTTTGAGAACTGCGGGCCGGTAAACTTCGCGAAGGACAACAAGCGCGTTTACATGGTTTCGAACAAAGGAAATCGCGACTTGATCCAACTCGTTCTTTTCGATCCGGAGACAGGAAAGGAAGAGCTCGTCGAACAGGACCCAATGGGACGCGTAGATTTTGGCAACGCGTCATTCTCGAACGTGACAAAGGAACTTATCTCGACTTCTTACAATGATGATCGTGTCAGGATCTATTTCAAGGACAAGAAATTTGAAAAGGATTACGACCTGATCAAGAAGAGGCTTGGCGATCGCGAGATCGCTTTCGGTTCGAGCACGAAAGACGAAACGAAATTCGTAGTTTCAACATTCAGCGATGTCGACCCGGGCACGGTTTGGATCTTTGACCGAAAGACGAAAAATCTTTCGACGCTTTATCAAGTTCGCGAAAAGATCGATCGAAAGGCGCTTTCACCTATGACGCCGGTTCGTTACAAGTCGTCCGACGGTCTCGAAATTCCAGCCTATCTGACGCTCCCCAAGGGAACAGCGGGAAAGAATCTTCCGGTAATCGTTGTTCCGCACGGCGGGCCGTGGGGCCGAGATTCGTGGGGATACAATTCAATGGCCCAGTTTCTGGCAAACCGCGGTTACGCGGTCCTGCAGCCGAATTTTCGCGCGTCGACCGGTTACGGGAAGAAATTTCTCGACTCGGGAAACAACCAGTGGGGCGAGAAAATGCAGGACGATATAACGTGGGGCGTGAAATATCTGATCGACCAGGGTATCGCGGATCCGAAACGCGTCGGGATCATGGGAGGAAGCTATGGCGGATACGCAACTCTTGCGGGCGTCACATTCACCCCTGACCTCTACGCGGCCGCGGTCGCGATCGTCGCGCCTTCGAATCTAAATACGCTGCTTGGAGCGATCCCGCCTTATTGGGAGTCGGTCCGCGTGCAGTTTGCAAAGCGGATGGGCGATTACAACACGCCGGAGGGCAGAGCGCAGCTGGAACGCCAGTCCCCATTAAACCATGTCGCGAAGATCAAAACTCCCCTCATGGTCGTTCAGGGGGCGAACGATCCGCGGGTCAACAAGCGTGAAGCCGACCAGATCGTGATCGCCTTGCGTGAACGGGGTTATCCCGTGCAGTACCTGCTTGCCGACGACGAGGGCCACGGATTTCAGCGTCCGGTCAACAACATGGCGATGTTCGCCGCTGGCGAGAAGTTTCTGGCTCAATATCTCGGCGGCCGCTATCAAGAGACTATGACCCCCGAGGTCGCAAAGCGGTTGGCCGAGATCACGGTCGATCCGAAGACGGTCGTGATGGTACAGAAGGCATCTGCGTCCGGCGCGGTTGGCACGGGACTGAATGGAAAATGGTCTTGGGTGGTCGAGGCACCGGGACAACAGCTCGAGCTTGCGGTTGAATTGAAGGAAGTGGGCGGAAGCTTTTCAGGCACAAGCACGTCGATGATCGGTAATGCGGTAATCGAGGGTGGCAAAGTGAATGGAAAAAAATTCACTGCGAAATTGAAAGCCGATATCCAGGGTCAGCCTACCGAGTTCACCATCGAGGGAGTCATGGACGGAAACACCCTCGCCGGGACGATCACGGGTGCGGGTTTTGGCTCGCTTCCCTTTACGGCGACCAGAGCGAAATAACCATTCTCTAACCTCTATCCCCTAGGTCCGCATTCGTGCGGACCTTTTCTTTGGTGACTGGTCATCGTCGTTACACTTTGCGTCTGAATTTAGAACACAGCCCACCGATGGGGCGGCCCGCGGGGGACCTCTGACGTTGTAAATAAAAGCAATTACACCAACGTCGAGTTTGGGCATAATGATTGCTCAACGTATCGGCATAGCGAAAGCTAAATTCAAACAGTTTCAAGGGGAAAAACATATGAACAATCAGGCAACATCGCGCCAGGGTGAAAGATCAATGCTGACCGGTATGTTCCGCGACAAGGAAAGTACGGAAGGGGCATATCGCAGTTTGCGTGACCGCGGCTATGCGGACGACGAGATCAACGTCATGATGTCCAACGAAACCCGTGATAAGCATTTCAGCGACGGCGACACCGAGCTCGAAGGCAATAAGGCCCTTGAGGGCACCGGTGCTGGAGCCGCCATTGGCGGAACGCTCGGCGCCATCATTGGCGGTATCGCAGCGATCGGAACTAACGTATTGCTTCCGGGTCTTGGACTCGTGGTTTGGGGTCCGATAGCGGCCGGCCTCGCTGGAGCTGGAGCTGGTGGTTTAACCGGCGGCCTCGTTGGCGCATTGATCGGCTGGGGCATCCCCGAAGATCGAGCCAAGGAGTATGAATCGGGCATTCGCGAAGGCGGTACGGTTCTTGGCGTCAATCCGCGTACGGATGAGGACGCAGATTACTTCGAGAACGAATGGCGGACCAACTATCGCGGCGAGCACGTGTATAGATAAAGGCCTGTAGGTTTAGAAAAGAAAGGCTTCGTCCACGGACGAGGCCTTTTTTACGTTG
>DATLCA010000374.1:0-7734 GCA_035526605.1 Pyrinomonadaceae bacterium | reverse complement strand
AAAAACTGATTTGAAAAGTTTTGCGGACCAAATCTGCCGGCGCCGATCGATCTTCCAAACGGCCTCCTTCCAATAGAGAAGCTCGCATAGATTCTTCAGAGGTTTCGAGACGACCGGCGGCAGAGGAGTCTCCACGTCGGGCATCCAGCCGCCGGTCGCACGCAATTTTTCGATGACAGGAAAGGAACAGGTCACAATGGCAGCGACGCTGACCATGGTCAGTTGAAAGGACGCCGAGAAAAGATCAGCCGGGCGCCACACCAGTAACATCAAGACGCAAAAGCCGAGGGCGTTCAATTGCGACCCACGGCGGTGGACGATCCGCGAAAAGAGCAGGACCGTGAACATCATGCTCGCACGGACCACGGGAACCTCGGCCCCGACGGCGAAGGTGTAGCTCCACAGAAAACTTGTGGCAAGAACGAACTGTATCGCCCTGCTCCGGAAAAAATACGAGATGACCCACAGCGTGAGTGCCCCGATAAATGTAATGTGGAGCCCCGAGATCACGAGCACATGAAAAGTGCCGCCCTCACGAAAAGTCTCGGATGTCTCACGATCCAGAAAGTGCTGATTGCCGAGTAAAGACGCGATCATCACCCCGGCGGTCGGGGCGGAAAAGTGTTCGCGGAATTCCTGGATCAGGCGCTGCCTTTGTTCGTAGACCCGGGCGAGCGGAAGAAAGACGGACTCGTCGCCTAATTTTTCGATCAGGAGCGAACTCTTGATCATCGCGGTTGCGTCGATTCCCTGCTGGTCGAGCATGGCGAGTCGGGAAGCAACGCCCGGATTTTGAAATTTCTCTTCGCGTTCGAGTTTGCAATAGATCCGGACCCGCGAACGGTAGCGAAGATCGAGTTGACCGGGCTCGCGATTTTCCGCGTCGTTTTCATCCGGAAGGAACACCCGAATCCGTCCGGAAACTTCCATAGCGGTGTTCTTGAAAGTCAGTTTCTCGGACCGAATCAGGAGGAACGATCCGCCATAGCCGGATTCCGGCAAGCCGAGCAAGACGCCTTCTATATCGACCGGCTCGCCGGATTGAATCCGGCCTTCGTCATAAATACGTTTGACGCGATTGTCCGAGATGCTCCGCATCTCAATCTCGCAGCAAAACATGCCGAGCGAGATGAATATGACCGGGATTAAAATGGTTGAGCTTTTCAGCCAAACCAAACAAAGCCCAGCGGCGAAGACGATCGCGACTCCGCAAACGACCAACCCTATATCGGAAAAATGAGCAATGACGATTCCACCGGCGAACCAGGACGCGAGCCAGGGCAGCGGATATCGACAGAACGTCTGTGGGGAGACTGTGCCGGACATTTTGGGAGAAATTATTCCGTGTTAATGAACTCGATTAGTTTTCTAAACCGTTCCTCACTGATGCCATCGACGAGCAGCAAGTGCTCCACCTGACGGAACGGCCCGTAACGCTCGCGATGCTCGACGATCTTCGCGGCGAGAACCGGTCCGACATGCGGAAGTTTTTCCAGATCGGCAATGGTTGCGGTGTTGATATTGACAACGAACGAACCGGATCGCGAACGTTTCTCTTTGCGAATTGCAGGCGTAAAAGTTCTGGAAGTGCAGCCGGAGATCAGCGGTGACCCGAAGAGAAAAACAGAAAATAAAACGACGAAGTTTTTTGGGAGATTCGACGTACGCATTTTCGCGCTCTACTTTTGTGCAAAATGCTAAAACTCTAAATATTACAAAGTCTTGAACAATTTAATTCTGTGGAAACACACCCCTTTTCCACAGAAGTTGTGGAAAACAAATTACGAACTACGAACTACGAGGCGGATCATAACCTTCATCCTTCAAAGTTTTCCGGATAGTAAATCAACTCGACAATTTTTCCGCCGACGCCTTTCGTGTAAAACGAAGACGTACCGTCGCGGTGCGGTTTGATTGGACGGCCTTCGCTTTGGGCTGCAGCTTCGAGCTCTTCGAACGTATCGACCTTCATGGCGATGTGCTCGGGATGTTTCGATTCAGGCGGAAGAAGTGCGATCCCGAACCCGCGGGAGTCGCGCATCATCGCCCAGTCTTCGAAGAGCGTCTCGACCGAAAACCCAAGCCGCTCATACTCGGCGACATCGCGTGCAAGGTCGTCGGTCTTTACAGCGAGATGGTCAACGGTTCCGGTAAATCTCACATCCGACATCTTATTGGTGTACCTCGTTTGTCGAAATTCTAACAGATATATACGGGCAACGAAATTCGAGCATCAATCTGGTAAAATTCAGGGCGATTTCATATGCGACATTTTTCGAAGCTATTCGCGATTTTGATACCGGTTGTTTTCTGCCACGGTGTCGGGGCGCAGCGACTCGATGACGTGTTGGCTACATCCGCGAATGCGACTTTCACCGCGTCGAGCCTTTCCGCTCAAGGGCAAAAGGCCTATCTAGAGCAGAGGAAGATCATCGGCGAGGTCCGGGCCGAGCTTTTGTCGGAGATGATCGCCAACGCCGTGCTTGAGCTCGAAGCGAAGCAATTGAACTCGACAAAGGAAAAGCTTCTCGCGGCACAGCGTGCAAAAGCTCCGCAGCCGACCGCCGCTGAAATTCAAAAGATCTACAACGCCAACACAGCCGCGCTTGGCGGCCGGCCGCTGGCCGAGGTTCGCGGGCAGATAGTCGAGTATCTGAAACACGATTCGGAACAGTCGGCCGTGAACGCGTACATCCAGGGTTTGCGTACAAAATACAAGGTCGCTTTACCTCGGGATGTGAATGCGATTGGCTCGGCAGCGGCCGACATCATCGCGACCGTGGGGGGAAAGAACATCACTCTCGCCGAGTTTGAGCAGGCGAACAAGATTAGGTTGAACGACACCGACATCGAGATCTTCGAAGAGATCCGAGGTGACCTTGAGCCCGCAATCTTTTCCGCGCTCGTGGCAGAGGAAGCCAAGTCGCGAAATCTCGATACCGGATCTTTCATCGCCGCCGAGATCACCGACAAGCTACGCCTTTACACCGACGAAGAGCGCGCCTCGATCGAGACGGCGTTGATGCGTCGGCTCTTTGAAAAGTACAACGTCAAGATCAATCTTCGCGAGCCGGCCCCGATCGTCCAAAACATCTTGGTCGAGGCCGACGACCCGCAGACCGGAAGCACATCGGCTCCGGTCACGGTTGTCATGTTCACCGACTTTCAGTGTCCGGCGTGCTCTCGAACCCATCCGGTACTAAAACAAACCCTTGCCGAATACGGCAACAAGATACATTTCGTCGTCCGTGACTTTCCTCTCGAGAGTATTCACGAGAATGCATTTCAGGCCGCGCTCGCCGCGAATGCGGCACGGGCCCAGGGCAAATTCTTCGAATATATCGAAGTCCTCTACCGAAATCAGGAAGCGCTCGATAAAGCGTCGCTGCTGAAATACGCCGTCGAACTCGGTTTGAATGCTAAACAATTTGAGTTAGACTTTACCGACGCACGAGCTCAAGCTGAGGTGAAAAAAGATCAGGCCGACGGCCGGAGTTACGGCGTGGGCGGCACGCCCGCGATCTTCGTCAACGGCGTCAAAGTTCACCGGCTTTCAGCGGATGCTTTTCGCCGGGCCGTCGACCGGGCTCTCTCCAAATAACCTATGCGTTTTAGTTTTGTTTTTGTCCTTTTGCTTCTTTCATTTTCATGCGGTAATCCCGGACCCGTGCCGAACAACAACGCGTCAACCCCGAACGTGAACAAGACCGCAGTTCCTGTCGTGATGTACGACTACGAGATCGTCAAGACATACCCGCACGATCCAAAAGCCTTCACGCAGGGGCTGGAATTTCACGACGGAGTGCTTTACGAAGGCACCGGCGGCAAGAACGACGATTTCTTTTCGAGCCTCAGGAAAACAGATTTCTCAACCGGCAAGGTTTTGCAGAAGCACGACCTCGGAAACGAATATTTTGGCGAAGGCATCACGATCCTCAACGAAAAGATCTACCAACTGACGTGGAAGGAGATGACGGCGTTCGAATACGACCTGAAAGATTTCAAGCTACTGCGCGAGCTGCGGTATTCGGGCGAAGGTTGGGGTCTGACGAATGATGGCACGAATCTCATAATGAGCGACGGGACGCACGTGATCCGGTTCGTAAACCCTCAGGACTTCAAGACGGTCAGAACCATCGTGGTCAACGACGAAAAGGGAAAGCCCGTTATGGAGCTAAACGAGCTGGAATTCGTCAAGGGCGAGATTTGGGCAAACATCTGGCGGACAGGCTGGATCGTCCGCATCGACCCGGCCACCGGAAAACTTCTCGGCAGGATCGACATGAACAAGCTGGCGGATGAAGAGCAGCAAAAGAACGAGCACGCGGACGTACTAAACGGGATCGCCTACGACGCGGCCGGTGACCGGCTTTTCGTAACCGGCAAACTCTGGAGCCGCCTATTCGAGATCAAGGTAAACCCGCGATGACCCCGGACGAAACCTACATGCGGCTGGCGATCCGGCTTGCGCAAAAAAGTGTAAACGAGAATCTTGGTGGTCCCTTCGGATGCGTCATCGTGAAAGACGGCCGCATTATCGGCGAAGGCTTCAACCAGGTCACGACGACCAACGACCCGACCGCACACGCGGAAGTCGTCGCTATCAGGGACGCGTGTCAGAATCTCGAATCATTTCAGCTTGACGGGTGCACCGTGTACACCTCGTGCGAACCGTGTCCGATGTGTCTGGGTGCGATCTACTGGGCCCGGCCGGCCGCAATTTTTTTCGCCGCGACGCGAGAGGACGCCGCTGCAGCCGGATTCGACGATGAGATGTTCTACAGCGAGTTCTTCAAACCGAACCAGCAACGGCAGCTTCAGATGAAAACCCTGCTGCGCGGAGAATCCAAAAAAGTTTTTCAGAGCTGGGTTGAGAAGCCCGATAAAATCGAGTACTGAGGGCGCCGGCCTCTTTCTGTGGGCATTCAGCGTAGTCAGTGGTTCATCGTTAAAACCGAGCCACTGACTACACCGAATGCACGCAAAACCCCAAACACAGAAAGACTGGACAACATTACGTCGGAAGCAATGTCTAATACCTATTTCTATCTGCTGCTCGCACTGGCCGCGGGTGCGATGATGCCGACTCAGGCCGCGACCAATAATAAGATGGCGGTAGTCGTCGGCAGTCCGATTCTGTCCGCATTCATTTCTTTTTTTATCGGCACGGTTGCCTTGTTCGCATATGTCATGATCTCGGGAATACCGTTATCAAGTATTGCGTCCGCAACACAAGCTCCCGCGGTTGCGTGGATCGGCGGCCTGCTAGGCGCATTCTTTGTAACCGCGACCGTCACTCTGGTACCACGACTCGGCGTTGCGATGACTTTCAGCCTGGTTATTGCGGGACAGATGATAGTCACGCTTCTGATCGACCATTTCGGCCTGTTAGGTGTTCCGGTGAAAGAAGTAAGTTTGGCCCGAATCGCGGGGATAGTGTTGATCGCCTCCGGTGTTGTCTTGATCCGGAAGTTTTGATGCACAACAAAGAACATTAGCAACGGATTCCCCCGGCGCGCGCGGATCTAAACTCTAATCGGTGATCCGTGTCTGCCCCGCGAATCCGCAGGCGAGATTTTTTTGGGCAAGCTCAAGTTTAATGATCCACTTCATCCTCAACAACGAAGACATCCGCACCGACCTTCACGCCGGTACGACCGTCCTCGACTTCGTTCGCTATCGAAAGAATCTCAAGGGCACAAAGATCGGATGCCGCGAGGGCGACTGCGGCGCGTGTACGATCCTCGTCGGCGAATTAAAAAACTCACGAGTTTCTTATCGGACGATGACGTCGTGCCTCATGCCGCTCGCTAATGCATCTGGCAAACACATCGTCACGGTTGAAGGAATCAATCCAGCTGACGGCTCATTGACGCCCGTTCAGAAGGCCATGATCGACGAGAGCGGAACGCAATGTGGTTTCTGCACGGTCGGGTTCGTGATGTCGCTGACGGGATTCTGTATCGACGAAGCGCCGAAGACATGCGAAACGGCAGTCTCGTCGATCGACGGCAATATATGCCGGTGCACCGGATATAAATCGATCGAACGCGCGGCGGCTTTTTTGAGCAGGCAGTCGGCGGACGGCGGAAAACAGTTCGTGCCGGAATATTTCGACGGCGTCCCTTCGCGGCTTGGAAGAATGCGGGACGAACCGGCACAGACGGAAACCGGTGCGGTGGCGAGTGTGCTATCCATTGTTGCGGGAGGTACCGATGTTTACGTGCAGAAGCCGGATTCACTGCCGGAAACGGAGTCATCTCATGTCTTCTCCGATGAGACTCTTCGCGCCATCGAAGACGGCGAATCATTTATCGAGATTGGGGCATCGACCACCGTCACCGACCTTCTCGAGTCCTCCGCAATGCAGTCGATCTTTCCGGATCTCTACAAACATCTGAAGCTCGTCTCCTCGACGCCCATACGCAACATGGCGACGCTCGCTGGAAATTTCGTCAATGCTTCGCCGATCGGCGACATGACGGTTTGGTTTCTCGCCCTGGACGCCGACATCGTCTTCAATAACGGCCGCGAGATGCCGTTACGAAATCTGTACATCGACTACAAGCGGCTCGCGAAGACCGATAACGAGTTCATCAAGACGATTCGTTTCAAGAAACCGGTCGACACTTTTTATTTCAACTTCGAAAAAGTTTGCAAACGGACCTACCTCGACATCGCCAGCGTCAACACCGCGATCTCCCTGACGGTTGAATCGACTCCCGGGCCCGGATGGGTGCCGCCGGCTTTGAAGGATCAAGGCTCTATTCGAGATTCATCCTTCACCCCTCCGCATCCACCCTCTCCCAAGGTGGAGCACGTCATCATCGATGCACACGTTTCTGCAGGTGGCGTCGCCCCGATACCGCTTTATCTTAAAGAGACTTCGAAGTTCCTCCATGGGCAACCGGTAACAGCCCAAACGATCGCGGATGCGAACGAAATAATACAAGCAGAAGTCTCCCCCATATCCGACGTCCGGGGGTCGGCCGATTACAAGCGACTGCTGCTTAGACAGCTTTTCCGTGCCCATTTTGTGGAGATGTTTGATGGACCGCGAAACTAACGATCTAGTAGCTCGAAAATACTTGAGCGAAAAAAATCTAAACCAGGTTGAGCCGCGAGAATATGTCGTGTGGGCCGCGCTCGAGCTCGAAAAGGGACATGACACGCCCACGCTGCGAAAGCTGGCGGAAGAGTCGGAGCCAGATAAGCTCACCGATGCGGAGTCTCTTTTCCGCGAGTGCGTTTCCGAGCTTGGCTGGGAAGTACCGACGAAAAAGGCATCGCTCAAGCAGCACTCCCGGTCCATCTTGCAGAGCATCATCGATGGCGATATTGCACCATACGACGGATGCAGCCACCTGTACATCATCTCCATATTTCTTAAACATCCAGACTATTTGTACGAATGGAATGGCCTCTTCTGGGCGCGAGAGGATTTGGAGGAGGAAGAATTGAATGAGCTTATCCTGGAAGAAGCGAGGATAGAGCTGGACGGCGGAGCGCCTCCCCATAGCTCATTGCGACGACGGGTCGAAGAGGAAGAAGAGGAGGCGCTGGGCTTCTGGGATCGGATACGAGAACTGATCGGGCGGCGATGAAAAACATCGATTCAAAATCACACGTCCGCGGCGAATCCGTTTACCTGGACGACATCCCGCTCGTTCAGGGAACCCTTTTCGCCTGCGTGTTCGATTCGCCGGTCGCGCACGGGAAACTAAAAAGAGCAGA
>DATLCA010000373.1:0-2394 GCA_035526605.1 Pyrinomonadaceae bacterium | reverse complement strand
GAAACAAGTTTCGATAGAAGGCGTGTTCAATTCGAAGACGTTGACCGACGTTTCAAAGCCAAGATCCGTGATCGTCGTCTCGTAGATATCAGGTCCCCCAAAGCCGGTCAGCGGTTTGTTACTCGAATAGAAAAGCTTTTTTACCCGACCCGAGTCGGCAAAAAGATAGCTGGCAGCGAGCTCGGTATATGGAGTATTTATGGCCGCACCCAGATTAACCGGTTCGCTCCAACCGGAATCGTCGTTTACATGCTGCCGGGATACCGCCCAAATATCGGACAGGCCGAAACCACCTGCTGAACGATCACTCTGAAATAGGAGAACCCGGCCGTCCGAAGTAAGCGAACGAACGAGCTCGGTTCCCGGAGAGTTTATCGGCGCTCCAAGATTCACCGGCGTTCCCCAGTCGGAATTTTTAGTCTTCCTGGTTGAGACCCATATGTCCCGGCTGCCGCCCATCGAGCCTGGCCGGTTCGATGAGAAGTACATAGTTTTCTCGTCCTTCGACATGACGGCTGCCTGATCGTCAAATTCCGAATTGATAGGCGGCGGCAGATGAACCACCGGAGCCCAATCCGAAAACTTTGGATTACCGCGCTGCTGTGCGTTAGCAGCCAATACAAAAGCGATCAATAGCGCAAACAGGGCAACAACAGAACTCTTCTTCATAACCGCTCCTTTCCCTTCTCCGAGGTAATAGCATTTTGGTGAATTTGCCGGCGATCGTCGCCGTCGAGGCTCAATGAGCATTTTTCTTTAGCCGCATCTTAAGCCATTACGAACCCGTCCGTCATTCCGTTTTTATTCTGTTTGCTCTACAGGTTCACCGCCGCCGGTCCGACTCGAAGCAACCGGGCAAAGAAAAATCGACCCCACGCAGATTCGCCGGAGCGGTCGATTTGGAAAACAACCGTTTACGTTTTGTCATTGGAGCGGGTCCTCCGGAACCAGCAGACTCACTCGGTTCCGCTGCGTGACGTACTTCACGCAGGCTCCTTGATTTCCGAACCGCGCCGGGAAATCAAAATTCCTCCAGCCCTGGTTCATGCATTCGTCCACGGTGCTGGCGGGCCCGCATCGCCTTTCGTTGTTCGGGATAAATCGCGTAAGCGGTTTGCCGGCTTCCCGGATGAAGACGTTGTACTCAACGGCGTCGACGGTTCCTTCATTGATCGCGCGGTGCACCCGCCCTTGTGAAGTCTCGAATGCCTGGCCCGAACTATATGCGGGTGCGGCACCACATCCGTCCTCGATCTTTATCGTTCCCGACGCTACCACGTTATGCACGAAGCCGGGATGGTAGTGCCATGGGCCGACCTCCGCGGGTGGCGTCGTGAGCTTTCGAAAGGTAACAGTTGCAGGGCCTTCGACGATCGGAGCGTCGGCATTCGTGCCAATAGCGAGAATGAGCGCAGTCGCGGCATAAACCGCCACTCCGGAAATGATCAGCAAAGCTATGCCGATAGCGGCGGATATTTTGATTCTCGAATTAAGATACTTCATGATTTTCTCCTCTTCGTTCAATTGGCTAACTCGTCTGAAACCGGACACACTCCGGTCGATGGGCGGACGAGTCCCGGTAAAACAAATGTATTGTTTCGCACGCCGCTCCCGCGCTAGACTGTGGGCGATTCACTCAACCTAAAGCAACGGCATCCGGATTTTTCTGACCAGGGAATTCTGTCTTAAGCGCGAAGCCGTCGTCTTTCGGTTCCGGTGAAATTTTCTTTACGTTTTTTTTCTCCTCACGATGCCTGTTGCCGATGTCCAGCGAAAGCAGCGAGATCTATGAATTCGGCGATTTCCGTCTAGACGTCGGAGAGCGGAAACTCGAGCGCCGAAACGGCGGACGAAACGGATCGTTGCCCGAAAAGTCATTTCAAACCCTCGTTCATCTGGTTCGAAATAATGGGAACCTTGTACCGAAAGAGGAGCTGCTTGCGGCGGTGTGGCCGGATACCATCGTTGAGGAGAACAACCTGGGAAAGGCGATTCATTCGATTCGGAATTTTCTCGGTCAGGGAACCGGCAAACACGACTACGTAGAGACGGTTCCCAAGCACGGCTATCGATTCGTCGCCGCCGTCATAAGCGTTTCGGACCCGCGTCGATCAAATGACCGCAACTCGGTCTCCGGTCCGAGAAATACGAAGGCGGTTCCGATCCGGTCTCAGGCGTACGATCTTTACCTTCGCGGAAAGCTCAAAGCGGGCAGCGAGAATCGGGAAGATACCGACGCCGCCATAAAGATCCTGGAAGCAGCGATCGCGATCGATCCGGACCTCGCCGGCGCGTATGCTCAACTGGCACGCGCGTACAACACCCTCGCATTCAAGTTCTCCTCGAACGCGGATGCGAAACGAAATCTCGAGAACGCCGAAGTCGCGATCTTGA
>DATLCA010000372.1:0-1456 GCA_035526605.1 Pyrinomonadaceae bacterium | reverse complement strand
GGGAAGAGGCGAAGCAGATATTGCCGTCGCCGATGCCAACAGCATCGGCCTGACGACGGGGAGCATTTTGTACTACGACATGGAGCGCTACGATCCGCCAAATCCGGACACGCTCGGCTGCCGTGCGGCGACTGTAGCTTTCCTAAAAGGCTGGACCGATCGAATCAAGGAGCTCGGTTACAAATCGGGCACCTACGGCTCGCCAAAGAACGCACAGGAAGACTGGGCAAATCTTCCGCCCGCCAGTCGAATGGACGCGATATGGATGGCCCGCTGGGATAATGTTCCGTCGGTCTGGACCTACCTCACGTTCCCGACTTTTCCAACGAACGTCTGGGAGAACCATCAGCGGATAAAACAATGGCAGGCTCCACACAATGAGACGTGGGCCGGAGTAACATTCAACATTGACGGAAATATTTCGGATGGTCCGGTTGCCGGAATCGCCGTCCCAAAAAACCGCACCGCCGATTTCGATGGCGATCGCAAAACCGACATAAGCGTCTTTCGACCTGAAACCGGCGTTTGGTATGTTCAGAAAAGCAACGGCTCGGGTTATCTGATCGCGCAGTTTGGACTGGGTACCGACATCCCGGCGCCGGGCGATTACGACGGAGACGGAAAAACGGACCAAGCAGTGTTCCGCCCCTCCGACGGAACATGGCATACGCTGACAAAAGCAGGGGTGTATACCGCGAGGCAGTTCGGCTCTTCGGGTGATATTCCGGCGCCGGCGGATTTCAACGGTGATGGCAAAACCGACATCGCGGTGTTTCGTCCATCGACCGGCGTTTGGTACATCGCCAACAGCGACAGTCTCGGCACGTACACGATCAAAGGGTTCGGCCTCGACGGAGATAAGCCGGTCCAAGCGGATTATGACGGCGACGGCCGCGCGGACATCGCTGTCTGGCGACCGTCGTCGGGCGTCTGGTATGTGTCGCGAAGTTCGGACGACGGTTTCGTCGCGGTTGCTTTTGGAGTTCCAACCGACCGTCCCGCACAAGGTGACTACGACGGCGATGGGAAGACGGACTTTGCAGTTCTGCGCGACGGGACCTGGTACCTGCTGCGAACCAGTGCGGGTTTTAGCCAGTTCAACTTCGGCCTCGCGGGCGATCTGCCGGTGACCGGCGATTTTGATGGCGACGGAAAAGACGACGCGGCGGTGTTTCGTCCGTCGAATGGAGTTTGGTATTTGCTCCAGAGCCAAAACGGATTCTTCGCCGCACAGTTCGGAGTTGGCGGCGACAAACCCGTTCCGAACTCGTATTTGCCGCAGTGATGTTCTGAAACGATTCTGTTTTTCGTGTCCCCGTTTGGTTAGTGTGGTTCGTGTGAGTTCGTGGTTCCGGCCTTCGATTTCGTTCGTGGTGTTTCGTGTGTTTCGTAGTTCTGCCTTTCGCTTTCTCTTAGGTGCCTATTTTCGTTCCTTGGAGCTTTTTTTAAACCGAAC
>DATLCA010000371.1:0-7544 GCA_035526605.1 Pyrinomonadaceae bacterium | reverse complement strand
TCAGTATCGTTACCGCGTCGCACGGCGGATGCGAAGAAATGCTCGACGCTACGGGAAAACCGAACAGGTTTGCCACGTCGAACGCGGTGCCTCTTCATATAGTCGGCGACGACGTTGCGAACCTGCGGCTAAGGGACGATGGTTCGCTTTGTGACGTGGCGCCGACGCTTCTGGGCATTCTCGGCTTGGAAAAACCGGGCAATATGACCGGAACGGACTTGCGCATCGCGCCCTGACCTTACCTGATAAAGGCGCCAAGGAAAAGAAACAGCCAGAACAAAATAAGTGCCAACAGCGGAAGGATGGTCGCCACCAGGCAGCCCAGGTTCGCGAAGCTTTCCTGATTCCACGTGTATGGCTCGGGGCAGTGCGGGCAGTATTCCTTCCCGGCGAGGAACGGCCGTCGGCATTTGGGACAAAGCTTTATCGCCACAATAAAAGGATAAAGGAGAAAGGATCAAGGACAAAGATTCGAAGAGTCGCTTTTGCGACCTTCTTCTTTATCCTTTATCCTTTCTCCTTTCGCAATATGGTTGAAGAATTTGCATTCGACAATACGGAAGAACGCCGCAAGAACAGGCAAAACGGGACAGGTTGGATCGAAGTGATCGCGGGATCGATGTTCTCGGGGAAGTCGGAAGAGTTGATCCGTCGGCTGAACCGGGCCCGAATCGCCCGGCAGAAGGTCCAGGTATTTAAACCCAAGATCGATGCTCGTTATTCCAAAGAAGAGATCGCTTCACATTCGGGTCAGAAACATATTTCGAAACCCGTGACCACGGCGAAAGAATTGATGGAGCAGATCGAAGCTGACACCCAAGTGGTGGGCATAGACGAAGGACAGTTCTTCGACATGGCTCTGGTCGGGGCGGTTAACGAATTAGCTGCGCGCGGCAAGCGGGTCATCATCGCCGGGCTTGACCAGGACTACACCGGCCGGCCGTTCGAGCCGATGCCGCAGCTTCTTTCTATCGCGGAATTTATCACGAAGACCCACGCGATCTGCGTGAAGTGCGGCGGCACGGCAAACTACTCGCAGCGGACGGTAGAATCGGAAGAGCGCGTGGAAGTCGGGGCGAGCGACAAGTACGAGGCACGATGCCGAAAATGTTTTGTCCCGCACTCTGATGCGCCGACGCCCCTGGATTGAGACGAGAGACGGTGAGCGTAGGAGAAAGCATATCCGTCGTTCTCGCTCAGTCTTAAATTTCAAATTTCAAATTTCAAATTTGAAATCCTCTCGCTGCTCCCCGTCCCCTCCCAAAACTACCCCTTCGGAATCTTCATCGAGTACATGATGGCCGCGAATGAATCTCGACGCGCCTCGAACTTGTCGCCATCCGTCGAGACCATGATGTTCAACTGCTGATTCTGGCCGAGGTGGCGCCGGAACGCGATCCATTGGTGTCTCCGCGCTCCGTCCTTGATTTCCGGCATCGCTTCGACCCATTCGACGCCCTTAACGCCGTCGATCTCGAGCCACCTTACACTTTCGTATTTTCCTTGCTTCAGTTGTTCGAGGGCGCTCGTGTAGGTCGCGTCGATGCTCGGTTCGGCAGAGAAATCGTCAGGCATAACCGATATTGAAGCGATCAGGAATCCCGCCGCCGGGGATCCGTAGTTGAAGCTTTCCTTAAGAACCTGCATCTTTTTGAATCCCGACGGAAGGCTCCAAGAGATGCCCTGAGCGTCCCACGTCGTCTCGGTCCCGCCGTCGATTATCGCCTGCTGAGCCGCCGTCGGTTTCGGCTGCTCGACGCTGCCCGACGAGGCGGATGTTTTTGACGAGCCCGCGGACGCGGTGTTCGCCCCGTTCCCCGAAAGTCCTTGCAGTTTGTTGCCGAGCCCGCAGAACGCGAGCGCAAAAATAATAACTCCCAACGACAAGATTAAATTCATTTGATTGCCTCCGGATGGATTTGGAAAAAGTCGGGGACATTGTGGCCGCATTCGGCCGAAAAATCAATCGCGGGTGGAGGCCCGTTTTCGTTTGCTATAATGGGAGCACATCATGCACACCCCGGCGCTTTTCAGTGATCTTCTGATCATTCTTTTAGTATCCGTCCCGGTCGCATTCATCTGCCTGCGGCTGAAATTGCCGCTGCTTGTCGGACTGATGCTGACAGGGATCGCGATCGGTCCGCTCGGTTTCGGACTGGTAAAAGAAATTGAGGCGGTTGAGGTGCTTGCCGAGATAGGTGTGATGTTGCTCCTCTTCACGATCGGCCTCGAATTTTCGCTCAAAAGGCTCGCCGAGATGAAGCGGCTGGTCTTACTTGGTGGCGGCCTGCAAGTAATCCTCACGATCGCGGCGACAGCGGGTGTCGCCTTCAGCCTCGGGCGCCCGATAAGCCAATCGGTGTTTTTCGGTTTTCTGTTGGCGCTGTCGAGCACGGCGATCGTGCTGAAGAGTTATGTTGAGCGGAACGAGGTCGATTCTCCGCACGGCCGGGCCGGGATAGCGATCTTACTTTTCCAGGACATCAGCATCGTCTTCATGCTGCTCGCTGTTCCGCTTCTGGGTGGCGAAGACATAGTTTCATTCACATCCATCATTCTCGACCTCGGGGGTTCGCTGCTCGCGCTCGCGGCGCTCGTGCTCGCCGCATGGTTCCTGCTTCCCAAGTTTTTGAAACAAGTGGCGCATCTGCGGAGCCCGGAAGCCTTTCTCCTGACGGTTGTGCTGCTTTGTCTGGGAATGTCCTGGGTCACATCGCATTTCGGATTATCGCTCGCGCTCGGGGCCTTTATCGCCGGGATGGTGCTTGCCGATTCGGAATACAGTCATCAGGTCACGTCGGAAGTGCTGCCCTTTCGTGATGTCTTTAACAGCGTGTTCTTTGTCTCGATCGGCATGCTGCTGTCGCTTTCCGCCCTCGTCACAAATATCGTCGCCGTCCTTATTCTCGTAATCGGGCTAATCCTTATGAAGGCGATCATCATCTGGGCGATCGTCAGGGTTCTGGGATATCCGCAACGAATCGCGACGATGACGGCCCTCGGCCTTGCCCAAATCGGTGAGTTCTCGTTCGTTCTTGCGAAGACCGGCCAGGGAACGAACCTTCTACCCGAAACGGATTACCAGACATTTCTTGCGGCGTCGATAATCTCGATGATCGCGACGCCCTTTGTTATCGCTGCCGCTCCGAAAATCGGATTTTTTATCCAATCGCTTTTCAAAGACAACAGCGCCGCCGACAGGGAAGAGGTCGAGGAAGACATTCACCTGACGTCGAGCGGCGGCCTGCAGCAACATGTGATCATTGTCGGATACGGGCTGAACGGCCGTAATCTCGCGCGCGTGCTGAGAGCCGTCGGCGTGCCTTACGTCATTCTCGAGTTGGACGCGACCGTCGTTCGCCGGGCAAAGGAGAAAGGTGAAAAGATAAATTTCGGCGACGCGACGCGGCGTGAAGTGCTTATGCACGCCGGCGTCGAGCATGCCTGGGCGCTCGTTCTCGCGATGTCCGACCGCGCCGCGGCGAGGCGAACGGTAGACCTCGGGCACAAGCTTAATGAGAAACTGCATATCATTGTTCGAACCAGATATGTCGCGGAGATCACGGAACTATTCGAGCTCGGCGCAAATGAAGTTATCCCCGAAGAATTCGAGACGAGCATCGAGATCTTCTCCCGTGTGCTCCATCGATACGGCATCCCGCGTCGAACGATCGAGCAGCAGATAGCCAGGATCCGGCAGCAGGGATATGAAATGCTGCGGTCGGCGGCGTCTCCCGCAGTTCCCATCAACTCCCCCACCGTCGATCTCAACGGAGCCAGCACCGAGACGATTGTTCTTTTGGAAGGATCGCCGGTCGTCGGTAGAAACCTGGGTGAGCTCAGTCTTCGGGAAAAAAGCGGTGCGACGGTTATCGCGGTCGTGCGGGACGGCGATACCGTTATCAGCCCGGGGGCGAATCATGAGCTACGCGAAGGAGATACGATCGTCCTGCTCGGAGCTCCTGAAAAGATCAGCGGCGCGTTAGCCATCATCCAGCCCGGAGCGTCCATCGGCGGGTTTAACGCCTGACGGCGTAATTCGTAATTAAGTTTTAAGTCGCGAAACAAAAAAGCCGCACGCCTCTGGGGGACGTGCGGCTTTTTTTTCGACCGGTGACTGGACGAAACTTACGCGGGTGAGCCCTCGCGTTTGTTCATCATACCGAGCACCATTCCGACAACGCCGCCAACAAGTGCTCCGAGGATTGCCGAACCGATGACATCGGCGATCATCGGAACCAGGCTGTTGCTCATATTCATAAAAGCCATGAACATGAGCTGCATTCCCAGTGTGATTAGAAAATAGATCAGTGCGCCTGCGGAAAGTCCACCGGCAAAAGTGCGGATAGCCGCCCACTTATCGAAGATATATGCAAACAAAAACGCCATAACGAAATTCGACATCAGGAGCGGCGCCCACATCGGCGGATCGTTCATGAGTTTCGCTGCCTCGGGATTCATGGCAGGCTTCATGACAAGCGGATCGAGCACGAGCCCGTAGATTAGGAATCCGAAAAGAAAAAACGCAACAGCACCAGCCACCGCAGCCGCTAAGACTCTTGTAAGCATAGAGAGGCTCCTTTCGTGGAGTAATTTACCTAAAGCCCTTGTTGTGGGATTTGTGGAGCAAACATCGCGAAATTATAGGAGTTTGCCGGGAAAGTCAAAGAAGTTTCCTACGAGGAGGTGCGATGCAATGCTTCATTTCGATCGGAAGTTGTCAGGTGCGCGTCCTCACGGCGACGCCACCAAACGCTGCCGCTCGAAGTGAGCCGCGATCTCGCCGGCAGCCTTTTTCCCCACGAAAGGAGAAAGCTCTTCAACAGACGCTTTCGCGATGCGCTCGATCGAGCCGAACTGTCGCAGCAGTTTCTTTTTTCGTTTGTCCCCGATGCCCGGGATATCGACAAGCTCGGATGTAAAATCGCGCATCTCGCGCCGTTTGCGGTGATACTGCAGAGCGGTCTTGTGGGTCTCTTCACGTATCTGCAGGATCAGGCGGAACGCCAGCGAGTTGCGGTCGAACGGTACCGGATCATCCTCCCGCCCGTGGATTAAAAGATGGGAGATCTCGTTGTGCCGCTTCGGGGGTTTCACTAGACCGACCAGCGTGATCGCTTCGAGGTCGAGGGCCTGCATCGCAGCCGCGGCGGCAGAGAGCTGTCCCTTTCCGCCGTCGATAAACACGATCTGCGGCAATGGCTTTTCTTCCGCCAGCAGTCTCTTGTATCTCCGAAACACGGCTTCATTCATCGAAGCGAAATCGTTAGACCCTTCGACAGATTTGATAATGAGTCTCCGATATTCACCGCGTGCCGCTTTGCCGTTTTCAAAAACCACAATGCCGGCGACGTTTTCCGCGCCGGAAATGTTGGAGATGTCGAAAGATTCGATGCGTTCGGGGAAGTGGGACAGCTCGAGCAGCTCCTGAAGCTCCGCCAAAACTTTTTCGCTGTCGGGTTTCAAAATACGAAAGCGCTGTTCGAAGGCGATCTTCGCATTCGTCTCCACGAGATGAACGAGATCTTTTTTCTGGCCGCGCTTCGGATCGAGGATCCGCACTCGCCGGCCCCTTCTTTCCGTAAGAGCTTTTTCCAAAGTGGCCCTATCTTCGAAATCGTTCGGCACATGGATTTCAAGCGGCACGTAGTCGGTCGAGTAGTATTGCACGAGAACCTCACCTAAAAATTCCGATGGGTCGAAAGCCTCTTCGGAAAGATCCTCCCAGAAGAACTCGCGCCGGCCGACGATGCGTCCTTCCCGCATAGTAAAAAGCTGCAATGCCAGTCTCGGTCCTTCACGATAGAAACCGAAGATGTCGATATCGAGATCCGCCGTCGTCGCCATCTTCTGCTGCTCCCCGAGAGCGAGCACGGTTCGATGCAGATCACGATATCTCGCCGCGATCTCGAACTTGCCTTCTTCCGAAAACTTCCACATTCGCTGTTCGAGATCTTTAGCAAGCTCCTTGTTTTTCCCCTCGAGCAGGACTTTCACATCTCGCGAAGCTTCCTGATATTCGTCTTGAGTGCATAGCCCTTTAACGCACGGCCCGAGACAACGTTTCAGATGGTACTCAAGACATGGCCGCGGAAGTTTACCGTCGATATCGATGTCGCATGTGCGAAGTTGGAAAGCCCGGTTTACAAGATTGAGCGTTTTTCTCGCCAGTGCCGCAGGAAGAAACGGGCCGAAGTAGCTCGAACCGTCACGATCGATTCGCCGCGTGATGACTACTTTCGGAAAAGCCTCGTTGGTCAGCTTTAGATGCGGGTAAGACTTGTCGTCTTTCAGCAGCACGTTGAAGCGCGGTTTGTGCTTCTTGATCAGGTTCGATTCCAGGACGAGCGCTTCGACCTCGTTGTCCACGACGATGAACTCGAAATCGGCGATCGCTCTCACCAGCCGACGAGTCTTTGCATCCTGATTCCGGCTCGACTGAAAATACTGACGCACACGGTTGCGAAGGTTCTTCGCCTTGCCGACATAAAGGATCTTTCCGTCCGCGTTCTTGTGCAGGTAGATACCCGCCGCGATCGGCAAAGATTTTAACTTCATCTGAATATCGGCCATAAGAAAACCCTACCACTTCGAAACCGCAACAATCAAAGAACTCGAACCAACGGACTCGGTGCATTAATCCCAAGTCGTCGGCCGCCCGCGGAAGACCGGTCGAAGACCGGTTGCTTAACGTTGAGCTCCGATCGTTAACCCCGCGGTCTCCGACCGTTTTCACCCGGCAAAGGCCGCAGGTGATCTATCAAAAATTGACTTTGTTTCATCTTTGCAGAAAATGAATCGTGTAGTTTCCAATTTGCAGTTTCCGGAGAAATTAAGATGGCAAAATCAATTGAGCAGACTCGCGCGATAATCCAGTCGATGATCACCCTCGCAGCAGCCGCCCTTGGCCTTGTCTGCGCGCTCGCCTGGAATGATGCGATCAAGACGACGATGAAGTCGCTTCTCGGGGAAGACGACAGCCTTGCCGGACTTTACACCTATGCGATCCTCGCAACGCTGATCGCAGTTTTTGTTTTGATAGCTCTGGCAAAAGCCGCGGCGAAGATCGGCGGAGAGGCTGCGGTTAGTCGGGAAGCGGAAGGTTAAACCGAAAGCCGTTTTGCGCGGCGGGCACCTTGTAGGCGAAACTCTGTAGCGTGAAGACGGTACTAACTCGATCCGCGTCCGAAGCCGCCGGGTTTATCAGGCTCGGCGGCATCGTCGCGTTTCCGACCGAGACGGTCTACGGTCTCGGCGCGGATGCGTTCGACGCGGCAGCGATAGCGAAGATCTATGCGGCAAAGAATCGGCCCGGCGACAACCCTCTTATTGCTCATATCGGTTCGATCGATCAGATCGCACAGCTTAGTCTTAGAATTCCCCCGCACGCTCAAAAACTGATCGACTCATTTTTCCCCGGTCCGCTCACGGTAGTTTTGCGGAAGTCCGAAAGAGTACCGCTGCTTGCGACCGCGGGCCTCGAAACGATCGGCGTAAGGATGCCGCGTCACGGACTCGCCAAAGATTTTCTCGCCGCGTGTGAC
>DATLCA010000370.1:0-1211 GCA_035526605.1 Pyrinomonadaceae bacterium | reverse complement strand
CCATCGAGTCGGCGAGCTTCAAGATCTTCTCGTGCTTAACATTTCCGGCAGCGACTATGACGACATTCTCCGGGCGAAATATTTTTCGGTGATACTTTCGAGTGGCTTCGCGATCGAAAGTACGAACCGTTTTTCGCGTGCCGGCGATCGAAAGCCCGAGCGGGTGACCCGGAAAAAATGCACGGCTGAAGATCTCCCCAAGAAGATCTTCAGGGGAATCATCCGTCATCTTCAGCTCTTCGATTATGACTCGCTGCTCGCTCCGCATTTCGCTCTCGTCGAAGCGGGGCTGGCTGAGCATATCCGCGATGAGATCGAACGCCGGCTCGAGCTGGTCATCGATGACTTTGATCGCGAAGCCGGTCTCTTCGTGTGTGGTAAAAGCTTCGAGCGTTCCGCCGAAACGGTCCTGTTCGATGGCGATGTCGAGGGCAGTCCTCCGTTTCGTGCCCTTGAAGACCGCGTGCTCGATGAAGTGTGTGATGCCGTTAAGCTCGTCCGGCTCATTTCGGGATCCGACACGGAAAAAGAATCCGAGAGTAACGGAACGAACGCTGGGCATACGGTCGGTGAGAACGACAAGGCCGTTTTCGAGCCGGGTTTCGTTGATAATTTCTTTCATGTGAAAGAAAAGAGGTTAGCAGGTGGAAGTCATAAGTCTCAAGTCATTGGTTATTGGTCCTTTGTCATTAGTTTCTCGTCTTTCGTCCAAGGGTCTTAACAATCAAAAAATCCTAGGTTTTCGGAGGGGTCCTCCTGAAAACCTAGGATTAAAGCTAAGGGCCAAAGACAAATGACAAAGGACTAATGACTACTTCGTCCCGTTCGTCTTCACCGGCTCACCGTTCGTCTTTCCCATCTGATCTTTGAAAAGATTCAGCAGCAGAAGAGTTCCTATGCCGCCGCCTTCACCACTTCCGCCGCCGGTGGCCATGATGTCGGGCGTGATGCGGACGCCCTTCTCGCCGATGACCTTCAATGTCTCGACGATCGCAACGCCGTTCGCGCCCAGTGCGTTTACCTGCTCGCGATACGCGACGCCCTGAGCCTCACCGATAAGCCGCATCTTCTCAGCTTCGGCCTTACCGGTTTCGCTGATGTAGTACGCTTCGCCCTCGGCTTCCTTCTTGCGCTGTTCGCTCCGTTTGCCAGCGATGTCGACGCCGACGGTCGCTTCCATCAAGCTCTTTTGATTGTCAGCTTGTGAGCTG
>DATLCA010000369.1:0-13805 GCA_035526605.1 Pyrinomonadaceae bacterium | reverse complement strand
GTTCGTAAAGAGAGTTATCGCACGTCCCTTGTTGCCTGCCCGGCCGGTTCGGCCGATGCGATGGACATAATCCTCAGGCACCACCGGGATATCGTAGTTTATCACATGAGAAACCGAATCGATATCGATTCCTCGGGCCGCCACGTCGGTCGCCACGAGGACGGTCGTCTTCCCTGATTTGAAACCTCTGAGAGCTGCCTCACGCTGCGACTGCGAGCGGTCGCCGTGAATACGGTTCGACTTATGGGACTGTTTCTCGAGAATATGAGCGAGACGGTCCGCCCCACGCTTTGTCCGCGTGAAGATCAGAACCCTGTCAAAGTCTTCTTTATCCAGAAGCTCGAGCAAAAGCGGCATCTTGAACTGCTGTCCCACAGGATATGCCGTCTGTTCGATCGTGACTGCCGCCTTTCCGCGTGCACTCACCTCGACGTAATGCGGATCATCCATCAAAGACAGAGCAATTCGTTCGATATCGTCCGAAAGCGTTGCCGAGAAGAACAGCGTTTGTCTGTCCGTCGGGATCGCCTTGTTGATCCGTTTGATCGCGGGAAGAAAGCCCATATCGAGCATCCGGTCCGCTTCATCAAGCACCAGGGTGTCGATCTTCGAAAGATTCAACATTCCCTGCTCCATAAAATCCATCAAACGGCCCGGGGTCGCGACGATGATGTTCGCTCCACGCCGGATCGCATCGATCTGACTTTTGTAACCGGCTCCGCCGATGATCGAGGCACAACGGATGTGCTTCGGTGCAAGCTGGCGGCACGCGGCGTCGGTCTGATTCGCCAACTCGCGTGTCGGCGACAGAATTAAAACGGTGGAGCCTTTCTTTTGGCTCATTTCCAGATGCTGAAGGATCGGGAGCAAGAAAGCTGCAGTTTTACCCGTCCCTGTTTCTGCGGTGGCAATTACGTTTTTGCCGTCTAAAACCAATGGAATAGCCTGTTCCTGAATCGGTGTAGGCTCAGTGTAACCAAGTGACTCGCATCGATCAGTCAACGACTGGAGCAAGCCTAAATCTCTAAAACTCATTTGTATTTTTCTATTTATCTCTACGAACAACCGCAGCCCGAATCCATGACGAGCGTGCTGCATTCACTAGGAATGCGCGCTCAAACATTTAAGTCGTGAACTACGCCGGGGCGAGGTTCATTACGGTATTCGATTATTTTAAGAAGGTCTAACGGTGGATTAAAACTTTCGGTGTAACGGTAGCAGCGAATGACCAACGTGAGAAGGCTCAATAAAAAACTTAGAGCCACTTCTGACAGTTATAAGGGAACCATCTCTCGAGTTGAATCGCTGACTCACGTTGAGGGCGAATTTACCGTCTACATAAGAGAGAAGGAATTTCAAATAGTGAGATTACAGGAACTTATAGAAAGTTGCAAACTATATTATGCGTTAGCTGCGAGGAACACTCAGGCCCAGCACGGCACGGCGTGCGGAGCGCCGCCAAGCGCGTCCTACACATTCTGATCAATTATCTCGATTTAACCCATTCCGCCGCAACTTCCTTCGGAGCCCGCTTATTGCCGTCAACCTCGTAATTCAGGCGTCGCATCTCTTCTGTTGAGATTGCATTGCTCAGTTTTCCGAATGCATCACTCAGCACATCCAATTTATCCGAACGCGCGATAAACACTGCTTCATATGGCGGAAAGTAACGGCGATCGTCCTGAAGCTGAAAAAGATCGAGGGCGGAGATCAAACCGTCCGTTGAGTTTCCCGCAATGATGTCGAGTTCGCCGCTTTGGAGTGCGCGGTAGGTCAAAGAAAGGTCCATTTCCCTCGGCTGTTTCGCGAACTGAAAGCCGTATGCCTTCGCAAAGCCCGGATATCCGTCCGCCCGGGACATGAAATCCTGCCCGAACCCCGCTTGCCAGCTTTTTGCCAGCGGAACCGCGTCGGAGATCGTCTTCAATCCTTTGTCGCGGGCGACCCGACCTCGAACAAGGATTGCAAAATCGTTCGCAAAACCTAAAGCCGGGCTGAGGCTGAGCCGAAACTTGTCGGCGTACTCCGTTTTCGTTTGTTCATAAACCGCCGGCGGATCCGTCAGCGGCGGGTGCTTCAGAATCGCCGTGTAAGCCGTACCGGTGTATTCCGGATACACGTCCACTTGACCAGAAAGCAAGGACTTGTGCGGGAGGTCGCCACCCAACTCAAATCGCCGCTCCACGGGGACGCCTTCTTTTTCGAGCGTTTGAGCCAGTATTTCCGCCAGGATCACGGACTCGGTAAAGTCTTTCGATCCGACGACGATCATATTCCGGGCCGACGGTGAGCCGGGGCCAAATCCCGGAATGAAGATCGATAACGCGAAGGCGATCAGTGCGGCGGCAAAACCGAAGCTCAAGATCTTCCGTGC
Organism: Pyrinomonadaceae bacterium; assembly: GCA_035526605.1. Lineage (GTDB taxonomy): Bacteria > Acidobacteriota > Blastocatellia > Pyrinomonadales > Pyrinomonadaceae > OLB17. The sequence goes on along the minus strand of DATLCA010000369.1, from coordinate 11,431 downwards.
CCCGGACGTCCGTGTCCCGATTTCGTAAGCCTTCTCCAACTGCCCGAGGCCAAAGTCGCACAGCAGCGCCAGGACCGCCGACGCGAGAGCTCCCGCCAGCAACAAATTGTTATCGTTTTGTCGCAGGCCGCGGAAGATATACGTTCCGAGTCCGCCGGCCCCTACCGCGGCTGCGACCGTTGCCACACCGACCGAAATGACCACCGCGACGCGGATTCCAGTCAGCATTACCGGCATCGCGAGAGGAAGATCGACCAGCCTGAGCTGCTGCCAGTCGCCCATTCCCATGGCGGTAGCGGCCTCGCGCACCTTCGGGTCGATACCAAGGATTCCAGTTACCGTGTTCCGTATCACCGGCAGCAACCCGTAAAGCGCCAAAGCAATCACCGCGGTCCGCGCTCCGATCCCGCCAATAAACGGAACCGGGATCAGTAGGCCGAACAAAGCGAGGCTCGGGACCGTTTGCATCACGTTGGCGAACCCGAGCACCGGAGTTCGCAGGGACCTGATGCGCGTCAGGAGGATTCCCAGGGGCACGCCGGCCAACACGGCAAGGCCTGTCGAAATGAGGACAAGCAACACATGCTCGCGTGTCAGCACGAGAAGCTCTTTCCAATTTTGTGCAAGAAACTGTGGAAACGTCATCTGTTCCAGCGGGATTGTAGCAGATGGCGCCCGCGGGTAAAGCAACGCTTATTCGAACCCGGTGCATCGCACGCAGGAGAGAGGGAAAAGATGCAGACTAAGATGTTCGACGTAAACAACCTCCGTATAGCGACGCCGTGTCCGATGTCCTGGGATCAAATGTTGGGCGACGATCGCACCCGGCATTGTCGGATGTGTACGCGGAACGTCTTCAATATTTCCCAAATGACCTCATTGGAAGTAGCGCAGCTGGTGGAAACAACGAACGGAAATTTTTGCGCGAAACTCTACCGCCGTTCCGACGGCACAGTGATTACAGAGGATTGTCCAGTTGGGGTCCGGACGAGACGGCGTCGAGTTGCAAGGATAGCGACCGCAGCACTAACTGCTCTACTTAGTGCTTTCTCGATCTCATTTGCGCAAAAACGTGACACGAAGAAAGTCGACGCAGCAAAATTGAATCCGCTAGCCTCGGCGGAGACGGATGCTGCACTGAGTATTTTTGGAGTTGTGATGGATCCCAACGGCGCCGTTGTGCCAAACGTTAAGCTTGTTCTTCGCGATGCGACCAAAAAGATAGAGCTTACGACTTTCACCGACTCTGACGGAAAATACTCATTTCCGCGTACGGCCGGCGGCGTCTACGACTTGATCACTGCAGGAACCGCCGGGTTTATAGACTTGCATGTCGAAAACATTTCCATCAGGCCGGACTACAAAACAGAGCTCAATATCGTGTTGAACGTCGACGTAGAAACCACCGTTCTGATCGGCGTGGTGGCCGGGCCGGAAGGATCGATCGACATGTCTCCCGAGATCAAAACCACAATCACGCGCGAGATGCTAGACCGAATACCCGGGCGACGGCTACCGTTCTAAACCTCAATCGTCTGTAGGTAGGCGCGGGCCAATTCATGCTCGGACGTCGCGAAGTTGCCCGGCGTGGCCTCAACGACAATCCGCCCTCGCTCCATTAGCGCGATACGGGTCCCCAGCAGCATTGCTTCACGAAGGTCGTGCGTCACAAAGACCGCGGTCTTCTTCAGCGCACGTACCAACTCTGCAAATTCTCTCTGCAGTCTGGTTCGCGTCAGCGCATCGAGTGCGCCGAAGGGCTCATCGAGAAGCACAATATCCGGATCCGCCGCAAGAGCTCGAGCAACCCCGACCCGCTGACGCTGCCCGCCGGAAAGCTCATGCGGAAAACGGTCAGAGAATCTGGCCGGAGCCAACCCGACCAACTCCATCATTTCCTTAATTCGAATCGCCCGACGCTGTTCCTCCCAACCCTCAAGTCGCGGCACCAGTCCGATATTGTCAGCCACCGAAAAATGCGGCATCAGCCCCGCTTCCTGCAGCACGTAACCGACGCGGCGGCGAAGCTCGATAACATTCCACTCCGTCGTGGGCTTTCCTTCAACCAGAACTTCGCCGCCGGTCGGCTCGATCAGCCGGTTGATCATCTTCAGCGTCGTCGTCTTTCCGCAGCCGGACTCGCCGAGCAGTATCACCGTATCGCCCTCACGTACCTCGAGGGAAAGACCGTCCAGTATGACCGTACTGTCCACGGTGTACGAGGCCGAGCGAAATTGTATTTTTACGGTTGTTGAGGCCATCAGGGTCGACAAAAGAGTTTACCACCTGATGCAATTTTAATTTTTTATACGCGTTCCTTGTTGACGGACGCAAAAAGCAGAAGCAAGATGCGTCTCCTGCAACGAGCCGCTAAGACGGCCGACATAATTTTGGTGGAAAAGAAAATGAGAACCCTAAAAAATCTTTCGATCAGTTTCGGAAAATTTAGTTTATTGTCAGTGCTTTTTTTAACGATCGCGGCAGCTAACACTTTTGCCAATGAGACACCGGCGGCGCCGGCGAAGGGGGCGGCGAGAGTACAGGAAGCCGAGCAGATCCTGTCCAACCTCGGTTATTGGATCACGAAGGTCGACGGCAAGTCCGACGATTCGACCCGCCAAGGCATCATCGCCTTCCAAAAGGTCGAAGGCCTGAAGCGGACCGGTGTTCTTGACGATGGCGTTCTGACGGCGATGAAACTCGCGAGTCGGCCCACGCCCAAGCACCAGGGGGCCGCCCACGTCGAGATCGACATAACGAAGCAAGTGATCCTGCTCGTGAACGACGAGGGAATCGTGACGAATGTTCTCGCGACTTCAACGGGAAACGGCGCACGATATTTCAGCGAGGGCAAATGGCAGACGGCCTACACTCCGCGAGGCACTTTCAAGATCCAGCGGCAGATAAAAGGCGTTCGCAAAGCGGCTCTCGGGACGATCTATTACCCAAGCTACTTCAACGGCGGCATCGCGATACACGGAAGCAACTCGATCCCGGTCAACGCCGCCAGCCACGGTTGTGCCCGTATCCCCCGGTTCGCCGACAAACAGTTTGTCGAAATGGTTAAAGTCGGAATGCCGGTTTACGTTTACGACTAACAATCGCCCACCCGAGCAGAGAAAAGAGGCCTTCTCGAAAGAGGCGGCCTCTTTTTATTTTTACCGATCACATCACGCGGTTTCCGCTGATCCATTTCGCGGGGACCTTAACCCTACAAGAAGCTCGAGCAGCAGGTTCGGGTTCACAGGCTTCGGAAGGTGATCCTGATAACCCGCGTCGAGCGCAAGCTTGCGATCCTGAACGCTGACGTAGCCGGTCAAAGCGATGGCGGGCGTTTCCCCCCCTTCACCGGAGGGCAACGCGCGCACTTTGCGGATGAGGTCGTATCCGTCTTCGCCCGGCAACCCGATGTCGCTCACGAGGACGTCGGGTGTTAGTTGTCGCAGCTTCTCCACTGCTTCCGCGGCCGACTCGGCACATTCGACCGTCACACCGTAGATCGAGAGGACCATCGTCAGCATCTCGCGCGAATCCTTGTCGTCCTCGACAAGGAGGATGTTCATACCATTCACCTTGCGACCCAATTCGGAAGAGATCTCCGTCGGTCGAGATCCGTTTGTGACGGGGGCGAAGCGCCCTGCGTCGGCGATCGGGAGCGTCGTCGTGAAGACGGATCCACGGTCCTTTCCTTCACTGTGCGCGGTGACGGTTCCGCCATGAAGCTCGACCAGGTGTCGCACGATCGCTAGTCCCAGGCCAAGCCCCCCGATCCGCCTCGTGTAAGTGCTGTCGGCCTGCCTGAATCTTTCGAAAACGTACGGAAGGAACTGCGGATTTATTCCCTGGCCCGTATCGCGGATCTCAATAAGTACGTTCGAGCCGACGCGCCTCAAACCGATAATGATCTTTCCACCGTCGGGCGTGAACTTTACGGCGTTCGTCAAAAGATTCAAAAAGACCTGCTGCAGTCTTTCGGAATCGCCCTCGACAGGAACCGGGTCGTACTCACCGCTTTCCACCGTAAGCTCCAGCTCCTTCGCCTCGGCCGAGGGCCGGATCATTTCGACTACCCCGTCTATGACTTCCCCGAGATTGACAGGCTCATGTTTTATCTCGAGCTTGCCGGTAATGATCCGTGAGACAAAGAGAATATCCGAGATCATTTCCGATTGGCCCTTCGCGTTTCGTTCGATGACCTCGATCGCTCGGTCGATCTCCGGCTGCTCGAGCTTTCGGGTCCGCAATATCTGTATCCAGCCAAGGATCGAATTCAATGGTGTGCGGAGCTCGTGGGAAAGCGTCGCAAGGAAAAGGTCCTTCTGTTTGTCCGCTTGTTCGAGCTGGGCGAGCAGATCTCGGGTCTGATATTGCCGCTCACGCGCCCGAAGCGCTCCCCGGACAGCGCTGACCAGCATCGTGACCCTGATCGGGCGTTCGACCATTGTCACATTTATTCGGCCGCCAAATTCGTCGAGAAGTCTCTCCGCGTTTCGACTGTGGCTCGAAAAGATTATTACCGGCAGGTCCGACCAGATCGGCTCAGCCTCGACGGCCTCGATAAAGTCTTTCAGGGCATTTGCCTCGATCGCTTCTTCGGCGACAAGCACGACGCCCGGGCTCTCGGAAAACGCCGCTAGCAGCTTATCGGGGTTTTCGCACGTTTCAGCGAAAATACCCGCGCCCGCCAGCGTCGCGCGCACCAGGTCCGCATCCCGGCCCGTCGGCATGAGGATGAGAACTCTGTTTTCTCGGCCGTTATTCGTTGCTTTCACCGTCGGTCATCAACCCCCCGGACTTTCCGCGATAAACCGGCACGCCCGTCAGAACACCATGAAAGTCCGTTAATGGATCGCCCAACTGCAGGCCACCTTGACCCATTTTATATTGGCGAATCGTGCGCTCGTGATCGCCCGTCCGTTTCTTCAACATCGAGATCGCCTGACGAACAGAACCTCCCGCTTCGAAATATCGAAGGAGCACGACACTGTCCGCCAGATAACTCATATCGATCGGCGCCTGCATGTTGCCGATCAGACCGTATTGACCGACGACCAGAATGCTCACAACGCCGTTCCGGTTGAGATAGGCCAGAAGCTCGTGAAACTGCATCGTCAGGAACCGTTCCTGCGGCGTCGCCATCAGATAGCCGTTGACGCTGTCGATGATCACCACGCGGGCTTTATTCTCTTCAACCTCGACGCTGATCATGTGCGAAAGCTCACCCGGTGTTAATTCGGCAAGCTGGATCTGACGCAGTAAGATGAGCCCCGCGTCGACGTGCTTTTTGATGTCGATTCCTAGCGCGGCGGTGCGTTGATAGAGCGTGTCCGTGCCCTCATCAAAAAGATAGACGGCGGCTCGCTCGCCACGTTCCGCCGCCGCGGCCGCATACATCATCGACAAGGTAGATTTTCCAACACCCGCCGGACCTAGCAGGATGGTGCTCGTACCGTAGTGCAGACCACCTATCAGTTCGTCGAGACTTGCGTTGCCGGTCCCGAGCTCGCCCGGTGCGAAGTCGACCTTTCGTTCGGGCGCGAGCCGCGGAAAAACGACGAGCCCTCCACTTTCGATATTGAAATCGTGGGAACCTGAATGGAACTTAATGCCCCGCATTTTCACGACGCGGATGGTATGACGCTGGCGGCCGTACTCGACCGGCACGTATTCGAGAATCAAAACGCCGTGCGCGATACTTTCCAGTTGCCGATCCGAATCATTTAAAGTACGGTCGTCGAGCAGCAGCACGGTACAATTCCGCGTCAGAAAGTATTGTTTGAGCGCCAGGATCTGCCTGCGGAAACGTAGCGGCTCACTCGCCAACATCCGCATTTCCGAAAGCGAATCGAAAACGACGCGGACCGGATTCACCCGCTCCACCTCATCCAGAACCGCCCGTGTCGCCTCGTCGAGCTCGACCTCCGACGGGTGAAAGACCGTGTAGTTGGAATTGTCCATCAAGCTGTCGCCGGATTGCGTTAGGTCCTTGATGACGATGTTGTCCAGAGACCACCCGTGCGATTCGGCAACCGCAACCAATTCCTCTCCGCTTTCGGAAAGCGTAATGTAGAGGCCCTTTTCACCACGGCGCGCACCCTCGAGCAAAAACTGTAAGCCGAGTGTCGTTTTGCCGGTGCCGGGGCTTCCCTCGACGAGGTGCAGCCTGTTCTTCGGCAGTCCGCCTTTTAAGATGTAATCGAGTCCGACGATTCCGGTCGGAAGGCGCTCGGACGTTGCTTTATTATTCATACGCAAAAAAGAAAGGATCGCGGAAGATCCTGAGGGCTACTTGGGGGTGAGTTATTTTCGCACAGGTATGCGAGGTTCGGCAAAATTTCAGCGGAGGCGACACGCGCTGCCGGGCGCGCTGAAGTTGGGTGCAATTCAGTAAGCGCTTCATCCGCGCGGTCGGCTTGTCTCGGAAGCACGTGAATTAACCGACGATGCAGCAAACGATCCAGATTTTTTTCAAGTGACCGACAACGACTGAAACCCGCCGCGAACAAAAGTGGCCGAAGTTTATTCCCACTCGATCGTGCTCGGCGGTTTCGATGAGATGTCGTACACGACGCGGTTGACGCCGCGGACTTCACTGGTGATCCGAGACGAAACTTTTGCGAGAAAGTCGTGCGGCAGCCGTGCCCAGTCCGCCGTCATTCCGTCCGTGCTCGTGACCGCCCGGAGGGTGACGGTTTTTTCGTACGTCCGGAAATCTCCCATGACTCCGACGGACTGGATGGGAAGCAGCACCGCGAACGCCTGCCAGACCTCTTTGTACAGACCCGACGTGTGCAGTTCATCTATAAATATCTTGTCCGCCTTTTGCAGCAGCTCTACTTTCTCCGGCGTAATGTCGCCGAGTATGCGAACGCCAAGGCCCGGCCCCGGGAACGGGTGACGCTCGAGTATTTTTTCCGGAATTCCCAGATCCCGGCCGATCACGCGAACCTCGTCTTTGAACAGCTCCCGAAGCGGCTCGATCAATTTCAACTTCATCTTTTCCGGCAGGCCGCCGACGTTATGATGAGTCTTGATCGTCACCGACGCACCGCGCAGCGAAACCGATTCGATCACGTCCGGGTACAGAGTGCCCTGCACCAGCCATCGCACATCACCTATCTTGTGCGCCTCAGCGTCGAAGATGTCGATGAATTTGCCGCCGATCGCTTTTCGCTTCAGCTCCGGTTCGCTGATCCCGCTCAGGACCGAATAGAATTCGTCGGACGCGTCCACGCCGCGGACATTCAGGTGAAGGTTCTCCTTGTACATCCGCAGTGTATCTTCAAACTCGCCGGCGCGGAGCAGGCCGTTGTTTACAAAGATACATGTCTGTCGCGAACCGATCGCTTCGTGCACGAGCGTCGCCGCGACCGTCGAGTCGACACCGCCCGACAAACCGCAGACCACGTTGTCGTCTTCGCCGACGATCCTCCTGATCTTCTCGATCTCTTCTTTGATAAAGCTCGCCGGCGTCCAATCGCCCCGGCACCCGCAGACATTGAACAGAAAATTTCGGAGGACCTCTTTGCCCAGGGGCGTATGGGAAACTTCCGGGTGAAATTGAACGCAGTAGATCGCGCGTTCCGGATTCTCGATCGCCGTCACGACTTCGCCGGTCGTCGCCGTTTTGTGAAAGCCCGAGGGGAGCGCCGTGACATGATCGCCATGACTCATCCAGACGTCGAGCTCGAACGGAAGCTTCGAGAAAAGTTTTGTCGCGCCGCTCAACACTTTCAGCTTCGCATGTCCGTACTCGCGCCGCGCGGCGGGCTCGGACTTGCCGCCGAGATCGATCGCCACCAACTGCATCCCGTAGCAGATCCCGAGGATCGGCGCGCCTGCTTTGTCGTAAAAATCGTCGGTGACTCGCGGGGCGTCTTCGTCGGTCACGCTCGACGGCCCGCCGGACAAGATCACGCCTTTCGGATTCTTCGCGGCGATCTCATCCGGCGACAAATGAAACGGATGGATCTCGCAATAAACGCCCTGCTCGCGCACCCGCCGCGCAATCAATTGCGTATACTGCGAGCCGAAGTCGAGGATTAGAATTGTTTCGTGCTGCAAAAGAAAATCGCTCCTCCCGAGCGCATCCGGCCGCCGGATAAAGGAACGATTATACGCAACGGCGCCGAAGTTGCAGAAGCCCGCACGCAGTAAGGGCGTTTAGTTGCAAAGGCCCACACGCAGTAAGCGCATCCTGCCGGGTGCTAGCACCTACTATGTGCGATCTCGACTCGTCATTTCTTCTTGCAGGCCGTAGCGATCAACTTCTCCAACACTTTCCCGTCCACGTCGGACAACCGCTTTATGTACAAACAGCCCTTTCCTCTCTTGTGCTTACCGAGCTTTTCGAGCAGCGGCGCCTGTTTCGCCGAATCGTTCAGTACGTACAGGGTGAGGTTTCCTTTTCGCGGCGAGAACGCCATCTTCGGCCAATCAACCTCGCGGCCGGTGGCAGGAGATGTATACACCGAGTTCCCGAATCCGATGATCGCGGTGCCCCACATCTTCGGTTCGTCACCGGTTATTCGCCTCATCACATCGAGCACTTTGTACGAATCTTCCCGCTGACGCTCGTCCCCGACCGCCTCCAAAAATTCGTCCACACTCGCGTCCGTTTCCTTCGTCTTTATCTCCGCTTTCGCCATAGTGGCGCCAATTCTAAATCAGTTTTTCACAGGACGAAAACGTTTCCCCGATTGCTTGACAACGTACAGCTACTTTTCTAAAGTTTAAGTTCGTCTCCGGACGAGTCCTATTCCGCAGTAGCTCAATGGCAGAGCATTCGGCTGTTAACCGAAGGGTTGTAAGTTCGAGTCTTACCTGCGGAGCCAATCAAATCAAAAAGTTACGGGCACCATCACGGTGCCCGTTTTCATTTTGTGGCGCGCATTGTGGCATTACTAGTTTAACGTCCTGCGAAAACTACTACACGATTAATCGTTTCCACCCCTTCGCGGCAAATTCTAAATGTCTTGACCGAAATTTTCGTTGACAGCGTGGCGGGTTGTTTATATGATGCGTCGCTAAGCGACTGAACTTTCGTTTCTAGTGGATGTCGACCTTACGGTTTCACGATGACGACCAGGCATTAAACTTGAAAATCCGCCAAGTGATCGGCCCTCCCAGAACTATGCCTTGACGCAATGACTCTCGGGACTGCTGCCGACGGAGTTATTGATGCTCAGCGCCTCAGCAGATATTTTCAACGTCCTCTTTTTTGATTACGGAACAGTTTCTCTTGGCTAACTTTGGAATGGGAGCAAGACCGTGGGTGCTCGTAAAACCGAAAGTCGAATACCGGCAAATTTTCAAGCTTCCGACCTTGGCGAAGCCGTTGTATCTCCGGACGCCCGATGCGCGTTAGTGTCCTTTATAACTTCGCCATTAGTGGTTGGACGCGAGAACGGATACATCGTATTCGTAACCGATACTGCGTTGGCCTCTGCGGTTCAGTCCTTCGAGTGGGCAATGATCGAGAACGCGGTCGGCCCGTCCATCCAGACCACCCAGCATGGAGAGTTTGCGTATATTCCCACGGCGGTCGGGACCATAACTCTGACCGTGCGGCTCTTAGGAACCGGCAACTCAGAGCTAGCTATTCTTTCACTCCAGCAAGATATCGCAGCAACGAACGTAGAGCTCGAGGATCTTATAGCCGGCGCGAAGAATGAACCGGGGCCGGCCGTCTCTAATCCCGATGTCGCACGCGAGCTGATCAACGATCACAATCCTTACTATCAAAACGTAGCTCTCACAACGCCCGAAGTAGGCCAAGGATTCAAGCGCTTTGTTTTCGATATGGTTTTTGACGGTGCCCTCCAGCGTGCGCCGGCGGATCGAAAACGACACATCGCGGACCTGGCTTCGTCGCTTAACAATCAGGGAGCCGACTTCGCCGAACTTTCCGGAAAAGGAGCGGGTGTTTCGGGAACGCGATTGGCGGTACTCGCGATGATCCTGCCGGACATGCTCTCTTTCACCGAACTGCCGGAGCCGGCCGAGCAGCGTGCTTTGGCCGACCAGGAGTTGAGAGACTCGCTTGCTGCATTAAGCGAGGAGCAGCGGATCGACCTGTTCAACTTGCTGCGTTGTCCGAAAAGTAACATCAGGTTGTGCGCTCGGATCATTGAGTCTCTGCGCGATCGGTATTTTGCGGGAACAAATTTCGAGGATGTATTAACGGGAATGTCGGGCACCCGAGCCCACTGGATAATTAGGCATTTCAGGGAAGGCCCGCTGGTCCGAACATAAAACGATAGAAAGCAAGCAAAGATACTGCACATTGTCGTCAGCTTATAACAATGGGCTCCATATTCGGATCGACAACCGACAAGTTCAGGACACCGCCAAGTATCGCGACTCGGTTACTGCGCAATTTCACGCCTTGTCGTGGGCCGACCGGAAGTCGGGACATTACTATCAGACTCTTCGATCCACACGAGTTGATTAAGGACATGGCTCTCCCGTCGGAGGTGATAACCAAGTTGGAGGCGTTCCTAAACGGTATGGCTGCGAGGCCGGGGTTGGAAGCGAGCACGGTTGCCGAATTATCGGCGATCACCTTTCGAGTAACACATTCAGCGACCAGTGCTAGTCAAACGGATATTGATAATTTTGCCGTAAATGATTTTCCCATTCACTTCCTGACAGCGACCGGTGTTTTTCAATCGTCCAGCGATGACATCGTAAAACTAATGGTCGATCACAGGATTCCGGAACAAACGTTTGTCGGCAGGAGAGAACCGGGTTTGCTAAATCCGGTTCCGTTGGTCGTCTTTACGTACCGAACCGTCGAGAGGGACTGGGACGAGGTGCCCGGCGTCCTTGGCTTCGGTTTTCCCGGGACCTATTTGGTAAACGAGAACCAAAGGAGATGTCGCAAAGTAGGAATTATCAAGATGCATGGGTTCATGACCGAGAACCTACCTCAGTCGCAGTGGAAGAAAAAACTCCTCTCCGTTCTCAGACATGAACTGGGACACATGATGGGGCTTCGCCATGAGGATAATAGTTTGATGGATGGCCAGTACGATGTGAACGTCAACTTTGATCAGTTCACGGCCGATCAATTGTGGATAGTGGGTCGTGCGTTAACACGTCTGATACAACCGTAGCTGAACGGGAATTTGAGTGGTTACGCGCATCTATATTTTGTTCGCATAGTTTCTGATCAAGCGGAACCAGCATGTGCTTCTTAACCGATACAACTAACAAATTGCGATCAGGCTCGGCGTCCCCGAAGAAGAAGCTCCATACGATCACGCCAGCAATTCCTCTGCAGGCGTATTTCAACAAATTCTACAAGCGAGCAGTCGCCGACCATAAGCTGGGACTTCAACCGGCCGATGACTCAACTGCGAAGCTTCACGTTCCGATCTCTATCATCGCGCATGCCGAGACTGGTACGTCTCATTTAACCGCGGGGACC
>DATLCA010000368.1:0-14595 GCA_035526605.1 Pyrinomonadaceae bacterium | reverse complement strand
CGGTGCAGTGGTCCCCGACGCCTGGCGTGGAGCCTTGCCGGTCACGTACCATTTCGGCGGAAGGACACCGACAGTTCATCTAAAGCTGGAATTTAATTGGGACGTCAAGCCGATCTACGACGTGATCGCGAAAATGCGCGGGAGCGAGCGCCCGGACCAGTGGATAATTCGCGGCAACCATCGGGACGCATGGGTAAACGGAGCCGACGATCCGACGAGCGGCCAAGTCGCGATGATGGAGGAAGCCCGGGGTATCGCGGAGCTCGCGAAGACGGGCTGGAAACCGAAACGGACCATCGTGTACGCGGCATGGGATGGTGAGGAGCAAGGTCTGCTGGGCTCGACGGAATGGGTCGAGGAGCACGCGGACGAGCTCGCCCGAAAAGCTGTCGCGTACATCAACACGGATTCGAACGGCCGCGGGTTTCTGGGAATCGGCGGTTCCCACACGCTCGAGAAGTTCATGAACGAAGTGGCGAAATCTGTTCCGGATCCGCAGACAAAAATGAGCGTCTGGGACCGTGCTCGCGCCGATCAAGCGATCAACGGGTCGCCGGTGGCCCGCCGCGAAGCCATGGACCGAGCCGATCTGCGTATCGATCCGCTTGGCTCCGGATCCGACTTCACGCCATTCCTTCAGCATCTCGGCATCGCCTCTCTGAACATCGGCTTTGGCGGTGAGAACGGCGGCGGGTCATATCACTCGATCTACGATTCGTTCGACCATTACACAAAGTACGGCGACCCCGGCTTCGCCTACGGCATCGCACTCGCGAAAGTTTGCGGACACACGACGCTTCGGCTGGCCAATGCCGATACACTGCCATTCGAGTTTTCTAATTTTGCGGAGACGCTGAATCAATACGTCGGCGAGGTTACGCGCCTTGCGGATACTCTGCGCGAGGACACGCGTACTTTGAATCAGCAGATCTCCTCGGGGATGTTGAAGGCCGCACAGGATCCCACCGAAACGTATGTGATGCCCGCCGAAAAAGCGGCGGTTCCGTTCCTGGATTTCGCGCCGCTGCAGAACAGCATTGTCCGGCTCAACGAAAGCGTTAAGAAATTCCAGGCGGCTGCGGGGACAAGACGAGCCTCTCCGGCGCTCGATGAAGCTCTCTACAAAACCGAACGGGCCTTGACGCGGACGCAAGGCCTGCCGCGACGGGATTGGTTTCGACATCAGATCTACGCCCCGGGATTTTATACCGGCTATGGAGTCAAAACACTCCCCGGCATCCGCGAAGCGATAGAGCAGCGCAACTGGAAGGAAGCCGAGGAACAGATCATTATCGCCGCCGGCGTCCTGAATGAGTTTGCGTCAAAGGTGGATGAGGCCGCGAAGATATCCGGCCAGTAATTATTAATTAGGTAATTATTAATTCCGTAATGACATTACAAAATTAATAGTTACTTCATTACAAAATTAAATAGCAGGAAAATGCATTATGGTGTACTCGATGTGATTGTTGGTGGGCATTACCAAATTAATAATTACCTCATTACAAAATTAGACTGCAGAAAAGGAGCTCTCCCATGGAAAATAATGTTGTCCTGGAAAAATCGTTTGCCTTTGCTTTGCGTATCGTAAAACTGTACCGATATCTCGTCGACGAAAAGAAGGAATTTGTTCTGAGCAAGGAGTTACTCGCCGCGGGTACGAACATTGGTCGGCACGTTAAGGAAGCGGTATTCGCCGAGTCGCGGGAGGTTTTTGTAAATGAGTTCGGCGTTGCTCGGCGCAAATCTGCGGATACGGAATACTGGCTTCAGTTGTTGATGTTCGGCGGGGTGCTCAGCGAAAAGGAATTTGAATCGGTGGACGCGGATCGGATCGAAGTAACCAAACTGATCAACTCGATAAGAACTACTGCGAAAAATAATGCTTGAGTTGTTAATCGACACAAAAGGTTCGGTTCGGATTCTGACATTGAACCGGCCAGTGAAGCGCAATGCGTTGAATGACGCGCTGGTGGTGGCCTTGAAATCCGCGCTGCGAGATGCTGACGACGATGAAAGTTTGCGATCGATCGTCATCCGTGGAGCCGGAAAAGATTTTTGTTCCGGAGCGGATCTTGAGTCGCTGCGAAAGATAAGTGAAAGCTCGTACGAAGAAAATCTCCAAGATGCGCGGAGCTTAGCGGAGTTGTTTGCGCTCATTCGCCGAGTGAGGATCCCTGTGATTGCGGCCGTTCACGGCAGGGCTCTCGCGGGAGGTTGCGGGCTCGCGATGGCGTGCGATCTGATTATTTCGGACACCACCGGCGTCTTTGGTTTTCCGGAAGTGAAGATCGGGTTTGTGCCGGCGATCGTGGCCGCGATCGTTCGCCGCAACATGTCGGAGAAGGACGCATTCGCCATGCTGACCCTCGGGGATGAGATGATGGCGGTCGAGCTCGGCAGCAATGGGTTAGTCCACGGCGTTTTCGACGACGAGACATTTGAAGAGGACACGATTCGGTTTGCGGAACAGTACGCGCTCGTGAGCGGGTCGGCGGTCGAGATGACGAAGAAATTATTGTACGAGATCGACACGATGTCGTTTGAGGAAGCCATCGAGCGCGGGGCTCAAGTCAACGCCGAAGCTCGGATGAGCGAGGACTGCAAAAAGGGAATCGCGAGATTTCTGGAAAAGAAATAGGCTCTTTAATCGCCGAGATCGCGGAGATCTCCGCGTTTAAAAACTACGCGTCTATTACTTCAACTTTCGTTTCGATCAAGCTCTTCGGAATTAATGCAGGGAAGTACGCCATGATCTCTTCCACTTTGGGTCTACCGCCGGCAAAGCCAGTAACCGCCGGAGGCCCGGTCAGGATCAGGGGCGCGAGCTCTTTCGTAAATCTCTCGACGTCCCCTTTATTCTGTCCGCGAACTCCAAAACGCAATTGAACCTCGGGGATGTCCGAGCGTGGCTCGCCGGCGAGATGTCCGTGCGTCGCACTCACCCCGACAAACTCGGTCAGCATCAAATCGAATTTCAATCCCAATCTTTCTAGACGTTCCCTCAAAACCTGATCGGCGGCCTTCGCTTTTTCGTACGCGTCCGGCCATGCATAGACGAGAGTTCCGACGGCCTTCCATCCGGCGGAATATGCAATGGAGACTTTGTAGAAGTCTGTTTTCGGATTTCCTTTGATTCCAAACACGCGAACTCGGTCGTCTCCGTCAGGCGCCAAGTTGATCGAGGAAAAATCCGCGACCACGTCGGGCGTAATATATGCTTTCGGGTCGCCCATTTCGTAAAGAAGCTGCTCTTTCACTGACTGGACGCTAACCTTTCCGCCGGTTCCGTCGTGTTTGGTAACGATGAAATCTCCATTCGGAAATCCTTCGACGATCGGGAAACCCACGTTTGCGAGATCCGGAATGTTCTGCCAGTCGTACTGGCAATTGCCGCCCGAGGATTGAGCGCCGCATTCGATGATGTGACCCGCGATCGTGCCCGCGGACACCCGATCCCAATCATCGAAGGTCCAGCCGAACTCGTGCATTAGCGGTGCAAGGGTGAGCCCCGTATCCGTCAGTCGCCCGCCGACGATTATCTGCGCACCCTTGCCGAGGGCTTCTACCAGTCCCGCGGCGCCGAGATAAACATTTGCAGATTGCACCTGGTCGCGAACTTCGGAAAGCGGCTCCCCCGTCTCCATGTTCGTTATCTCCACTCCCTGTTCGGCAAATTCGTCCAGCCGCCCGAGAATGTCGTCGCCCGTGACGACGCCGATCTTTACTTTCCCGCCGAGGCCCAACTCGCCAGCGACATCTTTGATCGCCGCGGCACATCCCGCGACATTTACTCCGCCGGCGTTCGAAAGGACTTTGATATTTTTCTCGACGCAGTCGGGCAGGATCTCGCGGATCAACGATACGAAATCCTTGGCGTAGCCGGCCTGGGGGTCGCGAGCTCGCTGCTTTTGCATGATCGACATCGTGACCTCGGCCAGATAGTCGAGCATTAAATAATCGATCGGCCCGCCACGCACCTGGTCGACCGGAGCTGTAAGAAGATCCCCCCAAAATCCCTGGCCGCTTGCGACCCTAACTTTCTCTTTCATCGAGATTGATTAAAAGACAAAAAAACCGGACGGTCAACAATCGATCTAAGAATCGATTTGTCCCACGCCCGGTCGTATCGGTTTATTTATTTCGCGATCCTACTGGACCGCGTCTTTGGTCGCACCGGCAACTTTCTTTGTCTCGTACCAGGTCCGTTTCGAGACCCACTTGGTACCGTCCCACGTGGTCACCATGAACCATTTTCCGCCTTCGTAGGCGGCACCTGCCACATCTTCGGTGACGTTTATGGTGTGATGCCCGACCGTCTTCGACGTGGACTTGATCGCTTTTCCAGTGGCTTCCGCGGCGTCACCGGTTTTGTCAGCGGCCTTCTCGAGTCCGTCGGTGACGACCACTCGCGTTTTCTTTGCGGCCTTGACGGTGGCGTCCCTGGTCTTGTCCGCCGCATCGACGGTAACGTCTTTCACTTTACCCGCGGCGTCTTTAACTTTCTCCGGAACCTGCGCATTTGCAGGGCCGTACGCAAACAAAACAGCTGCGAACAATACTGCGACGCTTACTAATCCCTTAGATTTCATAACTTAACCTCTTTTTCGAAAAAGATATTTGAATCTATTGACTCAGTACGTTTGTGAGAGCATGAGTTGTGCCAAATGAAAAAAGGCGCCCGATCGGGCGCCCAGTTTTTCGATGCGGGAATTGTTAGTTGAAAATCTTTTTGGTCCGGCTGACAACCTTCCGCCCGGTGTGCCAGGTTGCGCGCCGCACGGGCCGCGTCTTAACCGCGGTTTTCGAATAGATGTGCTGGGTGCCGCGTTTTGTTCGGTGTGCGACCTTTTTCGTCTTAACCTTGGTTTTGTGCGAGACCCGCTTAGTCGTCACCTTTGTTTTGGTGACTACCTGGCCCTCCCACTTTGAAGCCTCGGCCGGGATGGCGAGAAACGCTACTACGGCGATCAAAACTGCTGCATAAATTTTCATACTTTCCCCCTATTTTCGTACATTTTCGTTGATGAATTTAACAATGTCTTCCGTCGATGTGCCCGGCAGGAACACCTCGGAGACGCCTCTCGATTTCAAATCCTGAATGTCTTCGGTGGGAACGATCCCGCCTACCAGGATCAGCGTATCATCCATTCCGTTCTGATGCAGAAGATCTACAATACGCGGGCAAAGAGTTTTATGCGCCCCACTAAGGATCGAGATGCCGACCGCGTCGACGTCTTCCTGCAGCGCCGCCGCCGCGATCATCTCGGGCGTCTGGCGTAGACCCGTGTAAATCACTTCCATTCCGGCGTCGCGAAGCGCACGAGCGATAACCTTTGCACCGCGGTCATGGCCGTCGAGTCCCGGCTTTGCGACGAGGACCCTGATCTTTCTTTGACTCATCTTGCGAGAATTATATTAGCGAACAAAGCGTGCAAGCAAACCGTCGCTCCGAACGAAGGGCTTTAGCTGAGCCCATGAGAAATGATATTCGCCAGCCGGCTGGAGTGCTTCCAGCACGTGCGGGAACCCGTAGTCGTAGTAGAACGTCACGCCTTTCGCACCGACGGAGAACTGGTCAAAATCGGCGGCAGTGAAATTGGTTTCGCTGAAAAGCTCTTCGGGACGGGCGTCCGGATCCGATTTCATCTCTTTCGTGGCGGCTATCACTTCCGCGGCCTGAGCTTTCTTCACGAGCTTCGCGAGGGCCGGAAGATTCTGGAACGCATCGGCCGGCCGGACGACATTACCGGTCAACACGTTCACAACGACCCGCTTCGTCACGCTGTCCGGATAGGCGGCGGTTCCAACCATCCACAGCTCAAGACAGAGAATGCCATTTTGATTGAATAGTACCTTGTAGTCCGCTTCCTCCAGCCACTGGTACTCCCTCATTTCTTCCCGGACGTTGAGGTCCAGAACTTTCTCCGGGCTTATCGCCGTTGTGATCTTTTTTGAAAGGGTTGGCGTTGCGGCCTTTGCCGTCGGTCGTCGAACGGTGAATGTCTTTTTGAAATCGTATTGCGGTTTCGGGCGACGGTAGACCGTTTTCCTCGGCGTGATGACAACGGTCTGGGCAAATCCGGATACAGCGAACAGACAGATTAAAATTCCAACAAGAAGCGCCTTGGATCTCATAGGGTTTTGGCCGAGAAGCAGAACCGGGAGAAAAGGGAAGCGTCGCGGACCTTTCAGTGCGGGAAGGCGGGAGCGCTTACGCTCCCCGCGGGTTCCGGAGTTTCCATGTTCGGCGAGCCGAATATGCATCGCAACTTTGCGCCGGGGGACTTTTGTTCTTTCATCGCAAGCCACATTTCATGCCAGCCATGGATGTTTATCCAGAGCGGATTGTAGCTGCGAAGCGGCTTTATGATGCCGTAGCGCGGCGTCTCGGTTTCGGAAACGAACGATCCGAAAAGGCGGTCCCAAACGATCAGCACGCCCGCGTAGTTTTTATCGAGATAGGGATTGTTGACGCCGTGATGCACACGATGATGCGACGGCGTATTGAGAACATATTCGAGAACGCCCAGCCGCTTTACAAAACGGGTGTGAATCCAGAACTGGTAGATAAGATTGAAGCCGTGCATGAGAGCGAACATCCAGGGAGCGAAGCCGATGAGCATGATCGGAGCGTAAAAGACCCAATGCAATATACCGGAGAACCAACTTTGCCTCACCGCAACACTGAGGTTGTAGTTTTCGCTCGAATGATGCACCACGTGGAAATTCCAGAAGAGTCTCAACTCGTGGCTGGCGCGGTGGAACCAGTAATATACGAAGTCGTCGACGAAGAAAAGGATCGCCCAGCTCCACCACATGTCGGCTGGAAATTTGTAAGGCGCGATTTCGTAGGCGAGAACGTAGATGGATCCGATGAAGAGGCCAAAGACGGCGCCGAATCCTACACTCACAAAGCCGATCAGAATATTTATCCACGCGTCCTTCGTTTCGTAAAAGCCGCGATGCTCCCGCCGCGAGAACCAGGCCTCGATCGCGATCATGAGTGCGAAGAATGGGATTGCAATAAGCGTGGGTTTCAACATTTGATGACCGGGTTATTTTAACATCATGTAAGTAGAAGTTGAGCCTGCGACCCGGGTATCGGCTTCGACAGCCGAAAACCCGCGGGCGCGGGGTGGAGCTTTGATGATAAAATGTGCACCGGTAATGCTCAAAAAAATACTCAAGATCGGTGTGATCGTGCTCGCCCTTGCCTTTCTCGCCGCCCAGTTTATCCGGCCCAACTTTTCAAACCCGCCTGTCGTCGAGGGCGAGACGCTTCGCTCGAGCACGGCAGTGCCACCGGACGTCGAGGCCGTGCTCGGGCGGTCGTGCAACGACTGTCATTCGAATGAGACACATTATCCGTGGTACTCCAAAATTTCCCCGTTCAACTGGCTGCTGGCCGATCACATCGAAGACGGGCGAAAGGAATTGAATTTCAGCGTTTGGAATACCTATACCGCTAGGAAGAAAGTGCGCAAACTCGACGAGCTCTGTGCGGAGGTTGAGCATGGCGAGATGCCCCTGCCGTCGTATCTGTGGATTCACCGTGACGCGGCCATTCATGCGAGTGATGCCGCTCTGCTTTGCGATTGGGCAAAGGCGGAAGGCGATCGCATCCGGCGGGTAAACGGCCCCATCGAGTAGTTTTTTGTTGCCGCGAGGCCGCGGCGCAATGTATCATCGGTTCGTCCAATCTCTTTCCCCATCGATTTAAAACTCAAAAACCGGAGATCCTGATGAAACAGAAATTGTTTCCTTCGTTTGTGCTGGCTGTCCTGATGGCGGTGGTGATTTGTTCTTCGACGCCTGCGCAATCGCGCCGGGAGAGCGATGTTTTCGATCTTGTGAATCAGGAGCGATCGCGTGCGCATCTCGGGAGGCTTTCATGGGACGACGAGCTCGCGGACGTCGCCCGCGGCTATTCCCGAAGGATGGCACAGGAAGGCTTTTTCGATCACTACGATCCGAATGGAAAAACTGTAATTGACAGGGCGGCACGCCTCCGCCATTGGTCAACCATCGGCGAAAATCTTTTCGTTTGTGAGCCCCACTCCGACTTTGCCCAGACGGCGATCCACGGCTGGATGAATTCGAAAACGCACCGCACAAACATGCTGGACGGAGCTTGGACTGCGACCGGCATCGGCATCGCAACGGCCGGTGACGGCAGCATCTTTATTACGCAGGTTTTTACACGTTAATAAGCCAGAACATTCGAGCGTCGACCTATCTTGCGGTCTTGAGCCTCACCTTCGTAATCCTCCGCGACGGTCTTTCGGAGAAGCGCTCAAAATGTTCTGAGGAGCAGGCCGGCGATATTGCAGAATTGCCTGCTGTAACCTTCCGCCTTCTTGCGGCGAAAGACCTCGAACCCACAGTCAGCGTAACTGAAGAGACCACCAATCTTCTGCCTTCCGAAAATGTCGGGCGTACATTAGCTTCACTCGATACGATCCGGAAAATGGGCTAAACTAGGTCCCTATGTCCTTGCTCAGCATCGCCCACTTTCCGGAACCGGTCCTTTTATCGGTCGGAAAACCGGTAGCCGAAGAGGAATTCGGCAGCGGCCTCGAACGCGTCGTCGGCGATATGTTCGAGACGATGTACGACGCGGGAGGGGTCGGCCTGGCGGCGCCGCAGGTATTCGATTCGCGGCGTCTATTCGTGATGGACGTGCCCGACGAAGAAGGAAAATCAAACCGGCTCACGTTCATTAACCCCGAGATCATAACCGTCGAAGGCGAACAGGTCGGCGAGGAAGGCTGCCTTTCCTTCCCGGGCGTTTTTCAAACCGTGCAGCGCCAGATGCGTGTCATCGTCCGGGCCCAGGACGTGAAGGGTGTTAAATTCGAGCTCGATCTCAAGGACCTTGCCGCGCGTTGCGTTCTGCACGAAACGGATCACTGCGACGGGATCGTTTTTCTCGATCGGATGAGTGCGTTGAAACGCCAGCTTGCGAAGCGTAAAATCAAAACCTTACAGAAAACGGGGAAATGGTAATGGATATTGGGAATACCCGAACGACGGCGGAAGCGACCTCGTGGCGCGAACTGAACAAGTATCTCGACGAGGGTTGGACGTTGATCCTCAGCTACGTAAAGCACACGCACGATACGCAGGAGCCGCGATTTGTTATCGGCTGGCAGCAGGATTCCGAGCCCGTGCGGCCGGAGCTTCTGGATGTGTGGGAGCTGAGTGAGCTCGATAGGCAAAAATATCGGTAGACAAAAATATGCAGACACAAAAAGTGATGGATGAATTCAGGAACGAGGCGTTTACGGATTATTCGAATCCCGCAAACGCCGCGGCGATGAAGGCCGCGCTCGAGAACGTGCGTGCCGAGCTGGGTCGTGAATATCCGGTCGTGATCAATGGCGAGAAGATAACTTTGCCGGGCAAGTTCGAGAGCATCAATCCGGCAAACAAGAATGAAGTCGTCGGCGTGTTTTCGGAAGTGGACACGGACACGTCCCTGGTCGATAAAGCGATCGACGCCGCGACTGCGGCCTTCAAAATATGGCGGAATGTTCCGGCCGCCGAGCGCGCGGAATATCTCTTCAAGATCGCCGACGTGATGAGACAGAGAAAGCACGAGCTCTCGGCCTGGATGGTGTTCGAAGTCGCGAAGACGTGGTCGGAGGCGGACGGCGACACGGCCGAAGCGATCGACTTCATGGAGTTCTACGGTCGCGAGATGCTGCGCTGGTCCGAGAAACAGCCGATCACTAAGATCGAGGGCGAGAACAACTCACTCGAATACATTCCGCTCGGTGTCGGCGCCGTTATTCCGCCGTGGAACTTTCCGCTCGCGATCATGGCGGGCATGACGATGGCTGCCGTCGTCACGGGCAACACTGTGGTTCTGAAACCGTCCTCCGATTCCCCGACGATTGCCGCAAAGTTTATGGAGATCGTGGAGGAAGTCGGTCTGCCGGCGGGCGTCGTAAACTTCCTTACGGGAAGTGCTGACACCGGCGAAGCGATGACGACAAGTCCGAAAACGCGATTCATTTCGTTCACGGGCTCGAAGCAGGTCGGCTTGCACATCAACGAAGTTGCGGCGAAACCGCGCGAAGGTCAGATCTGGATCAAGCGCGTCGTCGCTGAGATGGGCGGTAAAGACGCGATCGTCGTCGCCGCGGATGCAGACCTTGATTCCGCGGCCACGGGCGCGGTCCAAGCGGCGTTCGGATATCAGGGACAAAAGTGCTCGGCGTGCTCGCGTCTCATCGTGGACGAGAAGGTACACGATGAGCTGATGGAGAAAGTCGTCGCCCTCACCAACAGTCTCAAGATCGGCCAGCCAACCGAGGCCGACACAAATGTTGCGGCGGTCATCAACAAGCGCTCTTTCGACAAGACGCTCGACTACATCAAGAAGGGCAAGAGTGAAGGCGGCAAGATCGTCGCGGGCGGTGCGGGAGTTGATGACGAAGGTTTCTTTATCGAGCCGACCGTGATCGATAACGTTGAGCCCGGAGCGACCATTGAGCAGGAAGAGATCTTCGCCCCGGTGCTTGCGGTCATCAAAGCGAAAAATTTCGATCACGCACTCGAGATCGCAAATGGTACCGAGTTCGGTTTGACTGGTGCGGTCTACTCGACCAGCCAGTCTAATTTGGAGAAAGCTCGACGCGAGTTTCATGTCGGGAACCTTTATCTGAATCGTAAGTGCACCGGCGCACTTGTCGGCGTCCACCCGTTCGGGGGGTTCAACATGAGCGGGACGGATTCGAAAGCCGGCGGTCGCGAGTACCTGCTCCAGTTCATGCAGGGCAAGTCCGTGTCGCAGCGGGTCTGAGACAACGCGCCAAAAAACAACAGCAAACAAGATGACCCATTCAACCAAACCGCCGTGGCTGATCGTCGCGGCGTTACTTTTTACCGCTTCAGCGTTTCCACAAAAAAAAGCGGAGAAACCGAAATCCGGTCCAAAGCCGGTGATCTTTGCGGTTCTCGACGGCGGCAAGCGCGTCGAGCCGATCGCGTCCATTGACGGAGGGAAGCTCGTCGCCGCGGGAGGCGGCGAGGGAGCTGCGGACAAAGCGTTCGCGAGTGCATATTACAAACCCATGTCGACTTACGCCTTGATATTTGGCGGCGCGGCGGACGGTAGCCTCGCAATCGCGAAGTCGAACATCGGAACCGAATGCGGCGGGGCCTCCGCGGAAACAATTCCGAAGAGCGTGAAAGCCAAACTTAGCGTCTTGGTAATGGCATTGGCCACGAACGCAAAGATCAGCACGAGCGCGCCCGCCTTTCGCCGGAAGCCGACGTTGGACGAAAGGCGCGAGATCGAAAAGCTTGTTTCTGCCGAATTCGCGAAGCAGGGTGCAGCTGCGGCAGCGGCGAGGACCCTCCGGTATCAAAACCTCACCGCTCTCGATGTGGAGGACGATGATATCCCCGAGTTTGTAGGTTCCTATTGGATCGCACCTACTGCAACCGAACGTCGCCTGCTCTTCTTCGTCGCGGAAAAGGATGCAAACGGAAAGATACAGTTTTCTGTACACGAGCATTCCGTGGTTAAACCGGATGACGTAATGAGCGGAAGCATGAAGGATCTCGACACGGGGATCGGGCACGAGCTCTTAATTGATGTTCTAGACTACGACGCTGATGGAGTGCGCGAGATCTTTACGATCGGCCAGGCATTCGAGGGAAACAACTACTACGTTTACAAACGTGGCGATGGCGGAAAATGGACTAAGGTGCATGAGACTTACAACTACCGCTGCGCCTATTAAAACAGCGTGGAAAATCCAGCACGGCGGCAAAGGTCGAATTTTACGCCTTTGCCTTTTTTCTTTATGATTGTGGGCTTGCCTAAGCTATGAAGATTGTTTTTATGGGGACGCCGCACGCGGCGGTAGCGAGTTTGGCGCGGATCATGGACGACGGCCATCAGGTCGTGGCGGTCTACACGCAGCCCGACAAACCCGCGGGTCGTGGTAATAAGATCTCGTTTTCTCCCGTGAAGCAATTTGCACTCGATCATGACCTCCCGATCTTTCAGCCGAGCAAAGTCAGAACTCCCGAGGCCCTTGAGGAGTTTCGTTCACACGGCGCTGATGCTGCCGTGGTCGTCGCCTATGGCCGCATCTTACCGGAATCGTTTCTAAGCGCGTTTGCGATGGGTGCGATCAACGTGCATTTTTCTCTGCTGCCGAAATACCGGGGAGCGGCTCCGGTAAATTGGGCGATCGTTCATGGCGAAAAGGTTTCAGGCGTGACCACGATGCAGATGGACGTGGGCCTGGATACGGGGCCGATCCTCATGCAGCGTGCGGCGGAAATTGACGAAAACGAAACGGCGCCCGAGCTGATGCAAAAACTTTCCGTGCTTGGAGCTGATCTATTGTCGGAGACCCTGAGCGACTTTGAAACGATCGCACCAAAGACGCAGAACGAACTCGAAGCGTCGATGGCGCCGATAATGAAAAAGGAAGACGGCCTTATCAGTTGGATGTTGAACGCCCGGGACATCTCGAACCGGGTTCGCGGCTTCCAACCTTTTCCGACCGCGTTCACTTTTTTCCGCGGCAAGAAACTAACGGTTTGGAGCTCCATTGTTGTTGAAAGTGCACATGAACTTTTACGGCCCGGCGAAATCATCGAAGCCTCCGGCGACCGGTTATTGATTTTTTGCGGCGGCGATTCGGTTCTGCAGATAAATGAGCTCCAGTTGGAAGGAAAGCGGCGAGTAAGCTCGAGAGATTTTTTAAACGGTGTTCGCCCCGAGATCGGGGAAGTGTTCGGAAGTTGATGCGGCTAGAAGGGAAGTTCCAAATCATTGCTTTTTACGAATTCAAAGCGCTTTCGTCTGAGGAGCTGCCGAGTCTGAGGCAGTTGCTGCGCGACGCTATGGACGAGGATTCCATTAAGGGGACTATCATAATCGCCGAGGAAGGCTTTAACGGTACTGTCTGCGGCGAGCCTCCCATGCTCGAGCGCTTCGTCACCGTGGCCCAGAAGCTTCTCCGAACAAAACTAAACTTCAAAGCTTCGTTTCATGATGAATGCCCGTTCAGAAAGATCGACGTCAAGATAAAGCCGGAGATCGTCACCCTAAAAAAGTCTGTCGATATTTCTAAAGGTGCCGGCACACACGTCGACACCGCCAGATGGAACGAGCTGATTTCGGACCCGGAAGTCGTCGTCATCGACACCCGGAACGACTACGAATTCAAGAGCGGCACATTCAAGCGCGCGATTAATCCACGCACGGAGAAGTTTAGCGACCTGCCGAAATTTGTTGAGGAAACCCTCGACCCGAATGTTCATCAGAAAGTCGCGATGTTCTGTACCGGCGGCATCCGCTGCGAGAAATTTGCGCCTTACGTGAAGGCTCTCGGATTCAAAGAAGTCTTCCAGCTCGACGGCGGGATATTGCGTTATCTGGAACAAGTTCCGAAGGAAGAAAGTCTGTTCGACGGCGAGTGTTTTGTTTTCGACGATCGCCGTACCGTCGACGAAAATCTTCAGAAGGGTACCGGCCCGGATTACTCGCAGGAAGGAAACAATTATGTGGACGCGGACGACTGATCGGTTCGTATGACAATTTCACCGGCACGTCGGGCGGCGTTGGAGATCTTAAATCGGATCGATCGGGACCGCGCATTTTCCTCCGTTCTTTTGCCTCAGTACGAGGCCTCGCTCTCGCCGAATGACCGCGGCCTCTGCCATGAACTCGTGCTCGGGGTATTGCGCCGAAAGATGTATCTCGACGCGATTGTCAACAACTTTGTCGGTGCAAAAAAACTCGACACGGTGGTGCGGAACGCATTGCGGCTGGGTGCATATCAGATCACGTCCCTGGATAAGGTTCCCGCGTACTCCGCGATAAACGAAAGTGTAAATCTCGTCCAGGCGGCGAAGAAGACATCGGCGAAAGGGCTCGTGAACGCTGTCCTTCGGCGGGTAAACGAAAATCCGCCAACCCTCAAATTTGGTGACCAAATAGAAAGCCTCTCCGTCGAGACCTCGCATCCGAGGTGGCTGATAGAAAAGTGGATCGCGGACTTTGGGTCTTCCGATGCCGAACAGATAGCGAAAGCAAACAATGGAATCCCGAGGGTGGCATTTCGCCGGGCTGGTGGTGACGCGGTTCTTTCGCCTTATCAAAATAGCGGGATCGTAGACGGGGCGTTCGTGGCCCCTTCGATCAATCCCGATCTGCGCCGGATGGCCGATGCCGGCGAGATCTATTTTCAGGACGAAGCGTCGCAGCTCGTGGCGGCGGTGGCTGGGCACAATCC
This sequence comes from Pyrinomonadaceae bacterium, assembly GCA_035526605.1. Lineage (GTDB taxonomy): Bacteria > Acidobacteriota > Blastocatellia > Pyrinomonadales > Pyrinomonadaceae > OLB17. The sequence continues at coordinate 328 of DATLCA010000368.1, read as the reverse complement.
AACGGGCCGTTTTCTCGACTTATGCGCCGCGCCCGGAGGAAAGACGACGCAGATCGCGAGAGCATATTCGGGAGTCGATGGGAATTTGATAGTCGCCGGCGACTTGCACGAGTCACGGGTTAACCTTCTCAGATCGACGTGTGAGCGCCAGAACGTCGATTCCGTCAACATCGTCCGGTATGACGCGGAAAATTTACTGCCTTTCGCGGATGAGAGCTTCCATACGGTCCTTGTGGACGCACCTTGTTCCGGAACCGGGACGATCCGCCATAACCCGGAGATCAGATATTTTTTGGATCCATCAGACTTCGCCGGCCTCGCAAAGAAA
>DATLCA010000367.1:0-1503 GCA_035526605.1 Pyrinomonadaceae bacterium | reverse complement strand
TATCGGTGACGCCGACGTAGTTGGTAATCACGGTCACTTTCGGGTTCACGGATTTCGCGCCTTCCTCGTAACCTTTCTGGAAGCGGTGGATCAGTCCAATATCCATCCCGCCCAGAAATCCGAGCACGCCTGTCTTGGATTTTTCGGCCGCGATCATCCCGACGAGATACGAACCTTCGTGCTCGCGGAAAACGAGCGAGGCCACGTTCGACTTTGGTGTCTTGCCGTCGTCTTCCATGATAACGCCGTCGATGATTGCAAACTTGATATTAGGGTAGTCGGTTGCCACCCGTTTGAGGATCGGCCCCTGCGCAAATCCGACGCCGATTATCAGATCAAAACCTTTCTCCGCGTATGCGCGCATGGCGGGCTCGATCGAGGTTGGATTTCCCGGCTCGACGTCATACAGGCAGATCGGCATGTCCTGCTCTGCCCGCTTCACTCCTTCCCAGGCGGCAGCGTTGAAGGACCGATCGTTCTTTCCACCGATGTCGAAGACGATCCCGACCTTCATCTGACAGCCCTCGCGGCGGGCCTCGGTGCGCTTGGCGCACGACGAGAACATTCCCGCCGACAAAACAAAAAGGCAAAGAATCGCAAGATGTTTAATTCGCATTTTGGAACCTAGATTACAGGCATTGGATGGATTGGGCAAGGAATGGGTTGGGTAGGATCTAGCCTGCTTGTATGAATTGCCCCCGTCTTCAGACGGAGGCCAACGGAGTGACAAGAAAGGCTTCAGCCGAAAAAATAAGATTGCATAATTCCGCGGCGCTTTAGCTAAAGCTTTTTTGATCAAAGCCGCTTTTTTATTTCGGCTGAAGCCGCCGAATGCTAGGACGGGACCTCCGTCTAAAGACGGAGGCAATTCATATCTAAAGGCGGGGCAATTCATAAGCGAATAAAGCGGAAAGAAATCCCAGAGATCGGACAAAACTGTGCTACGCAGAGATTACTTCGTGAATTAGGGGTGGAGTTTGCGGCGGGGCGTTGGACTGAATCGTGTACGCGTCAGACAGTTTCGCGCGCGCGCTTTCAAGATGTGCCTCGACACGATAGAAAAGAATGCCGACCGGGTCGCCGGCGGAGATCTGTTCACCAAGCTGAGCGACACATTCATAGCCGACGGCCCCGTCGATCTCGTCCTCCGCACGGACGCGCCCACCGCCGATCTCCGAAAGCGCGTTGCCGATCGCAAGCGTGTCGATAGCTCCGACAAATCCTGATCGCGACGCCTTGATCTCTTGTTTCTTAATATTGCGGTCGAATAATTTTTCAGGATCGTCACATACTCGCGTGTCGCCGTTCTGGCATTCGATATTTTTCCGGAACCGCTCCAACGCTTCGCCGCCGGAAATTTTAGATTCAACCGATCTACGGGCGACCTCTATGGAATCCGCGACGCCGGACAGCAGAAGCATCCTAGCGGTCAACTCGATGGAAAGTTCCGCGGTCGCTTTCGCACGGTCGTCCGCTTCGCCGCGAAGGATCATAATGCACTCA
>DATLCA010000366.1:0-14305 GCA_035526605.1 Pyrinomonadaceae bacterium | reverse complement strand
GTTTAATGGATTAGTTTGTTGGTCGTGACGCGTCCTTAGACAGTTGATAATAGATCGATTTTTGCGTATCAAAAAGACACCCGCAGGTGTGGCCGCTTAATCTGTGTCATTTTGCTGCAGCAAGTTATTTAAAACACAGCCCTCCGGATTGGGGGAAGTGTGCTGGTGATTAGGGTTATGCACTATATTCAAATCTGAGCCGCGGGGGCACGGGTATTGCTCAACCTTTATTGTAAGCTCGCTCTTCGACAACGAACCTTACAGGTTCCGAGCCTTTAGACGAGAACGCATTTTTGCGAATAAATATATAAAAATGAGACCAGTAAAACATTTCGAAAAAGGATTGACCTACATAGCGAAGGGCGCATTTAACGCCATCAAGTCAGTCAACCAATTTAAGCCTAACGAATCGTTCATTCCGAAATGGTCGGATAAGCCGCTGCTTAAGTCGTGGCAGAAGACCAAGCCGACGCTCGGCTTCCCCCGCCAAACCGATTCGCTTTGCCCCAACTGCGTGATCGAAGCACGTGAATCGATCCTGTCGGGTGAGAAGGAAGTTGGCATTCTCGTCAATGAGAAGGTTGGCGAGATCAAGGCCCAGATCATCGAGCGTGATGGCCAGGTGTGGATGATCAAAGATTGCCCGACGCATGGTCATTTCGAAGACATGATGGCGATCGACTCCAAGTTTCTTCAACACATCGAATCGCTCTTCCCGGGTCGCGATATCGAGGCCCACAACGACGAGAAGCTGCACAATCACGGAACCTCTTCGGTCAAGTACGGCCGCGGTGCTGTTCTGACCGTCGATCTTACAAACCGCTGCAACATGATGTGCGACCCGTGCTTCATGGATGCCAATCAGGTCGGCTTCGTTCACGAGCTCTCCATGGAAGACGTGAGTGAGATTCTCGACAACGCGATCCAGATTAAGCCCCGACGGCAAATGTCCGTTCAGTATTCGGGTGGTGAGCCGACGCTGTCACCGCACTTCCTCGATGCTGTCCGCTATGCACGCAAGGTCGGATACAACTCGGTGCAGGCTGCTACGAACGGTATCGAATTCGCGAAGTCGAAAGAATTCTGCCGCGAAGCTGCCGATGCCGGACTGCGTTTCGTCTATCTTCAGTTTGACGGTATCGGCAACGACGCGAACTCGCATCGCCAGATCGGGAACTTGTTCGATGTGAAACTGCGTGCGATCAACAACCTGCACGAGGCCGGCGTCGATATCATTTTGGTTACGACTTTGGTCAACGGAATCAACAACGATCAGGTCGGAACGATCATTCGCTTCGCACTCGAGAATCCCAAGAAGATTTCGTTCATCGCGTTTCAGCCCGTGTCGTTCACGGGCCGTGACGAGCTGATCACGGAACAGCGTCGGCTGCAGCAGCGTTACACGCTTGCTCACCTCGCTCACGACGTTCACGATCAAGTCGGCATCACTGAACCGACGCGCGATTGGTTCCCGCTTTCGTTGATGGGAGCGTTCGCCGATTTCGCGGACGTCGTCCACGGACCCGAAAGCGATTGGGGACAGGTCAGCTGCGGCTGCCACCCGAACTGCGGCGTCGGAACCGCGGTGATGGTCAATAAGGAAACGAAAGAGATGGCACCGGTGCCCCAGTTCCTGAACATTCAGGGCTTGGTTACCGACATGCAGCACATCACCGATACGAACCGCGGCAAGTGGTTTTCGAATATCATGATGGGTCTCGCGCTTCTCAAAAATTACAATCCGTACGGGGCTCCGCATAGCTTGACGCTTGGCGGCATCTTCAAGAAGTTCGACAAGTCATTCGGTTTGTCGGGCAAGGATTACGGCAAGGTCGGTCCGGACCGAACAATGGAAGACATCGAGAAGCGTCGTCAGGACCCTTGGAACTTCCTGTTCATCGCGGGTATGTGGTTCCAGGATCTTTTCAACTACGACTTCCGCCGCACCGAGATGTGCATCATCCCTTACGGCACGCAGGAAGGCGAGATCTCGTTCTGTGCATACAACACCGGCATCGGTTGGAGAAACATCATCGAGCACATGCACCAGAACGCGACCGTCGCACAGTGGTACAAAGATCACGGGCGTCATGAAGTTTTCGCTCGCGGCAAGGAAGTCGAGCTTGGCGACAAGTCGCACAACTTGATACTCAACGAAGTTGATCTTGCTCGTCCGAACAAGCCCGAGATGGAAGGTCCGAAAACCGCGGCTGAAGAGATGCAGATGATGCGTAAACTTTACAACCAGATGGTTCTCGAGAAGAACCAGATCAAAGGCGAGAATCTCGTCCAGATCGGCGGCATCAAGAAGAGCAAGGATAAGGAAATGGCGGTGGCGGAATAGTCAGCCAGTTAATAACCGGAAGCCATTGCTACGGGGATTTTGAAAAAGCCCGCGAGTCGATCGCGGGCTTTTTCAATTCCGATTCACCATTTGAATTTTTTTTTCTATAATTTACTCCGAGTCACATACTGATTAATTAACTATGAAAACGGAACATCCCACCAAACCGTACGACCTCACATTCGAAGTCAGGGATGGATACGCCTACGCCTACGTCGCCGGCGAGCACGACAACTTTGAAATCTGTTCGGCATACTGGGGCGAGATCGGCGAGAAACTGACTGAGAATCGGATCACAAAGGTAATGATCGTCGAAGACATCGCGGAAGAGAGCCCGCTCGCAGACGTCTACGATCTCGCGAGCGGGCTCATCGACATGGGTTTCAGGGGCGTGAAGATCGCGTTCGTGGACCGCTACAGCAGCCACCAAGAGCTAAACGAGTTTGGCGTGCTCGTCGGTTCCAATCGGGGTCTCCTCGGAAAGGCATTCAGCGACGAAGCCGAAGCCGAGAAATGGCTTTTGTCTTAGTTGCGCACTTCAGCAATCCCGGAAACGCCGCGGGGATTTTGTTGACCCCCTGTGATTTCGAATTTATACTTCCGTTGCCCCTTCTGACCAAATATAAAGGAGATCAAAATAAATGTTTGCAATTCCCTCCAGGAGAATAATGCGCTTGCGTTTTCTCTGCGTTCTCACCCTAGTCTGTTTTATGACGGCGACCTCGGGCTATGCCCAAACCTCACCGTCCCGCACGTACGACGTCGAATTGATGGTGCCGAAAGACAAGAAGACGGTCGAGACCGATGCCGACATAACATTCGAACAAACTACTTTCAAAGTCGTGCCCGACAAAGCGGACTTCAAAGGCGAAACTCGCGAGATCGCTTACGCAGACATCAAACAGGCTGACCATTCGTATTCGAAGAAGCCCATGCTTTCCGGCGGCGGAGCCATAGCGACAGCGTTGCTCGTCGGTTTTATCTTTGCGATTCCGTTTCTATTTATTAAGAAGAAAAAGCATTGGATGTCGGTGCAGGCAGGTGATAAGTTCGCCGTTATCAAACTTGGAGATCAGAATTTCCGGCAGATCGTAGCAGAATTCGAGGCCCACGGCGTGAAGGTTAACGATCTAAAAGATGAAAGCAAGAAGTAGAGTGAAGTTCGCCCTTCGAGCGGAGCGAAAATGAACTTCCTCCTCACGTAGCCCGAGCCCCGCCTCGGGCTTCACCATTTCTTGAACTCATAATTCGCGAGCGCACCGGCCCCGAGTCGACACTGATGTCATAACGATAAGCCCGGAACAAGATTTCGTTACACCCGCCGAATTCTCTGCACTTTGTTTGTTCATTCGCATACATTCATTCTCTTCCCCACCCCTCACAATTGAATACGAGGATAAATCTATGAAGAGAATATTTTGTTTCGCATTAATAACTTTGGCGATCGCCGCTTCCGCATACGGCCAACGAGGAACCACTATCACGGGCACAGCGGTTATCTATGGGACCGGCTTCAACACGCGGACCATCTCAAGGCCGTTCACGATGGTCGTAAACGGACGTACATCCGCCGCGCAGGCGACGCAATACTTGAACACGCTCCAGCGTGGTGGACAGGACGACCTGCTGCGCGAGTTGGATCACAACGATCTCGGTCGTTTCTCATTGACCGGATCGGTGGGCCAACCGCTCAGCGCAGTTATCGTAGATGAAGACAACGGCTCAACGCGCATCCGCGCCGTCTTTCAACGCTGGATCGGATTCGGTGAGCTGCGCTATGGTCTTCGCTCTGCCGACTATCCATTTGGTTACGTCGAGATTCGGATTGATCCGCAAACCGGACGCGGTGAAGGCACGATCATCCCCGCCGCGCGCATTCGCTTTCGAAACGCGCGAAACGGCGGCATGGACCAGGTTGAGATCGAAGATTTCGGTACATTCCCGGGCCGACTGATGGGCGTCCAAATGCGCGGCGGCACACTCCGTTAGTGAATTGTGAACTACCGAATAAGAAGCCGGCCCGCGATCGCGCGGGCTTTTCTAATTTTTGAGCTCCCCTCCCCTCAACTAGTTCAGTTTGTTTTGAATCGTAGCGGAAGTCACCGTACCGGTTGCGCTTCTCAGCTCCAGTTAACATCCGAACTTTTCTTCAGCCGCTTGGCAGCGTCGATAACATCCTGCAGCTCTACGGGATCGCTGAACGGATCTTCATCGAGTTCGGTCACGCGGTTGAGTTCCTTTTGCCATTTTCGCAGCGTGTCGACGTAATCCTGGTCGGGTACGCGCTTTAGGTCGCCGCCCTCTTCGACCAGATCGCATATGCCGTTATGCAGCCACTTTCCGTCGTGCCAATCCGGCATGTCGACGGCGGGAAAAAGACAGATTCCGTGAAGGTCGATGCCCTCATTTACCGCGGCTAGTGACTCGTCCATCACATCGTTCAGCCATTCGTCACGTCCCTTCCCTAGTCCGCTCGTTTCGGCAATGATCATCGGGCGACCATATCGCTTCCAAACAATCGCCAAAAGTTCGCACAGCGGTTTTATACGATCATCGCCCGGAGAAAGCGGCGCATGCGGGGGCGGATCACGATATTCCATCTGCCCAAACGAATAGTTGTTCGGCCCGACAATGTCGAGGATCTCCGGGGTGCCGCCGAGCTCCGGAAGCTCCTTGCCGCAGAGAATATCCCAGGCTCGAAATGTGTCCGTGTAGGTTTCTTCCCGCGCGGCTTCCTCGAGATCGGGACGATCGCGCGGGGCGACGACCTGGACGAGCGGATCGTTGTTGACCATCCGCGCTTCCGGCTCGACTTCGCGGATCGCCTTCACTCCCGCAATCGCCGCTTTGCAAATCGCTTGGCGAAGTTTGAACCGGTCTTCGCGGGTATTTTTGTGCGGCGCCATCCAGCCCGCTTCACCGCCGCCGAACGCGAAGAACGAGATCTCATTGAAAGGGGTAAAAAAGTACGGGCCTTGCGTGCGCGCGGTGACGTACTCGGCCGTCGCACGCGCGTAACGCTCAAAACGTTTCGTGAACTCTTCGCTGAACGGATCCAGATCGTCCGGATAACCGTAATGACACAAGGTCCAGATCGGGATGACCTGCGCCTCGTTCATCGCTTCGATCATCGGATCTATGCAGGAGAAATCGTATTCTCCACCGCGGTCCACAAAGGGCCACGGTACCCCCTCGCGGGCGACAGCGATTCCGAGCCGGCGAAGTAGCTGATAGTCGGCGCCCGCGTGTTTGTCGTGGGCGGTCTCGCGGATGAGATTGCGCCGGCCTTTCTCCTTCCAATCGAAGGTGGAACACTCGAAACCCGACAAGAAGAATGTCGGAAAAATACCAGGTCGTTTGGCCATGCGTATATCTTACTGAACGGATCAGCAAAGCCGGAGAAATACTGGGCTGGACGTATTCCGGCTTACAGTTGGCCCCAGTCACGGCCACAAATTATCTAAGGTATGCCGCACGGTTTTTTGCGATAGTTTTCAGCTCAGACTTTGTAAGCCCGATCTTCGAGAACTCGGACCAAGATTCGCGAGGGGGGAGATTGCCGCCGAGGGCGAGGTCCGTACCGTATAGGACCCGCTTTACTCCGATCTGCCGGATACGTTTTGCAAGAAGCGCCGACCGTTCGGGCGTGTTGCTCGGATGGGCGTTGCTCGCGACATCGAACCAGAGATTTCGAATTTGCGATTTTCGATGCGCGATTTTCAATCGGGAGATTCCGTCCATCAAAGCATCCATAAAGGCGTCGGCCTTTGGATCGTCGAATCCCGGGCCCGATCCTCCGAGGTGTGCGACCTGAACTGTGATGTCGGATGCGAGCGGCATTAGCTCTTCAAGGAACGCACGCGCTTGCTCAGAGCCGTACGGTCGGCCCAGCGAGATGGACGCTCGCAAGTGCACGACTATCGACATCTTGTTCGCGTTCGCTGCGCGAAAAACGGCCTTTAGTTTTTCCAGGTGTTCCGGGTTTTCCAGCCGCACATCGGAGTTTCCGAAATGCAGTTTGATCCCGCGACGCGTGTTCGGATTTTGTGCGCAACGTGACAGTTCCGCAAGCGCGTAATCTTTTAACGGATTGAATCCGCAGAATGCCACGAGGCGTTTCGGATAAAGAGCCGCCTGCGCCCCGACCCAGTCGTTCTCTTCCTTTACTTTTTCGTATTCATTCTGCGGCTCGCGTCCCGGCCGCCCGTAAGAGTACGCGATCGAAAGCAGCACAGCCTTCTTTATGCCGGCGGCGTCGAGCAAAGCGATGGTGTCCTTCGCCGTAATCGCCGCCACTCCGGGAAATTTTTGGAATGCGCCCATCGCGGGGCTTGCAACATGTTGATGATGATCGGCCACGGGAGCGGGTATCGATTGCGCGAGGACCGGAAGAGCGAGCACGAAGCACGCCAGTATTTGTTTAAGCATATGAGGCGAAAATTGATTTCTATTACCAATACACCGACGAGCCGTAAGTTGTGACGGTTTGCGCCTATCGGCTGCGGGACCGTCAGCCGATGATCGCGCCGGCAACCTCATTTCTTCTCCTCATTGTTCACGCGTCCAGTGTTCTACCCCTTCACTCTTTAACGTGTAGCTTGATCTCGTGCGTCTCGGCACTCACAGTTTCCCAGGGCCGCTTGTAGACGAATCGGATCTCGCAGTCGCCAGCTGCTAACGATTTGAACCTAAAAACTTCCCGACCTGCCCCGCCGATCGCCCCGCCGGCGGGCGGGATGAATTCCTTGTCGACGAGTTCGAGTTTCTGTGAGTCGACATCCGCGTCCCATTGGTACCCGGCACCCGGGATGCTCGCCAGCGCGATAGAAAAGACATCCCCTTCTTTTGCGTGGATCGTGTTTGTACTTTTGTCATAGGTTTTCATATTGTCACCCCCGTCGACTAGCCCCTGCCCGGAAGTAATGATTTTACACCCGGGCTGTTTCGCGAAAGAAAGGGCGTAACCAAAAAGCTACGCCCTGCCGATCGTTCACCATCTTCCAGTTGATTCAGTTGGAAAAGGTGATTTTCAATCCAGGATATTGCTGCGTCAAAGCGACAATCTCCTCCAGTCCCACGGACGGCGCGCTCGAGGCCATGGCAAACTCCAGGGCGTCTTCGGCCGAAAAGTCTTCGCCCCCGAGAGCCCCAAGTGCGAGCTCCAATTCAGCGGCCGCATCTTCCGAAGCCGAAAATTCGGCAAATGGATTATCAGCTGCGGCGCCCTTTGCGTCGTGGCATCCGCAAGGCTTCTCGCTCGAAGCACCGAGGCCGGCAAGACTTTCATTTAGTTCTTTTTCAAGATCGTCTATTTCACTCATGTTCATTCTCCTTATTTGATCCTAGCCCAGTGCGTCGCAGAACGCTTTTCGATATTGCGGGCAGAGTTTCAGGATTTTAACCAGCGCTTTCGCGACCGCAAGATGCTGGGCCGAGCATAGCGGAGGGATCGAGGGTTTGCCGCAAACGTAATATCGCAGGCACCGGCGCAACGCGAGGTTTGTTCGTGCCAGAGTCAGCACCTGCTTCAGACTCGCCACATATTGCGTGCACGGGGTCGGCTGCGGGCCCTGGCATTCGAGCGTCACATCGTAGAAGGCGAAGTTCGTATCGATCTGACATTCGCCGTAACCGATTTTGAAAAATCCGTTATCTCCCCATGACGTGTTCCAGCTGTTTTTCGCGATCCAGCACTGCAGGTTGTCGTCGTACCCGACGACGCTGACTGCGTGGTACCCGCGGAGAACCCCGCTTGTGTGTTTGTACACCCCGCTGTGGTAAAACGAAAAATCCTCGAACACGGCCATGCCTGCAACGACCGGCCCCTTCGACGCGATGACGTTTTTGCGGTCCGCCATCGACAACGCGCTGGACCAGCCGGTGATCTTGAACGCGGGTGTCACGCCCGGCTTACAAGGCTGGTCGACGGGAGTGTAGGGGAATGCGGAATCGAGCACGACACCGGTGTTCTTGCAGAAATCCAGCGCCGGCGCGAAATTCCATCCTCCCCCGCAACAGTTTCCGCATCCGCAGTAGAACAGAAATGCTTCCGAATAATTCGGGTCCAAATTCGGATTCTTGCACGCGATGTTCATCCGCGATTCGATGGTCCCGATCGTGGCGAACGAGACGCACGAGCCGCAGCTCATCTGGTCTTTGACCGGGGTTGTAAAATCGCCGCCGTTGTTTCGCCAGTCGATCGCGGCCGGTGCCGAAAAGGTTCCCGCGAACTTTGACGAAACCTCGGATTGCAACGCCTCGACGGCGTTCACCGCCTGCTCGGTCTTTGCAAGTTCCTCCTTCGTAACGCTGAGTCCGAGGGCTTGGGTTTGTGCTTCGGTTGGTAAAGCCGAAAACGACGTTTCGGCGGCGACCCAGTCGTGTCCCTTTTTGGGGATCTGAGCCTGCAGGGATTCAAGTTTAATGGGCATAGTTTACCTCTCTTGGTTGAGAGAAATCACGAAAACAGGAAACGCTCACGAACGAAGGGTTGCGGCTTTGGACGCAATCAGAAGGATAAGAAATGGAGTCGCGGGAGATGCAAGTATCGGGAAATGGCTAATCTGTCAGTGATTTCTCAGGAATGATTCAACGTTTCCGATCAATCCAGCGGACCAAATCTCCCACGAGTGAATTCCAATTTTTGTCTTTCCAGAGGGGAGACACTTTCAGATTTCTTTTTTGCGGAAGAAATCCAATTTTTTTTACGATAATTTTTCGGGAGCGTTTGCGGGGCTTATTGCGGGCCTCGGCGGAAGGGGCGTTTGTCTCGATCGTCGACTCGATCCGGCGGTCCCGGACGAGCCATATAAGGGCCACGACGACGTAGATCAAGTGGGCGATCGATTGATGAAGGAACGCCGTAATTATACCGACGATATAAAGCACGATCGAAATTTTTCCTTTCAGATCGTTGCGGATCGCTCGGGCCAATAATTCGTTTTCACCATCGTGATGCCGAACGATCGAGGTCTGCAAGATCGTGTACGCGCCGCGCAGCATAAAGAATGACTCCATAAATCTCTGCGGTCCGCCGTTCATCCTTCACCGTCCTCCTTCATCCTTCCGCTTTCCCCATTTGTCCTCGCCCGGAAACTGTGTCATATTTCGCGGCATCCACAGCTCTAGTAATTAGAAGTTAACTAAGAAAAGTAAGGAGAATTCTTTATGAAGACTATATTGATGGTCTCGCTTTTTGCGGTATTCGCATTTGCACTTTCGGGGTGCGCCCCAACCGCAAACACGAACGCCAACGCTAATACCAATGTGAACACGAACGCCGCGCCGAAAGCCGCGGCCGCTCCAACGGCCGATTCCCTGCTGGCGTTGGACAGCAAGGCCTTCGAGGCATGGAAGAACCACGACGGGGCGTACTTTGAAGCATACCTATCGGACAACTACGTCGGCTTCGGCGATGACGGGAAACGTCCGACCCGCGCCGAAGCGTTGAAGATGATTACGAGTGACGGTTGCGACGTAAAGAGCTTTGCTCTGTCAGAACCGCATGTGACGCAAGCCGGCGCCGACGCTGCCGTCTTGACATACAAGGTTACGCAGGACGCAACGTGCGAGGGCAAAAAACTGCCGGCGACCGCGACGGCCGCGACGGTTTTCGTACGCAGTGGGGATTCTTGGAAGGGCGCATATCATAACGAGGTTACGATCATCGAGCCGAAGACCGAATCGGCAGCTCCGGGTACAAATAAACCGATGCCTTCACCGAGCGAGTCGCGGAGCGCCAACTCAAATGTGAATAGATCCGCTTCGTCGAACACTTCGTCGACATCGAACACTTCGTCTACATCGAACGCCTCAGCAACCTCGAACAGCAGCGGCACGGCCGCCTCAGGCGATGCTGCCCTGACCGACGCGCTGATGGCTATGGAGAAGAAAGGTTGGGAAGGCTGGAAGGCGAAAGACGCCGCAGCTTTCGGCGACGTCAGCGACAAGGATTTTGCTTTTCTCGATTCGACGGGTAAGGCGACGTTCGGAAAAGCCAACAACGTCAAGATGTGGACCACCGACAACCCCTGCACAGTCTCCAGTGTGAACCTGAGCGACGGGCACGCTTCGACGATCACGAAGGATGCGGCGATCCTCACGTACAAAGGAACCGCGGAAGGAAGTTGCGGGGACATGAAGCTGGCTCCGCTCTGGGCAACGTCCGTCTTCGTCAAAGAAGGCGATGCGTGGAAGATGGTTTATCTTCTGGAAATGCCTATGCGTAAAAGCTAACTCGAACGATTTCGCGATAAATTGGGGCCTCGTATTTGGGTTGCAAAGCTCTGATACGGGGCCTCAAAATCTTGTCTCAAGCCGGGGGCAACAAACCGAGCTGGGAGCTCACGTCCGTGCGCGCGGAATTTCGCCCGCGCGGTTCAAAGCGTATTTCTATCCCGGCAGGGTCACGACACCGATCGGATAGAGCATCCATCGCGAGCCGTAGTTTTATTTCGCGGGTTCGAGGAGTTAAGAAGTAGCCATGTGAGGACGATCTTCTCAATTCTCGTTTTTGACAACCAGGGAAAGGTTTTCGGGATAAAGGAGTTCGTTCATGCGATTGGTGTCGAGGTAGAGGTCCGCCTTCACCCGCTCCCGCACGGCCAGCCCGGCTTCCGTCATCGCGTCGTATCGCGCGATCAGTTCCATGTACGGACGTGCCTTCATCTTTTCCCGATATATTTCCGCAAAGCGTTTCAAACGCTCCGCACTGGCATCGTCTTCGGTTTTGTTGTCCATCGTCGCCAAGCGTATCACACTATAGCAACGATACCGTGGTAACGGACGTAGAGTGACGAAGTGCGGCCAAGAATAATGGCCCCTGCTTCGCCGTAACTTTCACGTCACATCATAAAGCGACTTTGGTCGGGGCCGGCCAAGGGCCCGCCCTTCACCGTCGATGGTCCCGGTCCCGCTGTGGTTAACACCAGCTATTCGACGGATTAAGTTTGCAACAATCGGATAAATAGAGCATCTTATTACGGTAGTCCTACTCTTATCGGTTCGCCCGGGTGCGAGATCGTTCGTCAAAGACGGTTTTTGGATAGTTCAGAGAGCAGGTTAATTTAATAATCATAGAAGTCGCTCTTGCATTTTCGAGCATCCGAACCGACCTTCGTTGTTACCGTTTTTCTTCGAAGCTACTCGATTCCAACACTTCTCTAGACAGTTCCCGGTAGGGGAAAAGGAAAACACATTTAATGTCAACGAAACTTTACGTAGGAAATCTTTCCTTCAATACATCATCGCAGGATCTCGAGCAGATGTTCGCGGAAGCGGGCACGGTTCAGTCAGCCAACATCGTCGAAGATCGCGAAACCGGCCGCTCACGCGGATTCGGCTTCGTCGAAATGTCGAGCAAAGAAGAGGCGCAGACCGCGATCACGAACTTTGACGGCAAGGAATTCGACGGACGCAGCCTGAAGGTCAACGAAGCTAAACCGCGCGAGAATCGCAGCGGCGGCGGCGGTGGTGGATATGGCGGTGGTGGTGGATACGGCGGCGGAAAAAACCGCTGGTAGTCCAAGCGGCGCTTCTAGTAATATAGAAGTGCACGTATAATATTTACCCCCGGCCGGAATAATCGGCTGGGGGTTTATTTTGAACAATGCAGGATTGCCTGCGGTTTTGACTGTTTGAATAATCAGGCAAAACTCATACGAATAACGAGATGAAAGAAGAACTAATAGAGCTTGCGGGTGTGGTAGTGGATAAGCAGCCGAACGCTTTTTTTAAAGTACAGATCCAAGACAGTGAGCACATCGTCCTCGCGACTATCTCGGGCCGCATGCGTCGGAACCGCATCCGCATCCTGATGGGCGACCGCGTCGACGTGGAGCTCTCGCCCTACGACCTTTCGAAGGGGCGAATCACATATCGCCATAAATAAACCGAACGCCCGGTTCACAAATTAAAAAAGCACCGCACTTTCGTGCGGTGCTTTTTCTATGGCAACAGCATTAGCCATATTGTGGGAGAAACTGATTGGTTGTCGATTGTCAGATCCGGAGAAAACCACCTATGATAACTGCTTCAAATCTTCAGAAAATGATAACCGACGACCGATAACTCACGATTTCTTCTTTTCGCCGGCGAAACCTCTTTTCTTCATTTCACGGATCATCTCATCCGCAACTCCACCCTTCGCGTCATCCGAGTTCCCGCCGAAGACGCCCCACGTGACATCGCCATCGACAACCTGATGAAAGACCACCTCGCCGGTAGCCGCATCCGTCATCTTGATGTCGGTCATAATCTTTGTCTTCCCGGCTCCAAAACCGATCAAGTAGCGAGCTGCCTGGTTTCCCTTAACGTACTTGGTGATCTCGCCAGAAATCCTAAGTTTCGGTCCGGCCGTCTCCGCCGTCGGTGCGGTACCGGCCATGGTCACGCTGTCGAAACGCTTCGAAGCGACAAGGTGTTTCTCCGTCGCCCGCATCAGCTCGTCGAGATCTTTATCCGCAAACTCGATACCGGGTCGGACAGTAAACCTTTCAAGTTCGATAGCTTTGTACGGTCCCTTGCTCGCCGGTGGCTGGCCGAGCGCCGCTGCCGCGAGAAGCATCGACACAGATATAGCCAGAAAGAGGTATTTGATGGCTTTCATAGTTGAATTCCTTTTTTAAATAAAGAGAGTGAATTTGAATGCTCCGCGACCGCGGCGGTCCGGCGATACCGCTGCCGTCTGAGGGCCGCACATCGCGAAGCAAGCGTTTTAGTTGCTTTACCCATCCGCTAAGTTGTCAGGAAAATTCGCGCCTATATGACAAGACTCATAAACGAAACTTGTCTGATATCCTATCGGCAGCAACGGAGGGTTTACCGGAAATGATCTTAACTTACCGAGTATTCACGATCGGCTTGATAGTGTTACTCGCGATTGCCTCTTCCCATGCCCAAGAGGCCCAATTGCGATTTTCCGTGGTCGACGATTCTGGCCAGACGGTGGAGAATCTAAAGTCGACCGATATCCAAATAACGACGAAGTCGGGCCCCATCGCGCTCACGTCGCTCCGCTTTGAAGAGTACAAGTCGCTAAGTGTGTTGATAATGATCGACGCCAGTGCATCGCAGGAACGGATGCTGCCGTTTGAAAAACAGGCGGCCGAAACTTTCATCGACCGCATCCTCAAGCAAGGCCGGGACATGGTCGCGGTGGTAAAGTTCACGGGCGAGGTCAAACTCATCCACGATCTCAGCGACAATTTTGCGTCCGTGAAATCACGCACCAGAGGAATTCAGTTCGAACCTCCGCCCGGCTTCGGGACCGGCGGGCGCGGCGTGATCATGAGCGTCCCTGCAGGCGCATCACCGAGAGCCCAGATCGCTGCCGGGGCCACTTCTATCTTCGATTCAGTCAGTAAAGCGGTCTTGGCTTTTGAACAGTTCGACTCCAAAGACGGTCGAAAGGTGATCTTGCTCATTTCGGACGGCGTAAATACGTACGGCGAAAAGAAACTAAAAGAGGCTATCCAAGCGGCCGTCGACGCCTCTGTCTCGGTGTATTCGGTGGGGATCGGCGATAGCTTTTATGATGGGGTCGATACGAAGACTCTGAAGAAGCTGTCAGATCAGACAGGAGGGATTTCGATAACGCCCGACGAGAAGAAGGGGAATTTGGATACGCTACTACTGAGCCTGGAACCGACTCTTCGGAAAGGCTACATCGCCACTTTCACCGGCAACAAAGCAGTTACCCGCGAAATCGGAATCGAGGTCATAACGCCCTCCCTGAAGAAAAAGCTTCGGATCTACTCGCCAAGAGCGATAAGGTAAAAGTATCAAACGAGAACGGCCCGGGTGACCCGGGCCGTTCTCATTTACTTAGTTAAGACGATTGCTAGTTCGCAGCGACAGATCCACGCGTCGCCTTGTCGAGCTCCGCCGTCCGCTCGCGGACACCTTGCCGAAGAAGCTCCACCTCGTCCGCGGAATAACCGGCGGCGCGAAATGCGTCGTCGA
>DATLCA010000365.1:0-12622 GCA_035526605.1 Pyrinomonadaceae bacterium | reverse complement strand
GGGTAGAGCTCGCCATTGAAGCCGGGATCAAATCCGCGAGCTGCGAATCGCCGGCCTGTGCGGGCGCCAGCGTCTCGTCGAAAACTCGCGCCGATTCGTCGTCGAGTGCGACCACGATCTTGTCCTCGATTCCCTTGTCCGTCGGTGACGCGGACCACGTTATATCCTTTACCGAATTCCGGAGAATCTGCGGCAGCACACCGGCGACAAAGCTCTTCACCTCGGCCTCTTCGCTGGCCCCCATAGCCAGCGACACTCCCGCAATGTTCGCTATCTGGCCGACGCCCTGGGGGGAGATATAGCCAAACGCGATTCGATCGCCGTCGGCTATCTTCGAGTTCTTCGAGATCGACTCCGCTTCACCCCGCTTTACCGCCTGGCAGCGATCTATCGCTGTTTCGTCGTTGCCGAAAAAGACGAGGCTGCCCTGTTGGAGAGCGAATGCCTTGCGGCCGTCCTGGGCGGTCCAGGCATAATACTCACCATCGTTGCGCCGTGATTTTTCGAGCTGGACCTCGCCGTCGTAGACGTCGTTCACGAACTCGCCGAGTTGGTTCTCGATAAAGCTCGTCGTCTGCCAACCCCACGCGTTCGTCTCAACGACCGCGACGAATCGCGGCTGAAATTTCAGCACTGCATTTTCTTCTGTGACTTCCTGCTCAGATGTTTCGAACCCCGTGACCGCGATCGAGATCCTGACCCCGTCCAACACGCCCAGATTCGGTTTGAATTTCGCCGCTGCTTCGAACTTTGGATTGTCCGTGATCGCCCGCAGGGTACGCGCCAGATCGCGGGATTCCAGATACACGAGCGCGTCGCCGGGGATGACGGAGCGTGGGTCGACGGGTTTAGATCCGCAGGATACCGTCAGCGCGATTGCGGTTAGAACACAGGCGAGCATCGCCCGGCGAAGGAGGGGCGAGGAGACCGGAGGACAAGAGGAACAGGACACAAGAAGGAATGTCAATGACAGTTTCCCACCGTCGCCCGTTCTCGTTTTCTCGCTCTCTCTTTGAATTAAGCCGTGTGTTAACATCTTGCGGATATGGCGGAGAAAATATTTGCTGATGACATTCTACAAGGTAAGGTCGCGTTTGTAACCGGCGGCGGAACGGGCATCACGGGCGGTATCGCGCGTGCGTTTGCGAGGCACGGAGCAAGACTCGCGATAACCAGTCGAAAAGACGAGAACCTGATCGCACAGAAACAATTCATCGAAGAGAACGGGGGGAGATGTTTCGCAGTCGCAGCTGATGTTCGCGATTTCGGCGCCGTGCAGAATGCCGTCGAGAAGACCGTCGATCATTACGGGCGCATCGACATCGTCATCAACGGCGCCGCGGGCAATTTTCTCTGCGCCGCGGATCAACTTTCGTCGAACGGTTTTGGAACCGTCGTGGACATCGACACGAAAGGAACGTTCAATGTGTGCCGCGCCGCCTTCGAAACTCTAAAGGAATCAAAAGGACAAATTCTAAATATTTCGGCAACGCTGCACTACCTCGCGACCCCGATGCAGATACATGTCTCCGCGGCGAAGGCGGGGGTGGATGCGATCACTCGGAACTTGTCGGCGGAGTGGGGACGACATGGCATACGCGTAAATGGAATTGCACCCGGGCCGATCGAAGACACCGAAGGGATGAAGCGCCTGCTGCCCGAAGCGCTAAAAGAGAAGATCACGAAAAAAATCCCCTTGGGAAGATTCGGCCGGATCGCGGATATCGAGAACGCGGCTCTATTTCTGTGCTCGGACGGCGCGAATTACATCAACGGCGTCACGTTGGTTGTAGACGGGGGGCAGTGGCTTTTGGGAACGAGTTTGGGGTAATAGGTACTAAAGAACGGTGCCATGTTCGCGTTTTGCCGACCAGGCTCCCCTTGTTTACGAGGGGTGGGAAGCGGAGGCGGGGTTGTAGTCCAGGAGCATCCGATTCTTGTTTTGTCCACCGCCCCGTCAGTCGAAGCGGCTGCCTCCCCTCCTAAACCGGGAGGGGAGCGTTTCACTTGTTCAAATTCGACATTTCACCTAATTATCCATCGGCTCCGACGTCGGCTCGCCGTCCATCATTACGTCAGGCTTTGTCGGATCCTTCGGATTCAAAACGGCTCGCAGGACCATCATCTTTGCAAGGACCCTGATCTCTGCCCGGTCGAACCGGTTAGTTAGGTTTTTCGTTTTTACGAAATCCGCCTTGGCGAGAATTTGGATGGTGGCGTCCGCCATGCCGAGCTCCCCGGTTAGTCCGCGCACCATTTGGCCGCCGAATGCCCCGACTTGCACTTCTCCGTCTTGGATCATCTCTTCTGCGACGTCGATGAACTCCCCGACTTTGATAAACGCCGCAAGGGTGTCGTTCGCACGGCCGATCGTTTCTTCGAGTATCGGGAAGGCCTTATCCGGATCGGCGTTGGCATAACCGGAGGCAAGTATCCACGTCAGCATGAAATCCTGGTAGTTTTTCGGCGCCGGGTTAACGAGCCGCTCCGCGTCGCGCATGATCTCGGACGCGAGTTCCTTGTCGCCCATCTTGGCGACCTGCGCCGCAAGCATGCCGAGACTCATGATCTTTTTGTCACGACCCGGCGTCTGCATGATTATTTTCCTCGCCTGCGTGACGATCTTTTCCCGCTCTTCTTTCGGAAGCTGCTTTGTCGTTAGGCTTTGGACGTCTTCGATAAGTTTCTGCTCGGCCTTTTCGCGTTCTTCCCGCTCGCGCACTTGCTGCTGATAACCCGCGGCGTTTGAGTTCGAATTCGAGGAGATCGTCGCGTTCCCGTACGATTCGTTTGTCGCGGTGTACATCGAATTTGCGGAGCCGTTGAAGTTTGAGTTCCGCATACCGCGCTTGACCCGCGTTCGGATTTGCGCCGCCCGTCCCGGCGCATACTTCTCGATCGTGTCCGTGTAAGACAGTGCACTTGAAAGTTCGTTATCCTTCAAATCCAATATCTTCTGCGCCATGATCTCCGCAATCTCCCGCAGCTCGCCGGCCGTGTAAATGGGACGTTTCGCTTTCGGCTTTCGTGAGAGCTCGAGGATCTCGCCGCCGTAACCGAGCAGCGCCGAGATCAGATAAAGATCGGCGGATGTTTCCGCCTTTCCGTCTTTGAGTTTGCTGAGGATCGCCGACCCGAACTCTACACCCTTGTCGGGATCTTTCTCATATATCTTTTTCAAAAGGTCGAGATGATGATGAGCGAATCCTTTTGCGAGCGACTTCGAGGCATACTGTGACGCTTTTCCGGGATTGCTCTCGGCGATACGTACAAGAAGCTGCGACTCAAAATACGAATCGCGGTTCTCGGCGTGCTTTCGAAATTCCGGGTTCGAGATAGCCGACAGGCTATCGTTGTAAAAACCGAATGCGAGTTCGGCGTCGTGTTCCGCGATGCTCATCGCCATCGCTTGGCGTACACCCATCGCGGTCGCGAATCTCCGGAGGACGCGAGACTTGTCGTCGGGCTCTACAAGAAAAATCATACGGCCGGTCCGGCCCTCGGCGTCTTCCGGCGTAACTCCGAGCGCATTCATCTGGGCGTCGTATCGCATGAGCAGGTCCCGGAAATCACCGATCAATGCCGCGTACATCGAACGAGCTTCGCGCTCGTCGTGAAACCACATCAGTCCCGCCAGCTCGGACGCAAAACTGATCCGGTTTTCCAGCGAGCGCATCCCGTTCACGTCGCTAAGCGTCTCGCGTAGAAATACGACTGCTTCTTTTTTCAGGTTCTCTTTCTCCGCCGCGGCCTTCTTTTCAGCATCTGTTTGAGCGGCAGCGAATGTTGCGAGAATCAACAAGAACGCAATTGATCTGAGGATAGGGGACATTGTGGTTACCGGCCTCCGTGTAGGTCGAGTTATGATAAATTGAATACCGAAATTAGTAAAAGAGAACGAATGCTGCTCGTCATAGACAATTACGATTCATTCACGTACAACCTCGTGCAATACCTCGGCGAGCTGGGTGCAGATATGAGGGTGGTCAGAAACGACGAGGTGTCGGTGGACGAGATCGAGAGTAATTTGCGTCCCGAGAAGATCCTCATCTCGCCCGGTCCCGGGACCCCGGACGGTGCCGGTATCTCTTTAAGTGTTTTGGAACGACTGGCTGAAAAGATTCCGGTCCTCGGAGTTTGTTTGGGACATCAGGCGATCGGACAGCACTTCGGCGGCAAGGTTGTTCGGGCGCCGGAACCCGTTCACGGGAAACCGGTCGAGGTCCGGCACGACGGCAAGACTATCTTCGAAGGCATTGAAGGAAATTTCGAGGCGGGCAGATACCACTCGCTCATCGTCGAGCGGGGATCTCTTCCCGATTGTCTCGAGATCTCGGCTGAATCACCGGACGGACTCATCATGGCGATGCGGCATCGATCGTTGCCGATCGAGGGCGTCCAGTTTCATCCCGAATCGATTCTCACCGAACACGGCAAGGTAATGTTGAAGAACTTTCTCCACTCCTGATATTGATTATTACGGAATTACAAAATTAATAATTACGTCCAGGGACAATTCCGTCGGGTATCCAAGCCCGTACGTTTCTGCGAGTAATTATTGAGTTTGTAATTCCGTAATAATTAATGTCTGAACCCTATGCTGCTTGCGCCTATCGGTTGGCTCTACGGAAAAATCGCTGACGCCAGAAACGCGCTCTACGATCGCGGCACGCTACGATCATATGATCTTGGTGCGAAGACGATCAGCATCGGCAACATCACTGCGGGCGGGACGGGCAAAACGCCGCTTGTCGCATACGTCGCCGAGATTCTCTGCGGCGCGGGTGAGAAGGTTTGTATTCTGACTCGCGGCTACGGCCGTGAAAGCTCCGGACGAGTTCTCGTTTCCGATGGCGAGAAGATTCTCGTCGAAGCGCGGACGGGCGGGGACGAGCCGACCGAGCTCGCGCGGAAGTTGATCGGCAAAGCGATCGTCGTCGCGGACGCGGACCGTGTGGCCGCGGCCGCGTGGGCGAAAGAGAATTTCGCGGTAACCGCTTTTGTACTGGACGACGCCTTCCAACATCGGCGCGCCCGCCGCGATCTCGAGATCGTTTGCGTCGATGCGACGAGTCCATTGAGCTCCGGGCGGATGCTTCCCGCCGGTAATTTGCGGGAGCCGATAAAAAATCTCAGCCGGGCTCACGCGATTGTCGTGACCAGGGCGGACCTCGCCGTCTCGGCAGAGGATTTTGTTCAAAGCGTCCGCAAACTAAATCCGACCGCGTATGTGTTCCTCGCCGAGGCGCGATTTCGCGCTCTGAGAACTCTTGACGCGTTTCTTTCGGGCACCCCCGCCGGGGCGGAGCAGAGATTGACGCCGCAAACGCTTTCGTTCTGCGGCCTCGGAAACCCTAAGCCATTTCTGAGAATGCTCGCGAATGAGGGCACGGCGATCACGCGGCAGTTTCGCGATCATCATCGATACACGCAGGCTGACATTCAGGGAATCGAAAACGCCGCACGGGAGTACCAGTGCGACACTCTCGTCACGACGGCGAAAGATGCCGTAAAGCTGGAAGGCCTAGACTTCGAAATGCCGTGTTTGGTCGCCGAGATGGAGGTCGTACTCAACGATCCGGATGGTTTTCGCGAACTCGTTCTTTCTGCTTAGGCGGCTCTTTTTTGCCGCCCCAGTAGAACGCACGGACCACGAGGACATAAACCAGCAGACACAAGAACAGCAGTACGAAAAAGAAAACGATCAGCCAGGCGAGCGGTGACATTACTGTTGCTGCGCGAGCTCCTTGTTCTCTTTCGGTTCAAGCAGCCCGGTAAAAAGTCCTCGGCTCGATGTGTGTTCGAGAATGTGCTTGTACAAAACGGTCAGCAGCGCGACGAGAGGAATTGCGATGAAGACGCCAGGAATTCCCGCGACCTGCTCACCCGCGAGCACGGATAAAATCACTGCCAGCGGATGAAGGTGAATTCCCTCGCGGATGATGCGGGGATATATGACGTAGTCCTGCAGGATCCTTAGCACGCCAAGGAACACAAGGGTCCATAATGCCTGCCACCCCGACTCAAGCCCGCTGACCATAGTGGCGAGGACCGCCAGGGTCAATGGCCCGAGCAGCGGCACCAACTCCAGGACACCCGCCAGTATGCCGAGCAGCAACGCGTAGTCGTTGCCTAAAAGATAAAAACCGATAGTACAGATGACCGCGATGAGAACGCACGAGATCAACTGGGCCCGCGTGTACGCGATCAAGGTATGATTTACGTCGTAGACCACAGATTCGACGCGGCTCCGCCACTCGCCCACCGGAACTACGCGCAGTAATCCCACCTTGAAGAGATGGGCGTCCTTCAAAAAGAAGAACGCAAGGATCGGGACAAGAACCAGCCAGGGAAGAGAGACGAGCACGTAGATCGCACTCATGCCGAGCACGGTCGTGACAAAAGTAGACGCGCCTTCCAGAAAGAGATTGATACGCTCGTTGATCTGCGTCTGGACGCTGTCGTTGATGCGCATCCTATCGAGACGGCGGTTCATGTCGTTGATGGCGGTCTGCACCGATGTCGTATACGTGGGCGCCTTCTCGACAAACCCTTGAGCCTGCCGGGAAATTCCCGGGGCAAGGTAATAGATCCCGACCCCGAGCACTGAAAAGACAAGCAGAAAGGACAACGCGATCGCGACCGACTGCGGCATCAGCTTGGGATAGCTGCCGGCAAACGGTTTACGAATTAACTCGACGAGCGGGTTGATCAGATACGCGAAAAATATCGCCAGCACGATCATGAAGAAGAGATAGGTGAGCGAGCTGATAACAATGCCGAGAAAATCTTTTACGGCTAGGAGCAGCAGAACCAGCACGACGACCCGAACGATCGAGCGCGGCGAGGGCGACGAAGATACCAGCGAGACACGCTGGATATGCTCGGATTTTTCGCCAAGGATGTTTTCGTTCGTTATCTCGACTTCTTCTTTCTTATCTTTTTCGTCAGCCATTTTTCCCCTTGATCACTGATTGGAATTTGAGTTCGTGTACATCGGCCCGCTGTCCGGCTTCGAATAATTTTCCATGCTGAAGCGCTCAGTAAGTCCGGCGAACGCGCCGGCGGCGAACGGAAAATTACTGCCGATGATTACCGCTTTACCTTCATCGGACAGCCGTCGCCGGTTGGCCTGCGAGGCGGCGTTCCCGATTAGTTCCTTATCGCCTTGCTCGAGTGCCTTTCCATCTTTGCGCCGGAAAACAATAATGAATTTGAAGTCCGCCGTCCGCATCGCATTCAGGTCCTGTTCGAAACCGCTCTGTGCCGGGGCCGCATTCGCAGCGGCCGCTCCGGGCTCCCCGTTCGAGCTCTCGCCGTTTGCGGATTCGAGAATGCGCCGGTTCGGCCCGCAAGACGAAGCAGCCACGACAACCCCAAGCAAAACTATCCAACTAGTTACCGTTCTCTTCATCTTCGACGTTTGCGTTCGCCGCGTTCTCTTCAGCGTCCAGCACGCTTTTCTCTTCTTCGGTTTCGGGCTGGTCCTCGACCGCTTCTTTCGGCGGCTCGCCTTTTGTCTCGCGGATCTTGAGGATCCGAGCCTCGTCGTCTTCGTACGCCATCTCGACCCATCCGCTCTCGAGAAGCTTCGCGAACATGTCTTCGTTTTCTTTCGCGTCGGCGAATACATAGTTCGCCCCGAACTTTTCGCGAATCACCGGCGCGGCGTCATCCACCTTCGCGTTCGTAATGTCTTGGAGCAGTTTATACAATTCCGGATTCTTCGAGTAAAGATAATTCGGATCGAGCCCGTAAACGTAACTGTGTTTTGTATCGAGAAAAAACAGCTTGGGAAAATCGTCCCAGTTGCAATTGAATATTCGCTCGCCCGCCGCGATGTTGTCCTTGCCGTTCGAATCCACGCCGGTCGCCCAGGCCATCGCACGGCGATAGCGGTAATCCGAGTCGTTGTTGGCGATCGTCTCGGCGATTCCTTCCTGATCGACGCCGAACGCGTGGACGCCCCGGAAATTGAAAACGAAATAGACTGTTAGAAAAAAACCAAGCGCCGCTATCCCGACAAGCTTGAGTGCATGGTGCAGCTCCTGCGTTTCTGTTTTCTTTCCAAAATCGAGGTACGGCTCGATCTCGCGTTTGAAATGTTCGGGCAGCTGTAACGATTGTGGAATAAGGAACGCTTGCAAGCTGAAGGCGGCGAACAAAACTGCGAACGGCGGAAAGTATTCCGCAAACCGCTTCGACCGGAATTGGGCCGCCAAGAGGATCGTGACGAAGGTCAAAAAGAAAGTCGCCTTCTCCGGCAACTTTCCGTTTTTGGGCATGAAGAGAATGTATCCGATAAGCATCGCGATCATCGCGACTGGAAAATGCGTGAGCAGTTCCATGCCCGTATACGGATACCATTCGCCACCGACGGCGACCGCGAAGTCGCTTCCGATCTTGATCTTCGTGTAAGCGTGCTCCCAGAAGAGGGCGAGGTTGTGGGGGAAGTATGGATTGATCACATTGCCGAGAATCATTCCGGCGCTCGTGTACGCCAGCGGCCTCCACTCAAAACGGCGCTCGTTCCACCCGATAATGACCGTCCAGATAACGGCGCCGAACCACAACAGTGGGAACAGGCTGTAGGTCCAGACGAATGCGAACATCAGCGGCAGCAGCCATATGTACTTTCGCTCGAACAGAAGATAGATCCCGACAACCGTGATGATGATCGTCAGAGGCGGAGCCTTTGCCATGTTCATCCGGTAATAGAACATGTTCGCGCAGGTCAATATCGCGACGAGCCACACGAGGAGATAGCTGACGTTATAGCGGTAGAGCAGCCAGTAGACCGAAAAGACCGCAAGGCTGGAGAATGTGACTGCCGCGACCTTCGCCGCCATGACCGGTTCGAAAAACCAGAGGAACGGGATCTGCAGAAGATGAAAAAGGAAATGATGGTCGTTGTAGTCCTGCGGGTTCAGCACCGTAAGGGGCAGCCACTCGAACGTCGGAAGCCACTTCCCTTGTGAAAAATTTTGCCAAAGCAGCTGGCTCCAGCGGATGTGATAGTAGCCGTCCCAGTCACCGCAGCAGATGGCGTCGGTCCGGAACTGGAGAAACGAAAGGACCATGACGATCGCGATAAAGCCGAACACCAGGTAGACCAGCCGCGTCGCTTCTTCAGTCTCGAGGTATTGTCGCCAGGTTGCTTTGCTTTGTTCAGGAGCGGTCCGATTTGGGATGTCCGGCGGACTCTGAGGTAAGGTCTCTTCCATCATTTAAGTTCGTCACTGCGGCTAGTTCATCCAAAAAAGTATCACGAATCAAACGCAAATATCTAGAAGGTGATGAAAGCTCACACATGCAAAAAAGGTTGTAGTCGCCAAAGACCAATTCTCTTGTTTCGTGTGATTCGGGTGATTCGTGGTTCGGTCTAAGAAAGCGGAAACCGCGAAACACACGAATAACGCGAAACAAGAAATGATACGTCTTAGCTGCTACTCGGGCACGAGAGAAATTCAGTGGTTACATTGAAATCAAAGTCGTCTTCTGTTTTGGTCCGTGCTCTTCCGTGCATTCCGTGTATTCCGTGGTTTATGTTTTCGAAGCATGAACCACGGGATACACGGAATGCACGGAAAGGCCCGGACACGAAAGGGGCCGTAATGAGCGGTACGTCCCGGTCCGGGTGAGAAATTCAACCGAATCCTTGCTGCAAATTTAGACTTGTTGCGATTCACCGGCGCAGAACCTAGAATCGAAACTTTAACAATGTATCCGAAAGGCAATCTTTTTATTCCTGCATCGCATGGTCGGCTGGAAGCGATCTTGAAGGAGCCGGCTGGTGGTCCGAAAGGCGTCGGGCTGGTCTGCCATCCGCATCCGCTGGGCGGCGGGACGATGCACAACAAGGTAGTCTTTCGCGCCGCCGCGGGCTTGGTCGACGCCGGGCTGGTAACACTGAGATTTAATTTCCGCGGTGTTGGAGCGTCGACCGGCGTGCACACTGAAATTCCTGGTGGGCAAGCCGATGTCCGCGACGCTCTCGACTATTTGGCAAACGAATATCCGGGCGAGCCAATTACGCTTGCCGGTTTCTCTTTCGGCTCACGCACGGGAACAGAGGTCGGGATGGCGGACCAGCGCGTGGTACGGCTGATCAGCATTGGAACTCCGGTGGATAAGTACGGCGATTACGAATTCCTGACCGCGGTCAGGAAACCGATATTGTTCGTTCACGGCGACAAGGATGAGTTCGGTGCGGTTGAAAATGTCCGCAAGCTATATGAAGAGATCGCTCCGTACACCGACGCCGAGCTAAAGGTTTTCGAAAATTGTGGACATTTCTTCGACGAGCATTTGAACGAATTGCGAGAAACGATCCGCGCGTGGGTAGCGGGGCAGACTGTCCGGAACAACTGATAACTGATAATTAGGTTTTCGCTATCACGTATCAGTTATCCCTTATTCCGAAAGTAAATCTATGGAACAAGTAACTAATCCAGTTCGCGACGCCGCCATCCGTCTGACGATGATGCCGCGTGACACCAACGCTCACGGGACAGTTTTCGGCGGGATCATTCTGAGTTATATCGACGTCGCCGGGGGGGTCGAGGCGGTCCGCCACACCGGGCACGAAAGGTTCGTTACCGTCGCGATGAAAGAGGTCATTTTTCTCGAGCCGGTGTTCATCGGAGATTTGGTGAGCTTCTATGCGACGACGCTCCGGGTCGGCAGCAGTTCGGTCACGGTCCACGTCGACGTTGAAGCGGAGCGCTTCGGCAACAAAGGAAAAAAAGTCAAAGTGACGCAGGCCGAGGTCACATTTGTCGCGATCAACGAGTCTCGCGAAAAAGTGAGCTTGAAGAAATAGATGCCGACCTGGAAGCTCGAAGTCGAATACGAAGGGACGAGATATCGCGGCTGGCAAATCCAGCACAATGCGAAATCCATCCAGGGGGAGATGCAGGAGGCGGCTCGGCAATTATTCGAATCCAAGCCCGAGATCTTCGGTTCGGGGCGGACGGATGCGGGCGTGCATGCTGTCAGGCAGATCGTGCATCTCAAAGTTCCCGAGCTGCAGAAAAACATCACGCCCCGTCACATCCAGCACGGCTTCAACGACATCCTTCCGCACGACATCAACGTTCTGAAAGTTTCAAACGCGCCCGACGACTTCCACGCGCGCCACGATGCCGTCGCACGCTACTATCTCTATCAGATCTCGACCCGACGGACAGCGATGGCGAAGAATTTTGTCTGGTGGATCAAAGACGACCTTGACGCACGTGCGATGGGGGAGGCCGCGGAAAGGCTCGTCGGCAAACATGATTTCATATCGTTTTGCGAGACCGACGACACGAAGAAGCAATCTACATTGGTCCAGGTCGATCGTGCAGAAGTCTTCGTTGACGGCGATCTCATCTGTTTCCGGATCGGTGCGAGCCATTTTCTATGGAAGATGGTGCGACGCATTGTCGGAATGCTCGCCGAAGTCGGCCGTGGAAATTTGACGTATGACGCGTTCGAGCGGCTTCTCAAATTTAAATCCGACGTGCCGGCGAAATACACCGCGCCGCCATCGGGGCTGTTTCTCGAGAAGGTTTTGTACAAGTCGGACAAGCCTCCGACCGAAAAACTGGCCGTCACTCGCGTCAGTTAAGTGCATGCTTGCTTTCAGGTTGCAGTTATGCCAAATTCAAATAAACAAGTTCTAGACAATATTTAATCGGAGATTTTCTTGATGCGCGTAATCACTGCCGAAACTGCGAACGGCAAAGTTAATATCGAAGCGGAAGACGGACGAAAGCTCGTTCTGGCGATAGAGGATTCGGGCATCGACATCCTCCACCGATGCGGCGGCAATGCCAGGTGCACGACATGCCGGGTCGAGATCATCGCCGGCGATCCGGGGCCAATCGAAGACGCGGAACGCGCGATACTCGCCACGAAGTCCGACCTCGGCGACCACACCCGCCTTTCTTGCCAGGTGAGAATAATGGATGATCTGCAAATTCGGGTCGTAAATCAGGCGAGTGTTAAAGGCATCGATGCGGGCCCGCGTCCCGAGGAAGGCTAGTTGCGATTCAAAACAGTTTTTAGAACAGGGAGATGAACAATGTTTGATAAATGGAGAAATGCGGATTTTGAAATTGCCGAGGCCCATTGCGACGCGCCGTGCGGCGTTTACGATCCGGCCCAGGCGCGAGTTGAAGCCGAATCGGTTTTGCAGTTGACGAAAAAGATTTTGGATCTGAAAGCGCCGGACGGCGGAGATGCAAAAGCTAGCGCTGCTTATCAAAATACGTTGACGCGCTTTATCGTGATCAAGGAGACGCGTGCCGATCTCGCGAAACATCATCTGATGGTTTTGTGGAGTGACTATTTCAAACCGCAGCATCTCGAGACATATCCGGATCTGCACGACATCTTCTGGAAAGCTGCGAAGCTCTGCTCAGCGGTCAAGCAGGAAGTTTCGCTGGAGCATGCGCAGGAATTGATGGACGCGATCAAACGCGTTCACGAGATCTTCTGGGAAAGCAAAGGCAAGGACGTGCCCTGGTATACGGCGAGCTAGAATTCGGATTTGGATGGACTTATGCGGATCGCGGACCACAGAGGCCGGGATCCGCATTTTTGTTGGCGGTTTAGAGCGTTGGATTAGCGCTTTTCC
>DATLCA010000364.1:0-2316 GCA_035526605.1 Pyrinomonadaceae bacterium | reverse complement strand
TGGTCGGCTGACGGATTAAATAAAGAGATCACGCGGCTCAAGTCGGAGCGGGAAAAAGCGTCGGCTTTCAAGGATGACCAGCTCGACGATCGACAGCGATTCGAGCGCGATTACCTGATCGCGCAGATCGACAAAGATCTGTTCTGGCGCGAGACGGCAGACCAGCCGCACATAAATCCTTACTACTACGCAGATTCGATTGACCCTGACGTGTACGTTTCCCGAAATTATGCGCCGTTGGAAACGCGTATTCAGGCTTACACGACGTACGCCAAAAATGTTCCGGCGGCACTCGAGCAGATAAAAGGAAATTTGCGGCCGCCGCTTGCGATGAATTTGATAAAGATCGGCCGGCAGACGATCGGCGGCCTCGCAGATTTTTACGACAAGGACGTCATCGGCGTGTTTGCTCCCGTCACCGACCAACAGGCGCAGACCGATTTCAAAGCCGCCAACGCCGCCGCGTCGAAAGCCGTACGAGATTTTGACGCCTGGCTTGGTTCGCAGGAAGCGACGGCGACGAACAACTTTGCTTTGGGTTCAGATAAATTCAAGGCGATGCTCAAGCAAACCGAGGGCGTGGATATCGATCTTGCACAGCTTGAAGAGATCGGTAAAAAAGATCTGCAGCGGAATCTCGATTCAATGAAAACCGAGTGCGATAAATATGCGCCCGGGATGTCGTTGATCGAATGCAGCAACAAAGCCTCGGAACACAAAGCGGAAGGAACCGACGTCGTGCAGGCGGCGACGGCCCAGTTGGCTGACCTGCGAAAGTTCATCCAGGAAAAAGATATCGTAACGATTCCCGGAACCGAGGAGTGTAAGGTCACACAAGCTCCGCCCTATAAGGCTTGGAACTTCGCGTACATAAACATCCCCGGGCCATACGAAAACAATCTTCCGTCGGTCTATTACGTGTCTCCGCCGGATCCGAAATGGGACAAGAAGAAGCAGGACGAATACATTCCCGGCAAAGGCAGCCTGCTTTTCACGTCCGTCCATGAAGGCTACCCCGGGCACTTTGTGCAGTTCCTTCACGCGAACCGTTCAAAGTCGAAGTTCGGGCAGGTCTTTGTCGGATACGCTTACGCCGAAGGCTGGGCCCATTACACGGAAGAGATGATGTACGAGGCCGGTCTCGGTGCCGGCGATCCTGAACTGCACATCGGCCAGCTGCAGGAGGCTTTGCTTCGCGATGTGCGATTTTTGTCAGCCATCGGTATGCACACGAAGGGCATGACGGTGGAAGAATCGAAGAAGATGTTTCTCGAGCAGGGTCTTCGCTCCGAAGGCGAAGCCGATCAGCAATCAGCACGCGGCACATTCGATCCGGCTTATCTGAATTACACGATGGGCAAGCTGATGATCAGAAAACTCCGCGAAGACTGGACCGCCTCGCGTGGCGGGCGAAACGGTTGGAAGCAATTTCACGATGCGTTTCTCACATACGGCGGACCGCCGATCCCGCTGGTGAGAAAAGCGATGATGGGCAAGGACGATAAGGGTTCGCTGTTCTAACTTTCGCAGTCTTCTTGTTTCGTGTATTTCGTGGTTTCTTCTTCGGTCTTGGTTTTAGGGCAGCGGAACCTAACCGCCGAACTTGAAGAAGAAACCACGAAACACGAAATGCACGAAAACAAGAAGAAGAACTTTCTACGGCCACTTAATTCGAACCAGGGAAGGGTCACACATGTCCTATGGAAACCGAAACAAAGGACGCGGCTCATCCTGCGCCACATTCCGGAAAGCGAAATCTCATTTTCTACGCCGTGATCATCGCCATCGTTGCGGCCGCGATTGTCCGCTCGTCTATAACGACCGGGCTCGATAGCTTCACGTTCGATGAGGCCTACCACGTAGGCGCCGGCGCCGCTTACGTTCAGACGAACGACTTCCGCCTCAACCCAGAACAGCCTCCGCTAACAAAACTTTGGACCGGCGCGTATGTCACGCTTCTCGGGTACCAGATGACGCCGTACCGCGCGTTCGCGGACAAAAGCGACGAGCGCGATTTTGTCGAGGAAGACGCGTACTTTCATAACGATCCGTTTGTTCTGCAATCGCGGGCACGCACGGCGATGTTTGCGTTGAACGGTCTGCTGCTGTTTTGTTTTGCTCTTGCGGCCCGCAGAGTGTTTGGCGATACCGTCGCGGTCGCCGTCACGCTGTTTCTCGCAATCGATCCCACAGTCGCGGCGCACATGCCCGTTGTTATGACGGATCTGCCGGTCGCGCTTGCGTCCGGGATCGCTGTGCTTTTAGCCGCACGCGCGTTTCAAACGTGGAACACCATAGATCTGGTCCTCACTGCCG